>NZ_JBHSTW010000018.1:0-513844 GCF_042660305.1 Rothia nasimurium
GGGGTTGTATGGGCGGGTGTTTGCGGTGGTGCGGGGGTTGGTGTTTTTGGCTGCGGGTGGGACTTTTGAATAAGCCTCTATGTCCTCAGTGCTGTTTCTGACTAAGAGGTCTATGTTGAACTGGAGTCGTAGGAAGTAGATGAAAAGTCCTAGTGCTAGCCCAAAAATGTTCAATGGAACAAGGTGTTTCCAGAGGGTATCTTTCGAACGGGTTGTATTGCTCATTTATACCCTCAGATCTTTGCAAGCGTTGACGATAGCCGTGTAGCTTATGACACGTCCAAGAAGAAAACTCATTTCTTTGCCCCATCTTTCTGTAACTATGTCTTGCGTATTTTACTGGTCTTGGTTATTGAGGATTTCGCTCATTCCTTGTGCAAACTCGGTAACTCCACCTATTAAAAACGCAAGCCTCAAGAGTAAACGTCCTTGATGAAATCAGGGAAGGCTAGTTGTCTAGAGGTTCACTTGCATCGTGCTCATTGAGTACTTTGATAGTTGCTGCAACCGTGGCAGCTGTCAGTACTGAGATGCTTGCGCTCGCTGCCACCAGGGTTGTGGCTATCGGGGTAATTAAATGTCTAGAATTCATCACCATCGTTCACCTTTCCGCTTTAGTGTAGCAAAAATCTGTTTGTTTTTACCCGCCCTTTTCTAGGTTGCATGATTGTGACGAAGGGTTGAGTTTCATTGTTTGATCAGGTTCGTGGCTTGAGTTGGACCTTTATGATGTAAAACTCATTAAAAATTTAAATAATTAATGTGTGCAGTCGTACCTGAAATGCTTTACCGTGATACTTTTTAGTGTCACTCATTCGCGCCAGCTTTGGGCTCGCACCCCGTGAAGGCTGGCCATCACTGCAAGAGGAGCAACAAGCATGACTGTTGCCAATAGAAGAACCCTAACTCGCGGAGCTCTCTGGGCTGCGCCCGTCCTCCTGGCATCTGCTACGATTCCTGCCTATGCTGCCTCCCAGCTGGGAACCGCAAAGACAACCGCAGGCAAGTACTACCATATGGTTTCCACGACAACCCCTTCAGGTTGCAACGTCAGTACAAATCCCCAATACGGTTATATTGATACCCTGCCCTACCGTTCGCAAGCCGGCAACTCCAATGCTAACCGAGACCCGAACACCTCAAGCGGCTACTGGGTAGAGGGTACCGCAGGCACCGTTAATAACGTCACTATCGTGACGACCTATACCTTTAACCGCGCAATCCAGCTTGATACCTCTTCGACCAGGTGGGGTGCGAATATTATCCCCTCCGGCTGGACCGTCACCCAGGTTGATAGCTCCACCATCCGCGTTACCTACACTGCAACCACATGGAACGTATCTACTACCGTTGTCGGTTCAGGCGACGCAACAGGCTTCTTCCTGAACTTTCATGTGACTGATGGCTGCTATCGTTCCAGAACAGTCACCATCAGCTCGACCACCGTCATGACCTATTTCGATGCCAACGGCAAGCAGACCTTTACCAAGAACACAGGTCCTTCCGGTATCTAGGTAGGCATTGCCTATCGTTAACTAGCTGTACACTGTGAGGGTGCTGAATTTTCAGTGCCCTCACTCGCATTTTTACCTATAGGGAAACTCATGGCTAAATACACGCCGCGCCACGCCGCGCCCAAAAACACTGGCAAACGCCGGGCAACGGCTCTTTCGCTCACCGCCCTGCTAGCCCTGAGCATGGCCCCGGCCAATGCAACTGACACCGCACCCCTGACTGAAAACAGCCAGGCAGTACAAGAAGCTGAAGCACTCATTCAAGAGGCACTCACCAGTGAGGGCAATAGCCCCGCGGCCATTTACAACGATGCCCCCGAAGCGCTCACTAGCGTAAACTTCTACGATGCTCCGGCCCAGCTACCCGCCGCTAACGGCGCCCTCATCAAGAAGGAAAACTTCACCTTCAAGGTCGACGCCAACAACGTCATCGCCCACCCCGTAGCCCAGGCCCAGCGGATTATGTATAAGTCCACTGACCACCTGGGCAACCCTGTGGCTGTCACCGGTACCGCACTCACTACCACCAAACGGTGGGCTGGCCCCGGCGAGCGTCCTATCATCGCCATGGCCCCCGGAACCCAGGGGATCGGGGACTCCTGTGCTCCCTCTAACCAGTTCGCAGCTGGCAGTGAGTATGAAAGCCTTGTTATCACCTCTCTGCTGAACGCTGGCTACAACGTCGTTATTACCGACTACATCGGCCTGGGTACCGCTGGAACCCACAGCTACCTCAACCGCGTTGACCAGGGCAATGCGGTGCTGGACGCTGCCCGCGCAGCTACCGCCGTTGACCTCGGCCTGGGTAGCGCTACCTCACCCATCGGTCTCTGGGGCTACTCCCAGGGCGGTGGTGCGGTGGCATCTGCCGGTGAACTCCAAGCAAGCTACGCTCCCGAACTCAATCTCAAGGGCATCTACGCAGGTGCTGTACCTGCCAATCTACAGGCGGTCACCAGCTTCATTGACGGCGGTCTCTACACAGGCTTCTCACTGATGGGCGTTGTAGGCCTGGCCGATAGCTATGGCATCGACCTGAGCCACAAACTCTCAGCCGAAGGGCAGGCTGCCCTTGAGACAGTGCGTGACCAGTGCACCCTAGACGCCGTCGGAACCTTTGGTTTCAAGAACACCCGCATCCTCACCGCCAGCGGCCAGACCCTGGCCCGCGAAATGACCACCGACCCCCAGGTCTCACAGATCATGGCGCAGAATAACCTGGGCCAGCAGGGGCGGCACCCCGAAGTGCCGATCCTTATCGCATCCTCCTGGGGCGATGACGTGATCCCCTACCAGACCAACCGTCAGCTGGCAGCCGACTACTGCCAGCAGGGTTCCCGGGTCACCTTCTATACCCTGGCAGGTGTCACCCACGTAGCCGGTATTTTTGAAGGCATCCCCCGCGGTCTGATTTTCCTGGATCGTCAGTTCAAGGGGCTCTCCAGCATCAACTCCTGCTGGCAGTTCTAGCTTTTTATAAAACGTACATATAACAATAGGCCCGGGCAGGGCATTACTCCTGCTCGGGCCTATTGCACGTCTTTTTCAGGTGCCTCTCTCTCACAACTGAGAGGCTGACTCACGGTATAGGTTGCTCCTTATTCTGCGTTGACTAGATTAGATGGAAAGGAATTAGACATCTGCTGACAGATAGCTGACGACGCCCCAGGGGGAGGTTACGGTAACTCGATACTGAGTCTTAATGACTGATCCGCTGGTGGTGGCGGTATCGCCGTAAGTGGCTGCCGGCATGCGGGTCATGAAAGACACCACGCTGGCACCGGCCTGACCGTTGGCAATGTTGCTCATGACCTCAATATCCCAGCTCCAGCCGTCGCGGCCGTCTGCGGTGGTGTAGTGGTTGCCGTAGCCCCAGGTGTGCATGGTGTTCTTGGTGACTATGGGCGCATCTGCAAAGCGGAGGTAGTTATAGAGCTTGGAGTAGGTGGTATTGGCGCCCTTGAAGTCGTCGTTGAGTCGAATCATGGGGACGTTGGCGCCGGCCCCGCGGGTGCCGTTAGAGCTGTAGGCTGCACCGCCGTTAGCGAAGATGAAGCGGTCACTACCGGTAGGCGTGGACCGGTAGACCACATCGCCTGCGATGTTCTCGATGGTTACCGAAATGATGGCTCCTTGGCCCACGCCGTTGATACCGTCTACGGAATTGATATCGGCCATCTGATTGCCCCCTGCGGGGTAGGCGGGCGGCCAGGTGTTAGCGGTAGCGCTTGAAGAGGCGAGGGGGTTGCCTGCCTGAGCGGTGGGTAATGAATTGTCGAAAGTGAATGCTTGTAGCCCGGTAGCGCAGCTACTGGTGGGGTAGACGGCCCACTCAAGTTCCTTAGCGGCAGAACCGGTGAAGTTGCCCTGGGAAGGCCAGACATTAGACCAGGGGGCAGAAACAATTTTGCCGTAGGTGCAGTCGTCTTCTACCGGGGGTGTGGACGCAGCAAAAGCAGGTACAGCTGTGCTGGCAAGAATGACGGGGGCGGCCCAGGCTGCGCCACGTGCCAGGGTGCGACGCTGGATTTGGGGTGTAGTCACGGTGGTAATCCCTTTGTTTTGGTGCAAGGTTACGAATGGTTCTGCAACAGCTGTTGAAACAACAGTATCACCAAATCTTTTATTTGGCACGCTTGTGTTTACTTTTTGTGAAAAGTGTTTTGGTGGATTTGGGGAAAATCCTGGTAAATAGGGTGCTGTCTAGAAATATTGGGTGTTTAAGATTTTTTGCGGCACTCCTACTGGATCAAAAAGATAGATATATAAAAACACCTGTGCTTTTACCTCTTGTGGTGGCGCAACGAAAAGACCGGCCGCACCATGAGGTGCGGCCGGTCTTTAGTGTATTGAGGTAAGGGTCTTAGGCTGCTTGGGCCCAGTGGCCTGCAAGGTCTGCTGCCAGCAGGGTTCGCAGGGTGCTGGTGTAGTCGGCAGGGATTCGGCTAAAGCGATAGCCGTCAATAGTAAGGGTGTTGCCCAGGAAGGGGAGGTGGGTCAGCTTGGCCTGATCAAGTGCATTAAGGTCAAGTGAAACGCTGTTGCCTGCCTGGAAGGAGTTCTTGAGAATCAGGACGCGCTCGTTAGTGATGACCAACAGAGAGTCGCCAAAGCTGCCAAACTTGCCGGTGGCTACATCAACAACGGTCTCACCGCGCACCATGGAATCTGCCATGTGCAGAGCCTTGTGGAACTTCTTGAGCCCACCGTGGGAAGAATGGCGCTTGACGGCAGAGCCCAGCGAAGCGCTGGTGTAGGTGTCGGTTGCCCAGTTTGCAAAAATCATGGTGCTCTTCCTCAAATGGTTGGTGGGGTGGTGTACGAGCTGTACCCAACTATACACATATTTTGTCCCCCAAAGGGCAGGTTGTAGAGAAAAAATTTGTCCCCCGCTTGTCGCATCTCCTAAATTGCTCCCTGTTTGAGCTGGTAGGCCCTATATCTGGGAAAAAGCTGGGTATTAAAGTTTGGCAAAAATTTACCTGTGAAACATATAGGTAGCGACTGGGGACAAGCTATGCCAGGATTTTGGGGGACAAAGCCGGGTAGGTGCCGTCCCCCGGGGAGCATGCCACAATAGATAGCAGTAATACTTCGACCTATAGGGCTGCACTCACATGAAACCCCTGATTATCGGTATCGCCGGTGGCACCGGCTCCGGCAAGACCACCCTGACCAACTCCCTACTTGAAAAGTTTGATGGCCAGGTAGGCGTGATTTATCATGACAACTACTACAAGCGCAATGACCACCTCACCTACGAACAGCGCTGCCTGCTGAACTACGATGCGCCCGAAGCCTTCGACAATGATCTTCTAGTGACTCACCTTAAAGCCCTCATCGAGGGGCAGACTATCGAGACCCCTGTCTACGATTTCGCGGATCACAACCGGTCAGATGAGACTCTCATCGTTGAACCCCAGCCCATCATTATCCTCGAAGGCATCCTGATTTTTGCTGAGCCTGAAATTCGCGACCTGTGCGATATCAAGCTCTTTGTAGATACCGACGCCGATGTGCGCATCCTACGCCGCTTGCGCCGTGACGTGATTGAGCGCGGCCGCACCATTGAATCGGTTGAAGCCCAGTACCTCACCACCGTCAAGCCCATGCATGAGCTGCATGTAGAGCCCTCAAAGCGCCATGTAGATATGATTATCCCCGAAGGCGTCAACGTGGTGGCTCTCGATATGCTGTTCCACCGGATTACCGGCCAGATTGGTACCCAGGCCGGTTAGCCCTAGCCGTAAGGCGTGGGATGAACAGTTGCAAGGGGCGTCCTTGCACTTTTAGATACAGATGTGGGGCCCACCTCCTTTGGAGGTGGGCCCCACATCTGTTTAACCCTTGTAGCTGTTTTACTGCTTGCCGGCCTTGAGGGCTGCTAGGCGGGCTTCGAGCTCTGACTGGCGGCCGAGTTCTTCAAGGTCGTTGAACTGGGCATCGAGGGAGGACGCCGCGAGCTCCTGCTGGCCGCGCACGCGGGCTTCTTCGCGGCGCACCTTGTCTTCGAAGCGGGAGATTTCGCTGGTGGGGTCCATGACGTCAAAGGCCTTAAGAGCGTCGTTGACCTGGGACTGGGCAGCGGCTGACTTCTGGCGGGCTACGAGTTCATCGCGCTTACGCTTGATTTCGTTCAGCTTCTCCTTCATCTGGGTCAGACCGGTCTTAAGCTGTTCAACCACGGCGGTCTGAGACTCAATCTGGGGCTTGATCGCTGAAGCTTCGTTCTCTGCCTGCATCTGGCGGCCCAGGGCGATTTTGGCCAGGTTATCGAACTTGTCGGCGTTAGCGGTGTCGCCGGCGGCGCGGAACTCGTCGGCCTTGTTGGAGGCTGCCAGGGCCTTAGCACCCCATTCGCCTGCTTCGCGCAGGTCTTCGGCGTGGTCTTCTTCGAGCATGCGCAGGTTGCCGATGGTCTGGGCGACAGCCTGTTCTGCTTCGGCGATGTTGTTGGTGTAGTCGCGCACCATCTGATCGAGCATCTTCTGGGGGTCTTCAGCGGCGTCAATCAGGGCGTTGATGTTGGCCTTGGTGAGCTGGGCGATGCGGCTGAAAATGGTCTGCTTAGCCATGAGGGTACCTTTCGGTGGGTGGGGAAAGCATGAGCGGGCTTGCTGTGCCTTCTTTTATTCTGTCAAGACTTGGGGGCAGATGGTGGTCTGCCACACCTTGTGGTTACTACGTTGTCAGCGAAAACTAAGCCTGTGCACAGGCAGGGGGCTGTGTGCGAGCAAGAGGAGAGAGGCGGACGGGCGCCGGTGGGCTAGAAGTTGCCCCCGGCACCTCCGCCGTCGCCCCAGCTGCCTCCACCGCCGAAGCCTCCGCCAAAGGTGCCACCGCCCATACCGCCGCCAAAGCCGCCTGAGCCAAATCCACCTGATCCGAAGCCGCCGCCGGAGCTGTGGTTGCTGCCCCCGAGTAGGGTGCCGAGCAGGATGCCGCCCAGCATGGCTGAGTTGTAGTTACCGCCGCTGGAGTAGCCGTTGCGCTGGTTGAAGCGGTCCACATCGGAGCGGGCGATGCGCTGGGCTTCCCCTGCGAGGCGGATAGCGTCATTGGCGTGGGACAGGGCCGCGATGGGGTCGCTGTGCTGGAGCTGCTGGGCTTCGGTGAGGTGGCGTTCTGCCTCGCGGAGGCGGGTGCGGGCTTCGGCCTTTACGCCGCCTCGTCGTGCCCAGACGTATTCGCTGGCTGACGATACCTGGGCCTGGGCGGACACCAGGGTATGGCCCAGGGTTTCACGGGCGCTGCGCTCTTGTTCGTGGGTCTGGCGCACCGCATCGAGGGCAGTGTCTAGGTCTGACCGTACTTCGTGGAGCCGCTGGTTGAGCAGGTAGGGGTCAATCAGTCCGGCGGAGCGTTCGGCTCGAATCTGGCCGAGTACGGCCTGAACCCCGGCGGCAGCACCGGAGAGCTGGCTGCTGCTGCCCGCTCCGCTGCGGGCCAGCTCCTGGGCTTGGGCAACGTCGCGGTCAGCCAAAATTAGGGCATTATCGAGTGAGGCTGCCATCTTGCCCAGGTCGGTTTCGGCGTGGTGGACCGACTCGAGCAGGCCCCTGGCCTGGCCGAGAGCTTCTTCACCCGCGCGCAGGGCGAGAATGGCCTGGCTTCGCTGGGTGCCCAGCAAGTCTTCTGCCTCCTTGGCCTCTTGCCGAGCAAAATCTAGGCGGGCCTGGGCTTCGCTGATATTATCTGCCACCGCCCCGAAGGCGCTGGGGGAGTAGAGGGTGCTGAGGCGGTCGAGGGCTGCCTGGGCGGCAGGAAAGAGTGGGGCTGCTGAGGCTATGCCCTGGTTGAGGGTGGCGAGAGCCTGGGGTGCTGTTTCTTCGAGCTTGCGCAGGTTGGTGAAGTTGGCAACCTGCTCGTTGAGGGCCTTCTGGGCGTCTTCGGTGCGGGCAAGAATTTCGTTCAGCCAGGCCCGCTGGTCAGCTTCAGTGTCGGGGATTTCATCGTCCAGCTGTTTTTGTAGCTGGAAGGAGCGCTGCATGTGGTTCTTAGCCGCCTCAATAGCAGCCAGGAAGGGTTTGACCTCGTCATCGCCGTACTGTAGCCGGGCGAACTCAACTTCCTGCTGGGAGTGGGCGATGGCGTCATCGGTGGCGACCAGCTGGGCACCTGCCCGGGTACGCAGCTCTTCGATAGAGGGCAGGGGCTGGGATGGGCTAGGTTGCCCGCTGCGGCTGCCACCGGTGTTTTTACGTGCGGACGCCCGTGAGCGGCTAAAAGCCCAGGCGCCGCCGCCAGCTACGGCAGCTATCCCAAGGAGCGTTGCGCCACCCACGAGCGGTCCCGAAGCACCTGATACCACTGAACCAGAACCGAGTTCAGACTCGATGCCGGTGACCGCAGCCAGCGCAGCGGCCTCGTAGTCGGAATTCGCTAGCTCAGGGTAGATGTAATTCTGATAAATCTTTTCCTGCTGACTCGTAGAAAGAACAGAGGTAGAGCCGGCCATAAAGTAGGCCTGACGGGCTTCGGTAGCGATGACCAGTACTACGTCGTTGGTGCCCATATTGTTGAGGGTGGCAAAGTCGCTGGTCCACTCTGAAGAAGAGCTCGGGCTTTCGAATTGATCAATAGTTACAACAAAGAGATTGACCTGTTCGTCACTGGCAAGCTGGCTAATGGCGTCCTCTAGTGAACTTGTGTCCCCTAGAACCGAGGTAGTGTCGCTGACCCGAACCCCGGCGTCCAAATCGTAAGGAGCTTCCGCAAAAGCAGCGGGAGCAATCCCGAGCGCCAGAGCGGTAGCAAGAAGGGCAGAAGCGACAGGTTTGCGTGACATGGGGTCTCTCTTCTAGAGGTCAGCGGTACTTGAGCACTATTGTAGCCCTGCTCACCCCACTCCCTTTTGAGGTAGCTAACGGCGTTCACCCTCAGCTCAGGGCGATGTGCTCATCAGCTCTATGTACAGCAAACACACAGCTTTGCTTCATCTCTAACACAGCCCTATGGCGCATAGTGGGAGCTAAGAAAACACCGCAGGTGCACCTCTTGAACAGGTGCCCACATCAAAAGATCTCGAAAGAAAGCTGCTTGAGATGCCACAAAACTCATGGGAACCCACTCCCGATTCGTCGTCCGCTGATCGTACCGTTCCTATGAACCAGCAGCAGGTTGCGGCCTCCGCCGCGGGCGCTTCCAGTCAGGACGACCCCACCACCGCTTTTGCTGCCCAGCAGGCTCCTGCCGCCGGGGCCTACGCCTACGCAGGCGCTCCCTCCGGTGCTGCCTACACCGGTGACTACGCTGCTCCTGCCGGCCAGCCCGAACAGAACAAGGGCAAGCACGCAACCCGCACCGTCCTAGCAGCAGCTGCTATCGCTGCCCTGGTCGGTGGCGGTATCGGCGGTGGGGTAGTAGCCGCAACTTCCACCGGTTCAGCCTCAAGCATCACAACCGCCAGCTCGGGCACCACCATCGTCAATAACACCGACTCTGTCAACGCTGTTACTGCTGCTGCTGCCAAGGCAACCCCCTCCACTGTCACCATCGCAGCCACCTCATCGAACGCGTCCGGCTCCGGCTCCGGCGTTATTCTCGATGCTGAGGGGCACATCCTCACCAACACTCACGTGGTCACCCTCGACGGAGCTACCGCTAACGCCGCCATTGAAGTTCAGCTTGCCGATGGTAGCGTCCGCTCCGCCACCGTGGTTGGCACCGACCCCACCAGCGACCTGGCCGTTATTAAGCTGGACGATACCAGTGGCCTGACTCTCACCCCCGCAACCCTGGGCGACTCTGATGCCCTGAACGTTGGCGATACCACCGTAGCCATCGGTGCACCCCTGGGACTGTCTAACACCGTGACCACCGGTATCATCTCGAACCTGGTACGAACCATCGAGGTAGCCTCATCGGCAGCCGATGAATCCACTAGCGACTCCGGCAGCAGCACCACCGACCCCTTCGGCAGCTCGCCCTTCCAGTTTGAGATTCCCGGCCAGCAGAGTCAGAGCACCACCTCAAGCTCCACTATCGCCATCAACGTCATCCAGACCGATGCTGCGGTAAACCCCGGGAACTCCGGCGGCGCCCTCATCAACTCCAACGGTGAAGTAATCGGTATCAACGTGGCTATTGCCTCCACCGACTCATCCAGCACCTCCACCAGCGGCAACATCGGCGTTGGCTTCGCTATCCCCATCAACTACGCCAAGCGGGTAGCCCAGGAAATCATCGATAACGGTTCAGCCACCCACGGCATGCTGGGAGCTACCGTCTCCACCTCACCCGCCAACAACGACTCATCCGAAGCCTTCGGCGACGGTGCCCTGATTCAGGAAGTTACCAGCGGAGGAGCGGCTGCAGCCGCCGGCCTGAAGTCAGGCGATGTTGTCACCGCTGTTGACGGGCGCAGCATCAGTGAGGCAGCCGAGCTGACCGCTGCCGTCCGCCAGGCAGCAGCAGGGGACACCGTTACCCTTACCGTTGAGCGCAACGGCTCAACCCAGCAGGTCACCGTGACCCTGGGAGATGCCGCTAACAGCTAGAGACATCAAAGGCTCTGCAGGCTCACGCTCGCTGTCGACCCTCTTGCCTGGTTCGCTTCGCTCACGAGGCAATTCACGCCAGCCCCGGGCCAACAGCTTCGCGGTGAGTCTGCAGAGCCTACTTTTGTGACTAAATTGCTCCACCTGCAAAGCCGTGCTGGCGCCAGGCTTCAAACACCGCAATTGAGGCACTGTTAGCCAAGTTGAGGGAACGACGCCCCGAAACCATGGGAATCTTCACCCGCTGGGTGACATGCGGGTCATTCTGTACCTGCTCGGGTAGGCCAACTGACTCGGGGCCAAACATGAGCACATCGCCCTCTTGATACTCAACATCGGCAAAGTTAGTGCTGGCGGTTGTGGTGAAAGCAAAGACGCGGGCCGGAGCTAGGGCAGCCCAGGCGTCCTCCAGGGTTTCATGGACGGTCATGACCGCCAGGTCATGGTAGTCGAGGCCAGCTCGGCGCAGGTTAGCGTCCTCAAAGTTAAAACCTAAGGGCTTGACCAGGTGCAGCTCTGCGCCGGTGATAGCTGCAAGGCGAATCGCGTTACCGGTATTGCCGGGAATTTCAGGAGTATAAAAAAGAATCTTGAACACCCCAACAGTTTACGCGCCCGCCGCGAAATAAAAGCGCGATGGGAGCTGTTGAGAGGGTGAAGCAGTCCATAGCCTGCCCCAAGAGCGGGGGAGTATGATGGAAGGCTGAATTGTTTTGACCAATCGCCACGGAAAGGCCAGCGCCCATGCCCCGGGTCTACCTGGACCACGCCGCCACCACCCCCATGCTCCCTCAGGCTATCGACGCCGTGGTGGAGCAAATGAAAATTGGCGGCAACCCCTCGTCCCTGCATTCAGCGGGCCGCTCTGCTCGCGCTACCGTCGAGTACGCTCGCGAACGTATCGCGCGGGTTGCCGGCTGCGACGCCGCCGAGATTATCTTTACCTCCGGTGGTACCGAGGCAGATAACCTAGCGATCAAGGGGCTCTACTGGAAACGCCGCGAAGCCAACCCGGCTGCTACCCGCATTGTTGTTTCGGGCATCGAGCACCACGCTGTGGGCGATGCCGTTGAGTGGCTGCAAGCCCACGAGGGGGCAGAGGTGAGCTGGGTAGCTCCGGACGCCAGCGGTGTAGTCAGCGCCGAAGCGGTTCGACAGGCGGTGGGTGAGAGCCCAGAGACGGTTGCCCTGGTCACCGTCATGTGGGCCAACAACGAGGTGGGCACCGTGCAGCCCGTCGCAGAAATCGCCGCGGTAGCTGCTGAACTCGGCATTCCCTTTCACACGGATGCCGTCCAGGCCTTTGGCACCCTGCCGGTGAACTTCAAGGAATCCGGCGCCACCACCATGGCCATCTCAGCCCACAAAATTGGCGGGCCCATGGGAATAGGCGCCCTCATCGCCACCCGCAGCGCCCAGCTCATGCCCGTACTCCACGGCGGCGGGCAGGAACGCTCCGTGCGCTCAGGAACCATTGACGCCGCCTCCATCGCGGGCTTTGGAGCAGCAGCTGCTGAAGCAGGGCAGAACCTACTCGCCGAAGCAGGCCGCCAGGCCGAATTGCGAGACCGCCTGATCGAGGGCGTCCTAGCAGCTGTTCCCGAAGCTCAGCTGCGCGGGGCCGCCCCCGAAAGCGCCCAGGACCGAGCAGCCGGCACCTTCAGCCGCCTACCCGGCAACGCCCACTTCACCTTCCCCGGCTGCGAGGGCGACTCCTTGCTCTTCCTACTCGATATGGCAGGGGTGGAGTCGTCCACCGGCTCAGCCTGCAACGCCGGGGTGCCCCGCCCCTCCCATGTCCTGCTGGCTATGGGGTTGAGCGAGGACGAGGCCCGCGGCGCCCAGCGCTTCACCCTGGGGCACACCAGCACCGAGGACGACGTCACCGCCCTTCTTACCGCCCTCCCCGGCGCCTGGGCCCAAGCCAAAAAGGCAGGTATGGCGGGCCACGCCCCGGACGCCGCTCGCTGGAACTAAACCCGGCTGGGCGAGGGCAGGGCGCGGCTGACCGACCGCTGGGAATGTTGGGGAGGACGGCGAGCCGGGCAGGCACCTGGCCGCGACCCTCTCGGGACTCGCGCGGGGCGCTCACCCGATTCACGCCAGCCCCGAGCCAGCGGCCAGGGTTGCCTGCCCGCCCCACCGCCCAAAAACTTCAACTATTACTGAATGTAGGACTAAAACCATGAAAATTCTTGCTGCTATGAGCGGTGGCGTGGACTCGGCTGTTGCCGCCGCCCGCGCCGTTGAAGCTGGCCACGAGGTGGTTGGCGTGCACCTGGCGCTCTCCCGCATGCCCGGCACCCTGCGCACCGGCTCCCGCGGCTGCTGCACCATCGAGGACTCCATGGACGCCCGCCGGGTCTGCGACCAGCTGGGGATTCCCTTCTACGTCTGGGACTTCTCCGAGCGGTTCAAGGAAGATGTGGTCGATGACTTTATCTCCGAGTACGAGCACGGCCGCACCCCCAACCCCTGTATGCGCTGCAACGAGAAAATCAAGTTCGCTGCCCTGCTGGAGAAGGCCGTGGCCCTGGGCTTTGACGCGGTAGTGACCGGCCACTACGCCAAGGTCATCACGGACGAGAACGGCAACCGGGAGCTGCACCGCGCAGCGACCTGGGCCAAGGACCAGTCCTATGTTCTAGGTGTGCTGACCCACGAGCAGCTCAAGCACGCCTGGTTCCCCCTGGCCGATACCCCCTCCAAGGACGAGGTGCGCGCCGAGGCCGCCGAACGCGGCTTCTCGGTGGCGAAGAAGCCCGACTCTTACGACATCTGCTTCATTCCCGAGGGCGATACCCGCGAGTGGCTCGAAGAGCACATCGACATGACTGAGGGCGATATCAAGGACACGGACGGACGCGTGCTCGGCAAGCACCGCGGGTCGCAGGCCTTTACTGTGGGCCAGCGCAAGGGACTGGCCATTGGGCACCCTGCCCCTGACGGTAAGCCTCGTTTCGTGCTGGAAATCCGCCCCAAGACCAACGAGGTCATCGTGGGCGGTAAGGACCTGCTCGAAATTGACGAGATTCGCGGTATCCGCGAAACCTGGGCCGGTCTACCCGTAGAAGAAGCCGCAGCCTTCCTGGCCGAAGAGCCTGTAGAAGGTGCCCGTTCGGCGTCCTTTGACGTCACCGCCCAGGTACGAGCCCACGCAGACCCCGTTCCCTCGACCGCCCACCTGGAATGGGTAATTGACGATGAAGCCGCTGAGCCCGGTGCCCTGCGCCTGGAAACCGTGGTGCGCCTGCACGAGAAACTGCGCGGTGTGGCTCCTGGCCAGACCATGGTGATTTACCAGGGCACCCGCGTGCTGGGCCAGTCCACCATCGCCCGCGCCTACAGCCTCGACCGAGCTGACATCACCGCTAACTAGGTAAGGTTGTGCAGGCTCGCGCTCGCTGCTGAACCTTTTGAAGCTTCTACACCCGGATAAGTCCACAGGGTGAAATCTGTGGGCTTGCCCCTGCAAACAGTACCTGAGGTTTTTAGACTAAACACATGAACACAACTCCGAAGGCCCACGACGTGCAGGCCCACGCTGACTTCGATACCCGTGCCACTTCGATGGCTGGGGTCGACCCGGCCGTCCTGGAAGAACTTTTCACTATGCGTCAGACCATCGACAATATGGACGCAGCCCTGGTGCATATTCTTGCTGAGCGTTTCCGCGCGACCCAGCGCGTTGGCCACCTCAAGGCCGAGCATTCTCTGCCGGCGGGGGACCCGGGGCGGGAGGAAGCCCAGATTAAGCGCCTGCGCTCGCTGGCTGAGGCTGCCCACCTTGACCCGGAGTTTGCCGAGAAGTTCCTGAACTTCATTATTTCTGAGGTTATAAGGCACCACGAGAAGATTGCGGCTGAGGCTGAACAGAAGTCTTAGCCGCTCAACTGTCAGTCCGCAATGCTACAGCCACCGGTAGGTGGCAGAAAGAGTTCCCTATGCCTGTATCGAGGCCTGCTCGCCCTGCCCTCTACCTGCCGACTGATGCCGAAATGCTGGCTGCCCGCAAGGACTTAGAGAGTCCGCTGACCTTTGAGGAGCACCTGACGGTTGGGGCTACCGGCCTTGGCCCCTGGGCTGGGAGCGATGTATTCGATGCGGTAACTCGTATCCGCGGTGAGCTGGGGGAGCCCCATATTAGTTACCTGCCGGAGCTGGCCGACCGGGGCTACCGGGCAACCCTGCTGGCACGGTCTATCGCGGCCCTGGAAGGGCTGAGCGCGGACGGCACCGCCGCAGGTTGGCGGCTCACGGGTGGCTATGCCGCTGAGGGGGAGGCTGCCAGGTCGCTCCTGGAATCTGATATCAATATCCTGGCGGACGTCGTGGGGAAGGAAAGCGGTGCTGCCCCCGGAACCATCAAGCTACGTCTGCTGGGGCCGCTGAGCCTAGCTGCCAGTACCTACTTAACCAGTGGTGAGCGCGTCCTCTCAGATTATGGTGCCCGACGCGATGTTGCTGAGGCCCAGCGGGCTGGTTTTCACGGTGTGGTGAAGCTGCTGAAGCAGGCTGTGCCCGGCGCGCAGGTGCTGGTGCAGGTAGAAGAGCCCCTGCTGGTTGAGGTGGCGGCAGGTCAGCTGCCGACCTCTAGTGGCTACCGTACCCTGCGGGCTGTGCCGCGTCATGAGCTGGTGGCCCTGCTGGGGGCCCTGCATGATGAGCTAGAGGGCTTGGGCGCTCAGGTGGTCACCCGTACTGATTATGCGAAGCTGCACCCTGAGGTCAGACAGACCCTTGCTATCCCCCTGCTGTCAATGGCGGGCCAGCCTACCTCGGCCTGGGAGGCCCTAGCCCCCCGCCTAGAAGCTGAGCGGGGGCTTTACCTAGAGGTTATTGACCCGCTGGTTCGGGTGCCTGCTGGCGACCTGGCCCGGGGGCTGTGGCGCACCTGGTCGGACCTTGGGTTGGGGAAGAAGCTTCTCAACCAGCTGGTGCTGACCGAAACCGGTAGCCTGGCTGCCACTGACCCGCAGCGGGCTACTACCGTTCTGGGGTACCTGACCGAGACAGCCCGTGCCCTGTCTGAAATCGCCCAAGACGCCTAAACCGGCTCACCGCCTAACCCCGGTACACTAGGGGGAGGCCCATTGTGAACCTCACCAGGAGACCCACCGTGAAAGAAACCATTCTTGTAGTTGATGACGACGATGCCCTGTCAGAGATGGTGGGCATCGTGCTGGCGCAAGAGGGCTACGAGACGGTCTTCTGCGACGCCGGTGACCGGGCCTTTGAGGCTTTTGCTACCCACCACCCCGACCTGATTCTGCTGGACTTCATGCTGCCGGGCATGGACGGCATTGAGGTCTGCACCCAGATTCGCGGGGAGTCGGACGTGCCCATCATCATGCTGACGGCTAAGGGCGATACCGAGGACGTGGTCAAGGGGCTAGAGGCTGGCGCTGACGACTACATGACCAAGCCCTTCAAGCCCGCTGAGCTGCTGGCCCGCGTCCGCGCCCGTCTGCGCCCGCGTGAAGACCGCCATAACGAACCTTTGCGTATCGGTAACCTTACCATTGACCTGGCGGGGCACACGGTGAGCCGCGAGGGTGAAACGATTCAGCTCACCCCCCTCGAATTTGAACTTCTGGCGAACCTGGCCCGCCAGCCCGGCCAGGTCATGACCCGCGAGGCCCTGCTGGGCAACGTATGGGGCTACGAAAAGACCGTAGATTCCCGCCTGGTCAACGTGCATATTCAGCGTCTTCGCGCCAAGATTGAGCGCGACCCCGAGAACCCCGAGATCGTGCTGACCGTGCGCGGTGTGGGCTACAAGGCCGCAGCAGGCCACCGCTAACCCGTGGCTGGTACTTCACCTCGCGCGTCCGCTCGGACTACCGCCCCCGCAGGCCCCTCCCGGGCCTACGGGCCCCTGGCCAGCGCCCGCAGGCTCTGGCAGCAGTCCCTCCAGTTTCGAGCTGTAGTGGCCGCGGCCGGCCTGCTGCTGGTTGCCTTCGTCTTTGTGGGCTCTTTTATCTCCCACCAGATTGCTAACTCCCTCTTCCGCGGCAACCTGGAACAGGCCCTCGAAGAGTCGTCGGCCGGTTTTAGTAATGTACAGACCCTGATCAACGGCTCTGACGCGACCGGCCGCACCGAGATTCAGCGCGATGTTTCGCGTTTCTTGACCGTACTTGAGAGCAGTAGCGCCGATAGCAACCGCAACTGGGTGCTCCTCAAGGACGCGAACGCCACCACCGATGGCTTTATCGTGGAGCAGGCCCAGAGTAGCGAGGTCACGGTCAGCGACGTGCCCCAGGCGCTCGCCCAGAGCGTGAGTGAGGGCACGGGGATTTACTGGCAGTCTTCGAGTATTACCTCAGCGGACGGACGCCGCACCCCGGTTCTGGTGGTCGGCACCAGTATCTCGATACCCCAGAACCCCGACTACTCCCTGTACCTGATTTATGACCTGTCGACCTCGCAGGCGACCGTGCAGTATATCAACCTGGTGGTTTGGGTGGGCTTCGGCGTGCTTCTGGTCGTGGTGCTAACTATCGTGTGGATGATTGCCCGTTTTGTGATTCGCCCGATTAGTTCTACCGCTATTACCGCTGAGAAACTGGCAGCCGGTGACCTTGACCAGCGTGTGCTGGTGCGCGGCCAGAACGAGACGGCGCGCCTGGGTATGTCTTTTAACCGTATGGCTGACTCCCTGCAAGACCAGATTTCTCGCCTTGAGAAGCTGTCAACCATGCAGCAGCGCTTTGTTTCTGACGTGTCGCACGAGCTGCGTACCCCGCTCACCACGGTGCGCATGGCCGCCGATATGCTGCACGATAACCGCGACAACATGGAGCCCCTCTATAAGCGCTCCACCGAGCTGCTCTATAACCAGGTGGACCGCTTCGACTCCCTGCTGGCTGACCTGCTCGAAATTTCCCGCTTCGATGCCGGCTCCCAGACCCTCGATACGGTGTCGGTCGATTTCATGGCCGTGCTCGATGAGGTACTCAAGGCCGTAGAGCCCCACCTGATTCGCACGAATACCAGTTTGACCGTGCACACCGACCACACCGAGATTATGGTCGATATGGACCACCGCCGCATTGAGCGAGTGCTGCGCAACCTGCTATTCAACGCCGTAGAGCACTCCGAGGGTCAGCCCATCGATGTATACGTGGATGCCACCGAAAGCACCCTGGGCGTTGCCGTGCGTGACCACGGTATCGGCCTGAGCCCCGAAGAAACCGAGCAGGTCTTCAACCGCTTCTGGCGGGCTGACACCTCCCGCAAACGTACCCTGGGCGGTACCGGCCTGGGGCTCTCTATCGCCGCCGAGGACGTCCGTCTGCACCAGGGTACCCTTGAAGCCTGGGGCATCAAGGGGCAGGGGGCCAGCTTCCGCATGACCATCCCCATTGACCAGGACGTGCCCATGGGCCCCTCCCCGGTCTTGCTGAGCGGCGAGCCGCTGCCCGCTCCGTCCGCTCCGGATACCGGTGCCACCCCGGCCGTGAACCCCGACGCCTCAACCCCCTCGGAGCCCACCGTTGAACCCTAACCTTTCCCGCCGGTCAGCTCTCGGCCTGGCCCTGAGCTCTCTCGCGACCCTCACCGCCTGCGCCGCTATTCCCACCGACGGCGAAGTCAACCACTACGCCGACCCTCAGGCTACGGGTAGCACCTCCACCAGCGGCAGCTCACCCGAAGGTCCTGCTCCCGGGGCCCGGCCCACCGAGATCATCGAGGGCTTCTTGCACGCCGGGGTAGGGGTGAAGGACGACTACAGCGTAGCCAGGCTCTACCTGACCGAAGACCTGGCCCAGTCCTGGAAGCCGGACGGGCGCACACTGGTCTACAACTCATCCTTCACCACGGCCTCCGTCAGCGACTCAAGCTACCTGGTCACCGTGCCCACGAGCACCCTGGTTGACGATAAGGGCCTGGCTACCTCCTACACCACAGTGGCCGATACCGAGGTAGAGTTCACCCTGCGTCAGGTCGACGGGGAGTGGCGCATCTCCTCCGCTCCCGACGGAACGGTGCTGAGCAGAAACGAATTCGCGGACGTCTTCAACCCCTTCACCCTCTACTTCTACGACCCTACCTACACCTACGCTGTGCCCGATGTGCGCTGGTTCGCCGAGCGCACCACGGTAGCTACCTCCCTGGTGAGGGTGCTCCTCGAGGGGCCGGCCCCCTACCTCACCGGGGCTGTTGTGACCGCTGTACCGGCCGATACCAGCCTGACCCGCAACTCCGTCCCCATCGAAAACGGGGTGGCTGACATCCAGCTCTCCGGGGGTACGTCTCTCACCGCAGCCAGCGCCCTCGAAACCGAGCGCCTACGCACCCAGCTCACCCAGACCCTCACCAACCTCGCCTCGGTCACCACGGTGCAGCTCACCATCAACGACCAGATCGTTGCGGCCCCCACCCTCGAGAACTACCGGGAACCGGCAGTCAACCCCGAAGCCGCCAGCAACATCGTGGGTATCGAAGATAACCGCCTGATTGCCCGGGCAGCCCTGGACGATACCGCCAGCCAGCAGACCATCGTAGAGACCTCGGCCCAGGCCCTCATTACCCTGCCTGCCATGAACTACACCCGTAACTACTACGCCTACACCAATACCGGGCAGAACGAGATTTGGCTGGCTAACTCCAACGGTGCCCGCTCGGTCTACCGGGGCACCCACGTTCTAGGGCCCTGCTTTGACCACCAGAACTGGCTCTGGGTGGGGGAGCAGGACGGCTCTGTTCGGGTTATCGCCGCAGGCCAGGAAAACAGCGCCGCCCGCGAGGTCACCAGCTGGATTGAGGGGGAGCTCCTGCAGAGCATCTCTATTGCCCGCGATGGCAGCCGGGCCGTACTAGTCACCTCGGCAGCCGACGGAAGCAACTACGGGGCCTGGGTCTCGGCTATCCGCCGGTCGGCAGACGGTACCCCCACCCAGCTCCTTGACCCGGTGCGCTTGGGCGCAGAGATTAACCCGCGCGGGGCTGAATGGGTCAGTGACGTGGAGGTCTTCCTCTGGAATACCGACACCACCCAGACCGAACTGGTCTCCCTGACCGGCGAGAACACCCAGTACGATTCCCTGCAAGGCATTACCCGCATTGTCACCGGCAACGGTATTGACCAGGCAGTTGCGATGACCAAGGACGGCGGGCTGTATATCGTAGCCGGGCTGAGCTGGACCCGCATAGAAAGCAGCCTCAGCGAAATCAACTACGCCGGCTAAGAGAAATGGTCTGGACCACTTATCCCCAGCCCTGGCAGGTAGCCGCCTGACCCTGCCAGGCTGGGGGTATGACGTCCGCCCACCCTCTTCTGCCCGATATGCTGACCAGCTGGCGGCAGACCACAGAACTCTTCTTCCCCAGGGTCTGCGCCAGCTGCCAGACCTACGGGCCCAGCATGCTGGCGTCCGCTGCCCTCTGCCCCCTCTGCGACCGGCTGGTGCGCCTGGCCACCCTCAACCTACAGACCATTACCCTGCCCGGCACGCAGCTGCCGGTGGTGTCTGCTGGCCGCTACGAGCACGAGCTGGGGCGCTGCGTCCTGGCCTATAAGGACGCCGGACGCACCGACCTGAGCCCCTATCTCGCCTCGGCCCTGGCCCGGGCCGTGACCTGCCTTCTAGAGCTGAGCGAGAGCGAACTGGCGCCCGCCGAGCCCATCTACCTGGTGCCCCTACCCTCCAACCGGGCCTCGGTGCGCAGGCGGGGCTATGCCCCAGCCCCGCTCCTAGCCCGCGCGGTGCTGCCCCTCCTGCGCTACCCGGCACCGGTAAAGGTGGCGGACGCGCTCGCCCAGGTTCCTGCCTGGAAGCGGGGAATGCGCGGTGCCAAAGGTGCCCAAGCTCAGAAAACGCTGGGCCTCGAAGAGCGCCACCGGCAGATGCAGGGAAAACTTACCCTGGGCAAGCCCGCCCTGCACCAGCTGGGGCGTTACTACCGTCTAGAGGGGGCCCGCTGTCTGCTGGTTGACGATGTGTTTACCACCGGAGCCTCCCTGAAGGAGGGCTACCGGGTGCTGACCAGTCAGGGCGCCACCGTGCTGGGAGGGGCAACGATTGCCTATGTTCCCAAGCGGCAGCCATATAGCACAGAGTGAGGTGGGCCACCAAAATATTGAGTCCTTCCTGCGAAAAGAACCGTAAAAGGCTTAAAAAAATGACTTAGACCACAAAAGGGCGTAGAGTTGCGTTAAGGAATCCACAAGATAGATTCCCCAATACCCGGCAGTCACAGGGGCGGGTATTCACCCCCTGAGAATGGAGGGAATTGTGGAACTCAACATCACCGGCCGCAACGTCAAAGTAAGTGAACGTCTGCAGGAACACGTTGAAAGTAAAATCACCAAGTTTGAAGCCCTTGGCGACAACGTAACCGACATCGAAGTCAAGTTCACCAAGGAAGGCCAGAACGGCCCCGCCGCGATTCGAGTGGAAATCACCGTTATCGGCCGCGGCCCCGTGCTCCGAGCAGAAGCAACCGGTCAAGATAAGTTCGCAGTTTTCGACGAAACCTATGGCAAGCTCCTAGAACGCCTCCGCCGCGCCCGCGACCGTCGCAAGACCCGCCGCGCAGGGGGCAAGCACCCCATCTCGGTCTCAGAAGCCACCGGCTCACTGCCCGTCATCACAGACCAGGTCGCCCTCACCGAAATTCAGACCGAGGATCTGCCGGTTGAAGAAGCAGCTTTTGCTGGCGAATACGACCTGCACGAAGAAGCAGATTCGCCCATCGAAATCCGTCAGAAGAGCTTCCCCGCCGACCACCTGACCCCTGAAGAAGCGGTTGACCGCATGGAGCTGGTTGGCCACGACTTCTTCCTCTACGTCGATAAGGTAACCGGATCCCCCGCAGCGGTCTACCGCCGCAAGGGCTGGTCCTACGGCGTCATTACCCTCGAAGAAGGTACTACCGACTAAGGTCGATACCCGCCCGGCCTAGGGCCCTCTGCCATACCCCTACCGCAGGTAGGGGAGCGCAGGGGGCCCTGCCCTGTGCCCGGCCCTACCCCTGTGAATCTAAAAGGTAGGCCCGTCAAGCCCACAGGTGAACGGCCCCAGCCCGTTTGCGGACTAAACTAGAATAGAGTGAGCACGGTGGGCTCACCCTGCCCACCTCCCATACCAAACCAATCAAGGAGCAAACTTCAGTGGCATCTCTCTTGGAAAAGCTACTCCGCAGCGGAGACCAAAAAGTCCTCAAGCAGCTGCGTGCTTACACCGATGCAGTGAACTCACTCGAAGACAGCTTTGTTGCGATGAGCGACGCCGAGCTACGCGCTGAGACCGACGCCTTCCGCAAGCGCGTTGAGGACGGCGAGTCACTGGACCTTCTGCTCCCCGAAGCTTTTGCTGTGGTCCGCGAGGCGTCTAAGCGTACCCTGGGCAAGCGCCACTACGACGTTCAGCTTATGGGCGGTGCCGCCCTGCACCTGGGCAATATTGCCGAAATGAAAACCGGTGAGGGCAAGACCCTTGTTGCTACTGCCCCCGCCTACCTCAATGCCCTCTCCGGTAAGGGCGTGCACGTGGTCACCGTCAACGACTACCTGGCTGAGTACCAGGCTAACCTGATGGGGCGTGTCTTCCGTTTCCTGGGTATGGAGTCGGGCGTTATCTTGGCTAATCAGACCCCCGATGTGCGCCGGAAGCAGTACGAAGCCGACATCACCTACGGCACCAATAACGAGTTCGGCTTTGACTACCTGCGTGACAACATGGCCTGGACCAAAGAGGAACAGGTACAGCGCGGGCACAACTTTGCCATCGTCGATGAGGTTGACTCTATTCTGATTGACGAGGCCCGTACCCCGCTGATTATCTCTGGCCCCGCCATGGGCGAAGCCAACCGCTGGTACGGCGAATTTGCCCGTATCGCCCGCACCCTGGTGGCTGGCGAAGACTACGAGGTCGATGAAAAGAAGCGCACCGTGGGTGTGCTCGAATCGGGTATCGATAAGGTTGAAGACCACCTGGGTATCGATAACCTCTACGAGTCACAGAACACCCCCCTGATTGGCTTCCTCAACAACGCTATTAAGGCCAAGGAACTCTTCAAGGGCAACAAGGACTACGTCGTAATGAACGGCGAAGTCATGATTGTTGATGAGCACACCGGTCGTATTCTGGCAGGCCGCCGTTACAACGACGGCATCCACCAGGCTATTGAGGCCAAGGAAGAGGTCGAGGTCAAGCCTGAAAACCAGACCATGGCGACCGTGACCCTGCAGAACTACTTCCGCATGTACGACAAGCTCTCGGGTATGACCGGTACCGCTGAGACCGAGGCTGCCGAGTTCATGAACACCTACGAGCTGGGCGTCGTGCCGATTCCGACCAACAAGGAAAAGCAGCGCGTTGACCAGCCCGATAAGGTCTACAAGAACGAGATCGCCAAGTTCAACGCGGTGGTCAAAGATATCGAAGAGCGCCACGCTACCGGCCAGCCCGTGCTGGTAGGTACCACCAGCGTCGAGAAGTCCGAGTACCTCTCCAAGCTCCTGGTGAAGGCCGGTATTCGCCACGAGGTGCTCAACGCGAAGAACAACGCGCGTGAAGCTGCCATCGTCGCTCAGGCCGGTCGCAAGGGGGCCGTCACCGTAGCAACCAATATGGCAGGCCGCGGTACCGACATTATGCTCGGTGGCAACCCCGAGTTTGAGGCCGTCGAGACCATGAAGACCCTGGGTCTTGACCCCAATGAGAAGCCCGAAGAATACGAGGCTAAGTGGCCCGAGGTGCTGGAAGCAGCCGAGAAGGCTTCTGCTGCCGAACACGAAGAGGTCAAAGAACTCGGCGGTCTCTACGTCCTGGGTACCGAGCGTCACGAATCCCGCCGTATCGATAACCAGCTGCGCGGACGTTCGGGCCGCCAGGGCGATCCCGGCGAGTCCCGCTTCTACCTGTCACTGTCTGACGACCTGATGCGCCTCTTCAACGGCCAGGCAGCTGCCCGCCTGATGGCCGGTGCCCCCGACGATACCGCCCTGGAAGCTAAGATTGTTTCCCGCGTCATCGCCAACGCCCAGGGCCAGGTTGAGGCTCGCAACGCTGAGCAGCGCAAAAACGTACTCAAGTATGACGATGTGCTCAACCGCCAGCGCGAGGCCATGTACAAGGACCGCGCCCAGATTCTGGCAGGCGATGACCTCAAGGAACAGATTGAGAAGTTCCGCACCGAGGTCATCACCTCAGCAATCGATGCCCAGGTAGGCGAAGGTCACGCCGAGGACTGGGACTTTGAGAAGCTCTGGGAGAACCTGCGCACCATCTTCCCGGTTACCATTACCCCCGAAGATCTGGCTGAAGAAGCGGGCGACAAGACCAAGGTCACCCGCGACCAGATCGTCAAGGAAGTGCTGGCCGACGCTGAGATGCAGTACGGCGAGCGTGAAGAGTCCGTGGGTGAGGACGCCATGCGCGAGATTGAGCGCCGCGTGGTGCTCTCGGTCATCGGTAAGCGCTGGCCCGAGCACCTCTACGAGATGGACTACCTCAAGGAAGGTATCGGCCTGCGTGCTATGGCCCAGCGTGACCCCCTGGTGGAATACCAGCGTGAGGGTTATGCCCTCTACCAGAGCATGATGGGCGGTATTCGTGAGGAGACCGTGTCGATGCTCTACAGCGTGGACCTGTCGAAGCAGCGTACCCAGCAGTCGAAGATTCAGCTGAAGATTCCCGCGCAGCCTAAGTTCCTGCAGTACTCAGCTCCCTCTGAGTCCGGTAAGACCGAGGTGCATACTGAGGCCGTGAACGACCGCAGCAACGAGCAGATTTCGATTCTGAACCAGCGCAAGAAGTAGTTCAGCACAAGAAATCGCTCAGACCAAAGGCCCCGAATCCTTGATGTAGGATTCGGGGCCTTTGCTGTCACTAGAGGTTTTGCCCGGTGTGCCTTGGGGCGCTCTAGCTTTAGAGGGTCTTATCGGTTCCCAGGTAGGAAAGGACGGCCTCGTGCAGGTGGCCGTTGGTGGCTAGGGCGTTGCTGCCGTGGGGGCCGTCCGCCCCAGCCAGGGAGGTGAAGCGTCCGCCTGCTTCGGTCACGATGGGAACCAGGGCGGCCATATCGTAAAGGCCGAGTTCGGGCTCGGCAGCGGCGTCGACGACGCCCTCTGCCACCATCATGTAGGACCAGAAATCGCCGTAGGCTCGGGTGCGCCAGACGGTGTCGGTCAGGTCGATGAAGTTATCGCGCAGGCCCAAATCGCGCCAGCCGGTGAGGGAGGAGTAGGAGAGGGACGCGTCCTCGAGCTGGGCGACAGAGGAGACCGAGATGCGGGTAGCCTTGGCGAGGGAGCGGCCGGTGTAGGCGCCGGTGCCTTCGGCTGCCCACCAGCGGCGCTGGAGGGCAGGGGCCGAGACGACGCTGACGACGGGCTTGCCGTGGTCGAGCAGGGCGATGAGGGTAGCCCAGACGGGCACTCCGCGCACGAAGTTCTTGGTGCCGTCGATGGGGTCGATGACCCATTGGCGGGGAGATGATCCTGTTTCACCGAATTCTTCGCCCAGCACCGAGTCACGGGTGCGGACGCGGGACAGCTGGGAACGGATGAGCTGTTCAGCCTCGCGGTCGGCGTCGGTGACGGGGGTCAGGTCGGGTTTGGTATCGACGGCGAAATCGTGGGAGGTGAACTTGGCCAGGGTGAGGCGGTCGACCGCATCAGCCATGATGTGGGCCAGGCGCAGGTCGTCGGTGTAGTTAGTCATGGTCGTTTGCCTTGGGTTTTAGAGGTCTACGACGCCGAGTTCTTTCTCGGTGTCGCCGGTTTCTTCATCGACGCGCAGGAGCTTGCGCAGGGATTCGAGACGTTCGGGGCCTGCGGGGCCGGCCTGACCCATTTCGACGTAGGCGGTAAGACCGCAGTCGGGGGCGGACGCCGAGTGGGTACAGCCCTTGGGGCAGTTGGCTGAACCGGGGGCAAGGTCGGTGAAGGAAGCGACCAGGGTGTCGGGCTCGACGTGAGCTAGGCCGAAGGAGCGGATACCGGGGGTGTCGATAATCCAGGTGCCGGGGGCTGCCTTCTGCGGTTGGAGGGCCAGGGCTGAGGACGAGGTGTGGCGTCCGCGGCCGGTTACAGCATTGACGTGCCCGGTAGCGCGTTCGGCACCGGTCAGGGCGTTGACCAGGGTAGATTTGCCCACGCCCGAGTGACCCAGGAGAACGGAGACGGAGCCATCCAGGTAGGTAGAAAGCTGGTCAACCAGGGTGGTGTCGAGCCCCTCGGAGCCTTCCTCGCTGGGGGCGCGGCCGTCCTTGGACTTAGACAGCAAGATGGTGAGCTCAACGTCCCGGTAGTAGTCCAGCAGCCATTGAGGGTGTTTGAGGTCGGTCTTGGTGATGCAGAGAATGGGGGTGAGCCCGGCGTCGAAGGCGGCTGCTAGGGACCGGTCGATAAAGCCGGTGCGGGGCTCGGGGTTTTCTGCGGCGACCACGATAACCAGGTTGTCAGCGTTGGCAACGACGACGCGCTCGACGGGGTCGGTATCGTCGGCGCTGCGGCGTAGCAGGTTGGTGCGCTCTTCGATCCGGACGAGGCGGGCTAGAGTATCGGGCTTGCCGCTGGTATCTCCCACGAGGGCAACCTTGTCGCCCACCACGATGGGGGAGCGGCGCAGCTCGCGGGCGCGTACGGCGGTGACGACCCGTTCGCTGCTCTTGCCCTCATCGAGGATGGCGGTGTAGCGGCCCCGGTCTACGGTGATGATACGGCCGATTTCGGCGTCCTTGTGGGCCGGGCGGTCCTTGGTGCGGGGGCGGGAGCCCTTTTTGTTGGGGCGGACGCGCACATCGCTTTCATCCCAGGAGCGGCGCATTAGGCAGCACCTGCCTGCCACTGGTCCAGCATGTTCTGCCAGAGCCCGGTGAAGTTGGGCAGGGTCTTGGAGGTGGTCTCTACGTTTTCAACTACGACACCCGGAATAACCAGCCCCATGACGGCTGCCGCGGTGGCCATACGGTGATCAGCGTAGGTACGCATGAGAGTCCCGTGAGCTACGGGTGCGGTGACGCGAATGCCGTCTTCGGTTTCTTCAGCTGAACCGCCCAGGCGGTTGATCTCGGCGGTGAGGGCAGCAAGTCGGTCAGTTTCGTGTCCGCGCAGGTGGGCAATACCGGAAAGGACGCTGGTGGCGGGGGAGAGCGCAATCAGGGCAGCCACGGTGGGGGCCAGCTCGCCAGCTTCAGCCAGGTCTAGGTCAACGCCGGGCAGGCCGGACGCCGCGCCGCCGGCAGGGCCGGTGACGGTCAGGTTCCCGTCGGCCAGCTCTACCCGGGCCCCAAAGAGGGGCAGAATCTTCCGCCATTGGTCCCCACCCTGGGTAGTGGACTCGGGCCAGCGCGGAACCGTCACCGAGGCCCCGGTGGCTACTGCAGCAACCAGGAAGGGCCCAGCGTTAGAAAGATCGGGCTCAACGGTAACCTCAAAGCCGGGGAAGCCACCGGGGGCAACCGTCCAGGTATCGGTGCCGTTGAAGTCAACGCTAATACCGAGCTCACGCATGGTCTCAACGGTCATCTCAATGTGGGGCATCGAGGGCACCGGGCCACCCTCGTGCCGCAGCACCAGACCCCGCTCAAAACGGCAGGCAGCCAGCAGAAGGGCAGAGACAAACTGGGAAGAACCTGAAGCATCAATGGTCAGTTCGGGCACCTGCACCGAACCGGTAGAAACGACCGTAAAGGGCAGGGAGCCGCGACCGGCGTCCTCGACCTCAACCCCCAGGCCCCGCAGGGCCTCAACCACCGGCAGCATGGGGCGAACCCGCGCATGCTCATCGCCATCGAAATGGAAAGTACCGGGCAGTAGAGCAGCAACCGGGGGCACAAAACGCATCACAGTACCCGCCAATCCCACATCAATGGAGGCCTCACGGGCAACGGTCGCAGAAAAATCTAGGGGGGTCACCCGTAGGTCAGGGCCAAAGGCACTACCGGTTTCAATCTCTTCAAAACGGGCACCCAGAGCAGTCAGTGCGGCCACCATTAGCCGCGAATCGCGCGAATGCAGGGGAGCGTGAATCACCGAGGGGCTATCAGCTAAAGCCGCCAGCAGCAGGTAACGATTGGTGAGCGACTTAGACCCCGGAATCTCCACCCGGGCATGGGCACCGCCGGGCACCGTCACGGTGGGCGCTAGCCAGTCTCCATCGGCAACTAAGGGCTGCTTGGTCGCATCAACCACAAATAAAACCTACTTCGGAATCAGTTATTACGGCGTACTCCCTCCCTATTTTAGGTGGGCGGGGCAGCAAACAAGAAAACCCCGCACCGATATGATGCGGGGTTTATCGAAAGTTCATGGGGTCTTACACCCGGTAGGGGCCAGCTTAGGCGAAGAGGTCCTCAACCTTTTTCTGGGCGTCAGAAGCGGCGTCCTGAACATCGGATGCCAGCTGGTGGGACTTCTTAGCTACCTGATCACCCAGCTTGGAAGCTCGCCAGGCCAGTGAGGGGTTACCGTCGGTATCAACAGCTGAGATAGCAATAGCGCCCAACAGGGAGCCATTGAGCACAGCAGCATTGCGGCGGGCAGTCTTCTCTTCCTTGGTCTCAGCCTCGGTAGCGCGGTACTCAACGTAGGAGTTAATAGCACCGGTAGCCAGCAGGACGCTCGCAGAAAGACGGGGCAGCTTACCCAGAGCAAAGAGGGCACCGGCAGCTACCTGAGAGCCAGCCAAAGCCTGACCCACCAGCTTCTCCTGGCCACGCAGCACAGAAAGCTGAGGGGCAGAAGTCGCAGCCAGGTTAACCACCTTAGCCAGGTGCTTAGACGATTCGGGGTCACGCAGACGGTCAACACCCGAGATAATAAAGCTTGAAGCCAGCAGAGGGCGAGCAAAACGGCGAACCAAAGACATGAGTTCCTCCTTCACGGGGTGCGAGGCCCCATTGCGATGTATCACAGATACCTAACACTACTAAGCATACATATAGACCGGTGGGTTCAGCCACTTTATTGCACCACCAGCGCAAAATTACTCTGGTTCTGGGGAATAAGCGCCGCTAGCGCTCGTTATATCTGGTGTACTCGGCGCGTAGCTGCGCCCATTGGCAGGTACAGTAAGACAAAAGACCACAGCATACCTGGAGGGAAATGACAGCCACGCCCCCGGCCCCCAGCACTGAACCTGCGCCGACCACCGACGTCCTCGCCCCCGAAGGCAACGAACCCGATGTGCGCTCCCGCGAAACCAACGCCGAGCGTAAAGCCCGTTTCGAACGAGAAGCCCTGCTATACGTAGACCAGCTCTACGCCGCCGCCCTGCGCATGGCTCGCAACCCGCAGGACGCCGAAGACCTCGTCCAAGAGGCCTACATGAAAGCCTTCTCCGCCTTCCACCAGTACAAGCCAGGCACCAACCTCAAAGCCTGGCTCTACCGCATCCTCACCAACACCTACATCAACGTCTACCGCAAGCGCCAGCGAGAGCCCTACCAGGCCAATTCCGACACCGTCGAAGACTGGCAGCTAGCCCGGGCAGGAGCTCACGACTCAAAGGGCCTACCCTCAGCTGAAAACGAAGCCCTCGCCCACCTGCCAGACAGCGATATCAAAGAAGCCCTCCAATCCATCCCCGAAGACTTCCGCATGGCCGTCTACTACTCAGACGTTGAAGGCTTCTCGTATAAGGAAATCTCCGACATTATGGACACCCCCATCGGTACGGTCATGTCCCGCCTCCACCGGGGTCGTAAACTTTTGCGCGATAAGCTCACCGACTACGCCGCTGAACGCGGTATCAAGACCAGCACCACCGGCAAGGCCGGTACCAGCAAAACTGCCAGCGCCTAAGAAAGGAGCCGCCCATGACAACCACAAGCACCTCGCAAACTGCAACCCCCTGCGAAGAACGCCTGGCAAAGATTTATACCTACATTGACGACCCGCTCAGCTGTCAGGATCTTGAAGAACTCCAAGCTCACCTGGCTGAGTGCGAAACCTGTGCCAAGGAGTACGACCTTGAGTGCATCATCCGCCAGGCCGTGCGTCGCACCTGCAAGGAAACCGCCCCCGTCGACCTCAAAAGCCGTATCCGCGCCTGCATCGACGACATCCATACCGGAGGGCACCCGGCAGCTAGCTAGCCCATAACAAAGGGCCCCTGCTCGCTTCTGCGAGTAGGGGCCCTTGTTGATTGCCTTATGAGTTGGGGCGCTTACCGTGGTTAGCGCCACCCTTACGGCGATCCTTACGCTTGCGACCGCGCTTGCTCATGAGAGCCTCCTTGATCAAGGTGGAGTGCCCGTCAGGATAACGGAGCACAAATGGTCGGTAGCACCTTGGAACAGGCACTTCTCACTATTTTCGCATACCTTGGCTAGCTTTGCACACCCCGGGTTGGTCACAGGGGCAGGCGCCAGCCAGGTACTTCCTTAAACGGGCTCTGAAATCTGAAGCCAGTTGTACCAGCCGCGGTGCAGAACCAGCCAGGCAATCAGGCCGTAGCCGGACTGACCGGGGCGGCCGTCATTTGCTGCCAGGTCATTGCGCCACTGCTCATGGTGCAGCAGGGGGTTGAAGGTATCAACGTAGACGTGGTTACGGCGGGTCACCACATCGGCGTAGGCTGCCGACAGGTCGGCAATCTTGCGGTTGCGCTCAGCATCGAGAGTGGGCGGGGGGCCAACAACCAGAACCTTTACATTGTTCTGGGAGGCCATATCGACCATGTTCGCCAGGTTCAGGCGGGAGCGGGCACTGGTGAGGCCCAGGTCGATATCGAAGGTTGAGGGGGCAATGACCAGGCGATTTTCGTGGCCCTGGGCAAAGCGGCGGCTGGCTTCTTCAAACCAGCGAGCGTTGAGCTGTTCACTGCCCTCACCGGGAGCTGCCAGATTATAGGCAGAGATAGAGGCAGAGGTCTGAGGGGTACGTGCCATAACGCGCCCGAACCACCCGAGGGTGCGGGGGTCCCCGACGCCTGCGAGCAGATCATCGCCAACGGCTACAAGTCGAATTTTTCGCTGATCCACGTGTTTCTTTCTACAAGGTTGAGGGCTAGGTTGCCCCGCAACGTTGGTCTCGTTCGTTCTGTACCAGTCTAAACCCTGGAGCCTGCCAGCGCACGGTGGGCGCACCGCAAACAGGCAGTGCCCGAATCCTGACGGGCAAGATTCGGGCACTGGGAGCTGAGCGAGCGCCCTGCTTTAGCGGTCGAATACCTCGGAGATGAGGTTATCGAGCTCGCGCTGGTGACGCTTACCGGTACCGGCTGCGGGGGAAGCGGCTGCCGGGCGGGAAATCAGCTTCATACGGTAGTCAATCTGGGGGAGCAGGTTGACAGCCATGAAGGGCCACTGGCCCTGGTTGGCAGGTTCATCCTGGGCCCAGACCAGTTCCGCATTGGGGTAGGTAGCAATCTGCTCCTTGATCTCTGCGGACGGCAGGGGGTAGAGCTGCTCGACTCGCACAATTGCGGTGCTCTTATCGCCGCGCTTAGCGCGCTCTGCTTCCAGATCGTAGTAGAGACGGCCTGAGACAAAGACCAGGCGGGTCACGTCAGCGGGGTTCAGGTTGCCCTGGTCCTCGATGACGGGCTTGAAGCTACCGCTGGTGAAGTCTTCAACCGACGAGGCAGCAGCCTTGAGGCGCAGCAGCTGCTTGGGGGTGATAACAATCAGCGGCTTGTGCGGGCGGGAGTGAGCCTGGCGGCGCAGCAGGTGGAAGTGGTTTGCCGGGGTCGAGGGAACAGCAACGGTCATGTTGTTCTCGGCGCACAGCTGCAGGTAGCGCTCCATACGGGCCGATGAGTGGTCAGGGCCCTGGCCCTCAAAACCGTGGGGGAGCAGCAGAACCAGTGAGGAACGCTGGGCCCACTTCTGCTCTGCTGACGAGATGAACTCATCAACGATGGTCTGGGCACCGTTGGCGAAGTCGCCGAACTGGGCCTCCCAGAGCACCAGGGAGTCGGGTCGCTCTACGGAGTAGCCGTATTCGAAGCCCATGACGCCGTACTCGGAGAGCAAGGAGTTGTAGATGGAGTACTTTCCCTGGGTTTCTGAGAGGTTGGCCAGGGGGTTCCACTCTTCGTCGGTCAGAGAGTCGTGGAGCACTGAGTGGCGCTGGACGAAGGTGCCGCGCTGGACGTCCTGACCGGTCAGGCGCACATCGCGGCCTTCCAGCAGCAGGGAGGCGAAGGCAGCAAGCTCGCCGAAGCCCCAGTTGATGTCGCCCTCGGTCGACATCTTGACGCGCTGTTCAAGCAGCTTCTTGAGCTTCTTGTGCACGGTGAAGCCCTCGGGAATCTTGCCGAAGGCCTGGCCAATCTGAGCCAGGGTCTCAGCGGAGATAGCGGTCTCGCCGGCAACGTGAACGGAGTCCTCATTCTGCTGGGCAGCAGGGCGCTCGATGTTAGAAACAGCGGCGGCATCTGCGGTGACCAGGGGAGCGGAGGACGACTGGGCCTCGTGGGTCTCGGTGAAAATCTGCTCCAGGCGGGACTGGTAGTCCTTCAGAGCGCGCTCGGCCTCGTCCTGGGAGATGTCGCCGCGGCCGACCAGGGCCTCGGTGTAAATCTTGCGGGTTGAGGGCAGTTCCTCAATCTGCTGGTACATCTTGGGCTGGGTCATCGAGGGATCGTCTGCCTCGTTGTGACCGCGGCGGCGGTAGCAGACCAGGTCAATGACGACGTCCTTGTTGAAGGCCTGGCGATAGGCGAAGGCGATGGAGCCTGCGCGGACGACGGCCTCGGGGTCATCGGCATTCACGTGCAGCACGGGGGCCTGAATCATGCGGGCGATGTCGGTGGAGTAGGTTGCGGTGCGACCATCGCGCGGGGTGGTGGTGAAGCCCACCTGGTTGTTGACCACGATGTGTACGGTACCGCCGGTGGTGTAGCCCTCAAGCTTGGACATCTGCAGGGTTTCTAGCACGATGCCCTGGCCAGCGAAGGCAGCGTCACCGTGAACCAGGATCGGCAGTACAGGGTAGTTGCCGATGCCCTGTTCTGCCAGGGTGTCTTGCTTAGCGCGGACGATACCTTCAAGCACGGTGTTGACGGCTTCAAGGTGGGAGGGGTTAGCGGCCAGGTAGACCTGGGTCTGGTTGCCGTTGTGGGAGGTGAAGATACCCTCGGTGCCCAGGTGGTACTTGACGTCACCGGAGCCGCCGGTCAGACGGGGGTCCATCTGACCCTCAAACTCACGGAAAATCTGGGCGTAGGACTTACCCGCAATGTTGGTCAGTACGTTGAGGCGGCCGCGGTGGGCCATACCGATGCCGACGCCCGAGAGGCCGGCGTCCGCTGCCTCAGAGATGACGGAGTCCAGCAGCGGAATCAGGGATTCGCCGCCTTCCAGGGAGAAGCGCTTCTGGCCCAGGTACTTGGTCTGCAAGAAGGTCTCGAAGGCCTCGGCAGCGTTCAGGGTGCCCAGCACGCGGAACTGCTCGTCGCGCGAGGGCTTGGTGTAGCCGTGCTCCAGGCGGTCCTGGAACCACTGGCGCTCTTCGGGGTTCTCGATGTGCATGTACTCCACACCCAGGGTACGGGTGTAGGCCTCGCGCAGCAGCTCAAGAATGGTGCGCAGGGGCAGGGATTCCTTTTCGCCGAAGCCACCGGTGGGCCAGTAGCGGTCAAGATCCCAGAGGGTCAGACCGTAGTTCTCCAGACGCAGGTCGGGGTGGGAGAGCATCTGGTAGCCAATGGGGTTGGTCTGGGCAATCAGGTGGCCGCGCACGCGGAAAGCGTGAATGAGCTGCTGGATGCGGGCAACCTTAGAGACTTCGGCTTCGGGGTTGACCTGGTTGTCGCGGGCCCAGCGGACGGGCTCGAAGGGGATGCGCAGATCCTCAAAAATCTGGTCGTAGAAGCCGTCGCCACCGAGCAGGTAGTGCTCCACAATCTTGAGGAACTCGCCGGAACCTGCGCCCTGGATGACACGGTGGTCGTAGGTGGAGGTGAGGGTTAGAATCTTGGAGACGCCGTTGCGGGCAATGACCTTTTCTGAGGTGCCGCGGTACTCTGCGGGGTAGTCAAGGGCACCTGCACCGATGATAGCTGCCTGGCCCTTGGAGAGGCGGGGCACGGAGTGGACGGTACCGATACCGCCGGGGTTGGTCAGTGAGACGGTAGTGCCTGCGAAGTCCTCAACGCCGAGCTTGCCTTCACGGCCGCGCTTGACGATGTCGTTGTAGGCTTCCCAGAACTCTGAGAAGGAGAGCTTCTCTGCACCCTTGATGTTGGGTACAACCAGGTTGCGGGAGCCGTCGGGGCGGGGTAGGTCGATGGCCAGGCCGAAGTTAACGTGGGCGTGCTGGATAGCGGCGGGCTTACCCTTGGCGTCCTCACCGTAGCTGACGTTCATGGAGGGGAAGGCTGCAAGGGCGCGGATGATGGCGTAGCCGATGATATGGGTGAAGGAGACCTTACCGCCGCGGGTGCGGGCCAGGTAGCTGTTGATTTCGGTGCGGTTATCGATCAGCAGCTTGGCGGGGATAGCGCGGACGGTGGTTGCGGTGGGCACGCTCAGTGACTCGTCCATGTTGGCGGCAACCGCCTTGGCGGGGCCGCGCAGGGTAACAATCTGGTCTTCTTGGGGAGCGTCGCTCACGGGTTCTTCCTTCGGGGTGGCGGGCTTGGTCGCTGAGGGGTTGCTTGCCTTGGGAGCTGCCTGCGGGGCTGACTTGGGGTCAGCTTCAGGGGCAGGGGTCTTGGGAGTGGAGGGAACGGGGGCCTTGGCGGGCTCTTCCTTGGCCGGTGCGGACGCAGCAGCGGGCGCCGGTGCCTGCTGCGAGCTGGGTGCGCTGCCGGTTGTGCCTGCCCACTGGTCAAACAGGGGCCACCACGTTTCGTCGACTGAGTTGCGGTCTTGCTCGTACTTCTCAAAGAGCTCTTCGACGAGCCACTCGTTACCCGCGAACTCTTCGGGAACAGTATGTTCTGGCTGGTTTGGCACTTCTCTTACGCCTCTTCCATCTCTTGTGATTGCTGGGTGCCAAAACCGCTTTTGGCACGAGGTGGGCGGGCATCGCACACTACATTGGGCGCGTGATGTACCGCATATCTTTGTCTAGTTTAGAAGTGTTTTGGGGGTTCGTCCAACGCACTACTTTCTATGACATCTCACTGTGAGGCTGTCTGGCAGAAATAGGCTGGCATTTCGCAGGGGGTGAAAGGGGGCCCACTGAGTAAACCGCTCGATATTCGCTAGAATTGACCACTATGGAAGACCCTTCTAGTTACTGCGCATCTTCGCAGCCCTCACGAGCGCTTTGGCGCACATTATTCTTTAACCCAACCGCGGGCGTCCGCACCTCTGGCAGCCCGCGCCCAGCCCAGCAGGCGGTGAGAGCCTAAACCATGGAATGGCTCCTGCTTCTCATCGGTTTTGCCCTGATTCTGGGTACCGGCTTCTTCGTGTCCGTAGAATTTTCGCTGGTAGCCCTTGATCAGTCCAAGGTCCAGCAAGAAATTGATAGGGGAGACGCCGCAGGCGAACGGGTGCTCGCCTGCCTCAAATCCCTCTCAACCCAGCTATCAAGCTGCCAGCTGGGTATCACCATCACCACCCTGCTTACCGGTTACACCCTCGACAGCGGTATCAACGCCCTAGCCGGCGACACCATCGCGTCCTGGGGGCTGGCCCCCTCTGTGGCCTCGGCGCTCACCCTGATTTTCTCTATGGGTATTGCAACCTTGCTCTCCATGATTATCGGCGAGCTGGTGCCCAAGAACCTGGCGATTGCCGAGCCCTACCGCGTGGCCCGAACCCTGGCCCCGGCCCAGCTGCTCTTCACTAAGGTGATGGGCCCCATCGTCCGCACCGCGAACGGGTCAGCAAACTGGGTACTCCACCGCTTCGGTATGGAAGCTAAGGAAGAACTCTCGGCAGCCCGTTCACCCGAAGAGCTTTCTTCAATGGTGCGCCGCTCAGCCGACCTGGGCACCCTGGACTCCGACACCGCCCGCTTCGTCGATAAGACCCTCTCCTTCGCCGAACTCACCGCAGCCGACGTCATGACCCCGCGCCGTAAGGTCATCATGCTCGAAGATACAGCCCCTGTCAGCGACGTCATCGAGCTGGCCCGCACCACCGGCCACTCCCGCTTCCCCCTCTACCGGGAAGACCAAGACAACATCGTGGGCGTCGTGCACGTGAAGAAAGCTGTGGGCCTTCCCCTCGATAAGCGCGACACGCTGGAAGCCGGAACGCTCATGGAGGACGTGCTGCAGGTGCCCGAAACCGTGCACCTGGACTCCCTGCTCATGCAGCTGCGAGAGGGCGCCCTACAGCTTGCCGTGGTGCTCGACGAGTACGGTGGCACGGCCGGCATCACCACTCTTGAAGACCTGGTTGAAGAAATCGTGGGTGAAGTCTCCGATGAACACGACACCAACTCCTTCGACGAACGCCCCCTGCGCGTGGGCAACGGCGACTACATCTTCTCGGGCCTGCTCCGCCCCGACGAGGTCAAGGACTACATCGGCACCCTCGATGTGGATGATGACCCCGCCTACGAAACCATGGGCGGCTTCATGATGGACCACCTGGGCCGAGTTCCCGAAACCGGCGACGTGGTGCCCGTTGAGGGCGGACGCCTGCGCGTAGAAAAGATGGAACAGCGCCGGGTTGACCGCATCCGCTTTATTCCCGAAGCCCTCACCACAGATGACCTCGCCGCTCGAAAGGAGGGGGCCCGATGAACGACTGGGTAGCTATCGCCCTGCTCTTTGTGCTCCTTGCCGGTAATGCCTTTTTCGTGGCCGGTGAGTTCGCCATTATGTCGACCCGCCGCTCCCAGATTGAGCCGCTGGCTGAGACCGGTAATAAGCGCGCGGTCACCGTACTTTATGCGCTGGAGAACGTCTCGCTCATGCTGGCTACCTGCCAGCTGGGTATTACCGTCTGCTCCCTGCTGATTCTGAATGTTTCAGAGCCCGCCCTGCACCACCTGGTGTCTGCACCCCTGGAAAGCTGGGGCATCCCTTACGAGGTGGCTAGCGCTGTAGGCTTTGCATTCGCGCTGATCCTGGTGACCTACCTGCACGTTATCTTCGGTGAGATGGTGCCCAAGAATATGGCGGTATCGCTGGCTGCCCAGGGCGTTGCCCTGTGGATTGCCCCGCCCCTGGTCACGGTCTCGCGGGTGCTCAAGCCCCTGGTGGGCTTCCTCAACTGGATTGCCGACCACACCCTGCGCCTGATGAAGGTAGAACCTAAGGCCGAGGTTGCCTCAACCTTCACCCTTGATGAGCTTCAAAGCATTGTGGCTCAATCAACCGCAGAGGGAACCGTGGACGACGGCTCCGGCGTGCTGTCTGGCGCCCTGGAATTCAGCTCGAAGACCGTTGCTGAGATTATGGTGCCCGGTGACCAGCTGGTTACCATGAACTTCCCCTGTACGCCCGCCGAGCTGGAAAAGGCCGTTGCCCACACCGGCTACTCTCGTTTCGTGATGAAGGACGAGCAAGACGGCACCTACATGGGCTACCTGCACATCAAGGACGCCCTGGTCTACGAAGCTGACCGCATGGACCAGCCCATTGCCTGGTCTAAGCTACGTCAGATGTCGATCGTCAAGCCCGAAACCGAAATCGATGAGGCTCTTGCCACCATGCAGCGAAACCGGGCCCACCTCTCCCACGTGGTTGACGCCCAAGGGCAGAGTGTTGGCGTGCTCTTCTTGGAAGACATCCTCGAAGAACTGGTCGGTGAAATTAAGGACACCACCCAGGAGCACGTGCGCCGCCGCGAGGAGGCCGCTTCAAAGCACAGCGCCGACTAGTTTCCTCTAGCTAGCTACCGGTTTCTGCCGGTGCGCGGACGCCCGCCTCGCCTTTCCTGCCCCGTGGTAGGGAAGGTGGGGTGGGCGTCCTTATATTCTTAGCGGGGCGCGGGTGTGATGCGGTGTACGCACTTTTTATTTGCGAACCGTTCGCAGAAAGGAGTAGGCTGGCAGAAGCCCTATCCCTTACTCCGTACCAAAGGACAGCGCCATGCGAAAGATTTTCCCCACCGTCTCACTGCTTGCCGTATCGGCGCTGACCCTCTCTGCTTGCGGGTCAAGCGGGACGAGCGCGTCCTCGTCCTCAAACGACGGAACCCTGCAGGTCGTCACCACCACCGACGTCTATGCAGATGTGGTGGCGGCAGTCGGCGGCGATAAAGTAGAGGTCACCCCGCTCATCGCCTCAACCGCTGTGGACCCCCACTCCTACGAAGCCACCAGCCAGGACCGCCTGACCGTGAAAGACGCTGACCTGGTTGTCGTCAACGGCGGCGGCTACGACACCTTCCTCACCGAAATGGCCGGCACCGATAACCCCGACCAGATCGTGGTGAACGCGGTAGAACTCTCGGGCCTCTTTAGCGCCGACGACCTGGCCCACATGGCAGAAGAGCACAGCACCACCGGTGAAGACCACTCTGACCACGTGCACTCCTACAACGAGCACGTCTGGTACGACCTGGACACCATGAAGAAGGTAGCTGATCAGGTAGCAGCCGACCTGGCTGAGCTCGACCCCGCCAACGCGGACGCCTACACCAGTGCAGCTGCAACCTTCTCTACCGACGCTGACCAGCTGCTCGACCGTCTCAAGGCTATCGACACCGAAGAACGTACCTACCTGGCGACCGAGCCGGTCTCGGGCTACATGCTGGAGGACGCCGGTTTCACCGACTCCACCCCGGCAGATTTGACCGCAGCGGTCGATAGCGAAAGCGACATCGCCCCCCTGACCCTGCAGGAAGCCAAGGACGCCCTCACCGGCGGTAGCATCGACCTGCTGGCCTTCAACGAGCAGACCCAGACCGTCCAGACCACCGAAATCTATACCTTCGCCCAGGAAGCCGGAGTTGCCAGCGTCTCCTTCACCGAGACCCTGCCCGAGAACACCGGCTACATGGATTGGATGACCCAGAACATCGACAACCTAGAAAAGGCAGTAGCATAAAGCCTATGGCTCACTCTTCTACCCAGCTCGCCCCCGCCCTTACGGTGACCGGGGGCGGGCTTTCCTTTGGCCACCGTACCCTGTGGCAGGACCTCAACCTCACCGTCGAACAGGGCGAATATTTTGCCGTCCTGGGGCCCAATGGCTCGGGCAAATCGACCTTTATCAAGGTCATCTTGGGTCTAACCCAGCTGAGCGCCGGCAAAATTTCGGTTCTGGGTGTCCCTGCCCGCCTGGGGAACCCCGGCGTCGGCTACATTCCCCAGCAGAAGGCAATTGGTACCGAGATGCCCCTGCGGGCCCGCGATTTTGTGGGGCTGGGGGTGGACGGCCACCGCTGGGGCTTCCGCGTGAAGAACCGGGCCTACCGGGAGAAGGTTGATTCCCTGCTCGATGCGGTTGGTGCCAGCGACTACGCTAATGTGCCGGTGGGGCTTCTGTCGGGCGGCGAGCAGCAGCGCCTGCGTATCGCCCAGGCCCTTGCCAATGACCCCAAGATTATCCTGGCAGATGAGGCCCTGCTTTCTTTGGACCTCAACCACCAGTACGCCGTCTCAGACCTGATTCACCGCTACAACCGGGATCACGGAGCTACGGTCGTTTTCGTGACCCACGAGATCAACCCCATCATTGACCATGTAGACCGCCTGCTCTACCTTGCGGGCGGACGCTTCACCGTGGGGTCGGTGGAGCAGGTCATGCGGAGTGAGGTGCTCACCGACCTCTACCAGACTCCGGTATCGGTGATACAGACTAACGGCCGCTACGTAGTGGTGGGCGGCGAACACGGGGAGCACCACTGCGCCCTAGAAACCGACCACCCCCAGCTACTTGCACCCGCGAAAGGGGTAGATAACCGATGACTTTTGCGGACTTTATGGGCAAGGTCTTTGTCTTTGACCGCTACGGTGAGCTGGTGGCCCTGCTGAGCCAGTCCATTATCGCCGGGGCAATCTTGGGTGTGATCGGCGGCTTTGTAGGGCTCTTTGTGATGCTTCGCCGTCACGCTTTTGCGGTGCACGCCATCGCCGAGATGTCTTTTGCCGGTGCTGCCCTCTTTCTGCTCCTGGGCTATAACGTGGTCACCGGTTCCCTGGTGGGCTCCATTATCTCTGCCCTGCTGATTGCCCTGATGGGCGCCCGGGCCCACGAAAACGATTCGATCATCGGTGCCCTGATGCCCTTTGGTCTGGGGCTGGGAATCCTCTTCCTCTCCCTCTACTCAGGTAGGGCAGCGAACAAGTTCTCGCTGCTAACAGGCCAGATTGTTTCGGTTGACTCTGCCCAGCTGACCTCTATGATCATTGGCGGGGTGGTCATCATTGCGGCTCTGGCTATCATGTGGCGGCCGCTCATGTTCGCCTCGCTTGACCCGGTGGTTGCCTCAGCCAAGGGCGTGCCGCTGAAGGCTCTTTCCATTGCTTTTATGATTGTTCTGGGTATTGCCACCGCCCTGTCGGTGCAGGTGGTGGGCTCCCTGCTGGTTCTTGCCCTGCTGATTACCCCGGCAGCGGCAGCCCTGCAAATCACAGCCTCACCCCTGCGCGCCCTGATTCTTTCAGTGCTCTTTGCAGAAACAGCCATGGTGGGCGGTATTCTTCTGGCCCTGGCAGGCTCCCTGCCGATCAGCCCCTACGTGACCACCCTGTCCTTCCTCATCTTCGTGGTCTGCCGCCTGGTACGAGCCGTCCGCCAGCGCTACTCAGCCTCGGGGCGCGTCCGCTCATCTGAAGCCGCAGCAGCGCCTAGCCCCGCTGGTGGGCAGAGCAGTTAGAGCAGACCCCGGTAATCTCAATGACGTGCTTGACCTCGGTGTAGCCGTTCTTTGCCGCAATCGCCAGGGCTAGCTCTTCAAGCTCAGGAATCTCAAATTCCCGGGCAGCCCCACAGATACGGCAGAGCAGGTGATGGTGGTGGTGCTCAGAGTCGCAGCGGCGGTAGATAGCTTCGCCGTCCTCGGTCTTGAGGGCCTCTACCTCACCGGTGCCCACCATGGACTGCAAGAGACGATAAGTGGTTGCCAGCGACACCTTATCGCCGCGCGAGAGCATGAGCTGGTGCAGGTCTTGAGCAGAAATAAAGTCTTCGAGGGTTTCGAGGGTTGCGGTGACTGCCCGGCGCTGTTTAGTGTTGCGGATTTCGGTGGGCTTGCTGGCTGACGACGCTGAGTTGGTGTTCACGGGTCATTCCCTCGTCTAAAATCGGTCTCTCTCTGTGCCTACTGTACACCAGGTTTCTCGGGGCAGAAACGGCCCTCGCGCGGGGCGAAAAACAACGTTTTCAGGTAACAGCGTATGTGTTCAGCAGAAAGAAACCGTCAGCTCCAACTAGTCTGACTGTGGTGGGAGCTACTAGGGTGGTAGGTATGAAACTTACGAAATACACCCACTCCTGCGTCAGGCTCGAAAAGGACGGCGCCGTGCTGGTGCTCGACCCCGGAAACTTCTCCGAGGTCGAGCAGGCACTGGACGGGGCCCACCATATTCTGGTCACCCACGTGCACCCCGATCACTTCGACGAGGGCAAGGTGGTCGCTTTTCTGCGAGAGAACCCGCAGGTCACCATTCACGCTCCCGCCGCAGTGGTCGATGCTGTGTTGGCGGCCCTGCCCGAGGCTCTTGCAAAGTCAGTGGAAGCTGATGGGGAGCTGACTCTCTCGTCCTTCTCTATCAAAACCTTCGGTGGCAACCACGCTGTCATCCACCCCCTGCTGCCGGTCATCGATAACGTGGGCTACCTGATTGACGATAACCTCTTCCACCCCGGGGATTCTTTTGTGGTGCCCCACGGTATTGAGGTGGGCACTCTGCTGGTGCCGATTCATGCCCCCTGGAACAAGATTCAGGAGGTCATTGACTTCATTATCGCCGTGCGTGCCCCGCGGGCCTTCCAGATTCATGATTCACTGCTTGCCGAAAACGGCCGAAACATGATCATTGGCCACGCAACCAACTTTGGTCAGAAGTACGGCACCACCTTTGAGTACCTGGCCCCCGGCCAGTCTGTAGAGATTTAGGAGTAAGCCCATGAGCACTGTTTTTACCAAGATTATTAACCGAGAACTGCCCGGCCGTTTTATCTGGGAGGACGAGCAGGCAGTTGCCTTCTTGACCATCGAGCCCTTCCAGTACGGCCACACCCTGGTGGTTCCCAAGGCTGAGATTGACCACTGGGTCGACCTACCCGAGGAGCTCTCTGCCCACCTCTTTGACGTGGCTCAGAAGGTATCGAAGGGTCTGATGAAGGCTTTTGACCCCACCCGCGTGGGCATGATTATTGCCGGTTTTGATGTGCCCCATACCCATATTCATGTGTGGCCCGCTGTTGACCAGAGCGAGTTCACCTTCGAGCAGGCTAACCGTAACCCCGATGCAGCTGCCATGGATGAGGCTGCTGAAAAGCTGCGGGCAGCCCTGACCGAGCTGGGCTACGGCGACTCGGTAGCTTCCTAGCCCCCTCCGCCAGGTAGGTACCATCTAAATCAGAAAAACCCACCAACTAGGTGGGTTTTTCTGATTTAGATGGTCTTTTCTGGTGTAGTGGCCGAGTGTCTGGGGCGTACGGGCCGACGCCTAAAAATAAGTAAAGTTTGCTTGACATAACTTCGCGCCTGTATGTAAAGTTTATTTCACATTAACTGTAAAGCATCCTTTACATAAGGCGATAAGATGAGCACCCACAAATCCCAAAGCACCTGGGGCCGTTCTCGCTTCGGCGGTAGCCAAGCAACCCTGATACTTGTCAGTATTCTGGGTGCAACTGCACTGGCCCAACTGCTAGTCTGGGGTATTATCGCCCTTCAGTCTGAGCAGGTCACCTGGTGGTGGGTGCCGGTTGCCTCGTTAGCTTTTGTTCCGGTGTTAGCCGCCACCTTTTGGGCGCTTCTGGTCGACCGAAACACCGTCAAAGGAGCCACTCGCAACCCAGAATCCAGCATCGAAAACCACTGGTACGGAAAGGCCGCAGAAACTACCTTTCACCTCATGATTGCAGTGATGGGGCTGGGTGCCGGGGCTTTCGCTATCTTCGACTGGCAGGTATCGCCATCCCTTCTGCTGGCGTCCGTCACAGTGCTGGCCATGCTGGTCTTCCTTGTGAGCTACCAGGTCTACAAGCGTAAGGGTGCATAGCCTGTGCAGAACCAGCTCAAAGAACTACGCGCTGAGCGGGGCTACTCTCAGCAGCAGCTCGCCGACGTGCTCGGTGTGTCACGCCAGACCGTCATCTCAATTGAAAAAGGACGTTTCAATCCGTCCCTGCCCCTGGCCTTCCAGCTCGCTGAAGTCTTCGGTTGCCGGATCGAGGATATTTTCTTCCCCGATGCACCCGAGAACAATTAGAAGAGAGAAAAGACCAGGAAAATCGGAAAAACCCACCAACGAGGTGGGTTTTTCTGATTTAGATGGTACCTAGGGCATGGACGGGCGGGCCTAGGCGTTCTTGATAGCCTCCATAGCATCACGCAGGGCCTTAGCCACCCGCTTCTCACTGACGGTGTAGGCGGTGCCGAGTTCCTGGGCGAAGAAGCTGACGCGCAGTTCCTCAATCATCCAGCCGACCTGCTCCAGCTCGGGCGTCGGCACCGTGCCCCCTGGCAGGGATTGCACGGCCTTATCGTAGGCGTCCTCAAGTTCCTGCACGGTCAGCATGAGCTGGTTATCCCGGTTGACGTTGGGCCCCAGCTTCTCAATGCGCTTGGAAATCGCTTTGAGGTAGCGGGGCAGGTGATGCAGCTGAACCGCACCGGTCTCGGTGACAAACCCCGGGTAGACCAGGTTCTCCAGCTGGCTCTTCATGTCGCTCATGGCGTGAATGACCGCAAGCGAGGTGGACTTCTTAATGAGCTTCTGCACCTTAGCTGTTTCCGACAGGATATCGGCAACCAGCTTGGTCATCACGAAGACCGTGTCAATGAGCTCAGCCCGCACGCTATTGAACAGGGCAGTGTACTCCGCCCTGGTAAAAGGCGGGGTAGCGGGTACCAGCTGGTCAATAGCAGCTACCGTGCAGTCACTAATGAGGGCTTCAATTGACCCGTGGGGGTTCTGCGTAAAGACCAGTTTTTCGCGGTTGTTCAGGTGCTCCGAGACGTAGCGCTCGGGCGAGGGAGTATTAAGTTTGAGCAGGCGAATCACGCCCCCGCGCTGGGCCCGGGTAGCTTCAGCCTCGGTGGGGAAGATCCGCACAGCAACGGACGCCCCCTCATCCACCAGGGCCGGGTAGCCTGCCACCGTCTGGGTAGCAATGACGCGCTCGACCTTACGGGGGAGATCCTGCTCCGGCCAGTCGGTCAGGCCCGAGACTTCCCGCACGGCTTTGCTGCTCGCCGCCTGTTCCGGGGCGGACGCCTGTGCCCCCTTGGCACCTGCACCCCGGCTCCCAGCCGCGCTGGGAGCCGCAGAGGGTGCAGAGCCGCCGCGGGCGTCCTGACCCTTCTTACCACCGGCGGCCATGGCCGCCATCTTGCCCATGGTCTCGGGGCTTGCACCCAGAGAAGCTGCCAGGGCAGAGCGAATCTCGGCGTGCAAAAGGCCCTGGAGTTCCACTAAATCCTTGCCCTCGCCCAGAATCTTATTCTGGTGGTTGCGCACCTGGAAGGTGAAGCGCAGGTGCTCGGGTACCGAGTCCCAGTTGAACTCGGCCGGGTCGACCACATGCCCGCGCAGGCGGCGCAGCACCAGGGCCAGGGCCTCAGTGAGGGAATCAGCAGCGGGGGAGTAATCGGCGTTGAGTTTCTCAACTGCCTGACGGGCAACGTCCGGGGCCGGAACAAAATTCTTGCGAATCTGCTTGGGTAGGGACTTAATCAGGGCCGTCACCAGCTCCTCCCGCAGACCCGGAATCAGCCACTCAAAAGGAGCCGGTTCAAGCTGCCCTAAGAAGAGCACCGGAACCTGCACGGCAATGCCGTCCGTCTGCGTCTGGGACGAGCGCACCCCACCAATCTGCACGCTGGGGGCGTACTCGTAACGCAGGTCAAGGGCCAGCTCCCCGCCGGAGGTGCGGGCCGTCCAGGTGCGGGGGAAGAGGGACTCGTCGTAATCGGCAGCCTCTTCGTCAATCAGGTTTTCGGGGGTGAAATCCAGCAGGTGCTCATTGACCCGGCGTTCCTCCTTCCACCAGCGGTCAAAGTGGCGCTCAGAGACGACGTGTTCGGGTATGCGGGCGTTATAGAAGTCGAAGAGGACAGCGTCATCGACCCGCAGGTCGCGACGGCGCAGACGAGCCTCAAGCTCCTCAACCTCAGCCAGAGCCTTCTGATTGCGGGCAAAGAAACGGTGGCGGGTCTGCCAATCACCCTCTACCAGGGCAGACTGAATAAAAATCTCGCGGGCAGCTACCGGGTCAACCCGCCAGTACTGGATACGCCGGTCGGCAATGATGGGCAACCCAAAGAGAGTGACCTTCTCATGGGCCAGCACCGACCCCTGACGGGCAGACCAGTGAGGGTCAGAATAAGAGTGCTTGAGCAGGGGCCCAGCCAACTCTTCCACCCACTCGGGCTCAATCTGCGCGTTTACGCGCGCCCACAGGCGGGACGTCTCTACCAGCTCAGCAGATACCAGCCAGACCGGGTTCTTCTTAAAGAGGGCAGAGCCGGGGAAAATCGCGAAGCGGGTACCGCGCGCGCCTCGATACTCGTGGCGATTCTGCTCATCCTGCATACCGATATGCGACAGCAGACCTGAGAGCAGTGACTTGTGCACCTCGGTCTCACTGGCAGCCGGGTCAATATCGCGCCCGCCCTCAACCGTAATACCGGCCGAGCGGCCAATCTCCCGCAGCTGGGCAAAGAGATCCTGCCACTCTCGGATTCGCAGGAAGTTCAGATACTCCCGGTGGCACATCTTACGGAACTGGCTCGACGACAGCTCTGCCTGCTTCTCATTGATGTACTGCCACAGCAGCAGATAGGAGGTGAAGTCCGACTTCTCATCCTTATAGCGGGCGTGCAGGGAGTCAGCCTCACCCCGGTGCTCGGCGGGGCGCTCGCGGGGGTCCTGAATGGTCAGGGCAGCAGCCAGCACCATGATTTCCTTGGCAACACCCCGCTTGGAACCCTCCACAATCATGCGGGCTAGGCGGGGGTCAACCGGCAGGGCCGCCATAGCCCGTCCGGCAGCCGTCAGCGGTGAGGACGGACGCCGCCCCCCTCTACCGCCTGCCGTGCGCGATTCGTGGGTGCGGGCGTCCGCACCGTCTCTACCGGGGGTAGCAAGCGCCCCGAGCTCACGCAGCAGGTTGACGCCGTCGTTGATGGCGCGGGTTTCGGGCGGCTGTACGAAGGGGAACTTTTCGATGTCGGCGGGGGACTTGACCACACCGATGGCGGTCATCTGCAAAATGACAGCCGCAAGGTTGGTGCGCAGAATCTCGGGGTCGGTGAACTCGGCCCGGGCCGCAAAGTCCTCTTCGGAGTAGAGGCGGATGGCGATACCGTCTGAGACACGGCCACAGCGGCCTGAGCGCTGGTTAGCCGAGGCCTGGGAGATGCGCTCGATGGGTAGGCGCTGCACCTTGGTGCGGGCAGAATAGCGGGAGATACGGGCGGTGCCGGTATCGATCACGTACTTGATACCCGGCACGGTCAGGGAGGTTTCTGCCACGTTGGTGGCCAGCACGATGCGGGGGCGGCCGCCGGGCTTGAAGACCTTGTGCTGCTCAGCCATGGACAGGCGGGCGTAGAGGGGCAGTACCTCGTAATCGGCCAGGCGGCGGGTGGACCGCACCATATCCTCGATAGCGTCGGCCGCGTCGCGGATTTCACGCTCGCCCGAGAAGAAAATCAGAATGTCGCCGGGGGCCTCTTCAGAAAGCTCCCGGATGGCATCAAGCACGCCCTCAATCGGGTCACGGTCGTCGTCCTCGAGGCCGTCACCGGCGTCCGCCTCATCCTCCCCGCCATCGCCGGTGCGCGGCTCGCTGAGGGGGCGGTAGCGGATCTCGACCGGGTAGGTGCGGCCGGAGACCTCAATGATGGGCGGGGCATCATCGGGCAGGGTTGCCTCGGCGATTTCTTTTTCTTCGGGGCTGAGGCTGTCATCGACGATGCCGACACCGGGCACAAAGCTGGGGGAGAAATGGCGGGCGAAACGCTCGGGGTCGATGGTGGCTGAGGTAATGACGATTTTCAGGTCGGGGCGCTGCGGCATAATGCGCTTGAGGTAGCCCAGAATGAAGTCAATGTTGAGGGAACGCTCGTGGGCCTCATCAATGATGATGGCCGAGTACTGGCGTAGCAGCCGGTCGTTCTGAATTTCGGCCAGCAGAATACCGTCGGTCATGAGCTTGATAGCGGAGCCTTCACCCACCTCTGAGGTGAAGCGCACCTGGTAGCCCACCGTTTCGCCGATTGTCTGCCCCAGTTCTTCGGCGATGCGTTCAGCCACCGATCGGGCGGCCAGACGGCGGGGCTGGGTGTGGCCGATCATGCCCTTTTCCGCCAGCCCCAGTTCAAGGAGCATCTTGGGGAGCTGGGTGGTCTTACCCGAGCCGGTTTCACCCGCGACGATGGTGACCTGGTTGTCGCGAATGGCTGCCATGATGTCGTCTCTGCGGGCAGAGACGGGCAGAGCCTCGGGGTAGGTGATTTTTTCGGGTATCAGTGGGGTGTAGGGGCGGCGCTGGTTCGGTTTCTTCCCGCCCTGCTTGCCCCGGGGTGCTGAGCTGCGGACGCGACGCTGGGAGCGGGCGGGTGCGTCCGCCCCCTCACGAGGGCCGGACGCCTGCTTGCCCCTACCACCGCGCTTTCCGGCGGCCTGGGGTTCGGTGGGCTCGGATGCGCGGACGCCCGCGCCGTGCATAGCAGCGGCGATAGCGGAGAGGGGCTGGGCGGGAGTGCGGGAAGAATCTGAACTAGACATACTGCCCTCTATTTTAGGGCAGAGCCGGCACGAACGGTCAGGTTTCACTGGGCGCGTGAAGCCTATCGACTATAGTCGACAAAAATATCGAAAAAGAGAAGTTTATCGACTATAGTCGATAAACTTTCGGTTCGGTGGTGTGATAAATGGGTTTAAGTCAGCCCACCTATTGAGCTATAACGTCTCGCGTTATAGCCTGGAGCTATGATTCAATCTTTCGCAGATCGAAACACGGAGAAGCTAGCCCAGCGCCAGCGGGTTCCCGTTTTTGACACGCGTATTGAACGAGTTGCTCTAAGAAAACTGAGATTATTGGATGCCGCTACATCACTTAACGACCTGAGAGTGCCCCCGGGTAACCGTCTGGAAGCCCTCAAAGGTGATAGGGCTGGGCAACATAGTATAAGAATTAATGATCAATGGAGAATCTGTTTTACCTGGACTCATGCAGGGCCTGAAGGAGTTGAAATCGTTGATTACCATTAGTTTGCCTCCGGTACACCCCGGGGAGGTTCTCCTCGAAGATTTTATGGAACCCCTTAGCGTGAGCCAGAACCAAGTCGCCCGAGCCATAGGAGTCTCACCGCGTCGGATTAACGACATTGTGCATGGTAGGCGAGCAGTAACAGCTGATACAGCGGCCCGGCTGTCTCGTTATTTTGGCACGAGTGCTGAGTTTTGGCTCAATCTACAGGCCCGGTATGAGCTGGATATGCTTGAAGAAACAAAAGCTGAGACTTTGGCAGCTATCGTTCCATTGAACGCTGCCTAGAGACGAGGACGCCCCGCCCTCCTGCCCTGGGGCAGGGGAGCGGGGCGTGGGCGTCCTGACAGAAAAGTTAGAGGCTGGCAGCGACGGGCAGGACGAGCTCCATCATGTCGGTGAAAGCGGTCTGACGCTGCTCGGCGGTAGTCTCAACACCCTTGAAGAGGTGGTCTGAGACAGTGAAAACAGAGAGGGCCTGCACACCGGCGGCGGCAGCCACAGCGTAGATACCGGCGGTTTCCATCTCAACAGCCAGCACACCCATCTCAGCCCACTTAGAGGCGTCAGAGAAATCAGAGCGGTAGAAAACGTCAGAAGACAGCACGTTACCCACGTTGAGGGTCTTGCCCTGGGCCTCGGCCTCCTTGGCCACAGCCGACAGCAGGGGCCAGGACGCGGTGGGGGCAAAGGTGCCGGGGAGCTTGTAGTGGTGCATGAAGTTGGAATCGGTCGAAGCTGCTGAGGCCACGACTAGATCAAAAAGGTCAAGGCCCTCAGCCATGCCACCGCAGGTGCCGATACGGATCAGGTTCTTCACGCCAAAGGTGTGAATGAGCTCGTGGGCGTAGAGGCTGGCCGAGGGGATGCCCATGCCGGTGCCCATGACCGAAATGCGCTGGCCCTTGTAGTCGCCGGTAAAGCCGAACATGTTGCGCACGGTGTTGAACTGCACGACGTTCTCAAGGTAGGTATCGGCAATGAACTTGGCGCGCAGCGGGTCGCCGGGCAGCAGGATAGTTTCGGCAATTTCAGCGCCATTCGGGGCAATGTGCGGGGTATTGACGGCTTCTGCCATGTCACTCTCATTTCTGGTGCGAAAGGGTGGGGTTTTCGCCCCTAGTCTACCCGGCTTCATATAAGCAACCCTACTTAGTAATTTGGTAGGCTGGGAGGGAACGCCGAAAGGAGTAGTCAATGACGAAAGCACTCTATCTCACCCTGGTCGCAGCTTTTGGTGCCTCGATTAGCGGTGTCATCGGTCTGTTGCGGGCCTTCGCGCTCCCAGAGCAAGAACTGACGCCCTATCTTATCGGTATGACGATTGGGGCAGTCGCCCTGACTTTCATCAGCCTAGCTGCCCTGCGCTTCCCCGGCCCCGGCCCCGACCTTCACCTGATCTACCGTCGACAGTTTACGGCTCACCCCTCCTGGGCCTTCCTGCTGGGCGCGGTGTTCGGGCTAGGAATAAGCCTACCCCGCATCGACCCGCAGGACTTTATCTTCGATGCTATCTTCTCTATCATTTTTGCCCTGGTTATCGGCGTGATAGCAGCAGTCTGGGTTGCCTTCCGTCGGCCTGCTCCTGACCTAAACTAGGCACATGGAGCTACGCTACTGGGCACTCACCGACGCCCCTGACCTTTACTCGATTTACCGCACATCATCAGGCCTCGAGCGGCAGATGCCAGCCCTCGCCAGCGAAGAGGACGCCCGGAACCTCATCGAAACCAGCTACCTACCGGCTGAAAACCGGGCTATTTTCTGCCTCAGTGACGAGGGACGGCCCGCAGGGCTCATCGGGCTGAACTTTACGGCCCGCAGCGATACCGGAGCCTGGGACAGGGCCTGGGTCTACTACTGGCTAGCTGACCCCTATCGCGGGCAGGGCTACACAAAAGCGGCTCTCACGGCGGTGTGCGCCTGGGCCCTGGGCGATCCCAACCCCGCACCAACCCTACCTACTCTCGATACCGGCCTGCTGGCGTCCCTACCCTCACCCCGCCTCCGCCGTCTGGAACTGGGCTACCGCGCCAACAACCTCGCGAGCGGAGCCGTTGCCGCCGCTGCCGGGTTCCAGGTTGAAGGGATTGAGCGGGAGAAGTTCCTCTACGCAGGGCAGACCTACGACGCGGTGATAGCCGCTAGGCTCCGCAAGGACGGACGCACCCCGGCTAGCCAGCACCACCACGAGGTAGTTTCCCGCCCCGGCTTCCACCACGTTGAACTCTGGACCGAATCCCTGGCAACAGCCCTACCATCCTGGGCCTGGCTCACCCAGCAACTAGGGTGGACGACCTACCAGGAGTGGCCCGGCGGAATCTCCTGGCAGGCTCATGATGGCTCCTACCTCGTCCTCGAAGAATCCCCCGATACCACCGGCCCCCATAACCGTACCCACGCTGGGCTCAACCACGTGGCCTTCACAGTGCCGTCCGCGGCCTTGCTCGATAAGCTCCGTAGCGAGGTTGCCAGCCACGGCTGGAGTGAACTCTTCGCAGACCGATATCCGCACGCAGGCGGCCCCGACCACTGCGCCCTCTACCTCGAAAACAAGCAGGGGTTTGAAGTGGAACTCGTCGCCCCAAACTAACCCGCACTTAGTCTGAAAACCCCGCAACTAGTTGCGGGTAAAACAGAACAAATGCGGGGAAGAAGGCGGACGCCGGGCACAAATAGAAAAGACCTGCCAGCGCTTCGCGCATTCTGGCTCCGCTTGTTTTAGCCGGCTAAAAGGCCCCACTGGGGCCTTTCTTCACGCCGGGCACAAAAAGAGAAGGTATGCCAGCGCTTCGCGCATTCTGGCATACCTTCTCTTTTTGTGCCCTCGAAAGGATTCGAACCTTCGACACCCAGCTCCGGAAACTGGTGCTCTATCCACTGAGCTACGAGGGCAACACTGAACCTTCACAATAGATAGTGAAACTCAGACCTGATTACTCTATCAGAAACCCCGCCCCACAACACAAACCGATTACAGTAGGAACAAAGACCAGCGCACCGAAGGGCTGAATCAATGACCACACTCACCGGCAACTACGCGGGAACCAACCACCCCTCCCAGACTTTTGACTTCTACCCGCCCAGCGCGCCAACCGGTGAACACCACCCCGTGCCCCTGCTCATCTACGTCCACGGCGGAGCCTGGCGATTCGGCGATAAATCCTCCTTCCTGCTAGCTGATAACGGTCTACACCGCGTCCGCGAACGCTTCGCCCACGCCGGTTATGCCACAGCCTCCATCAACTACCGGCTCAGCCATGAGGCCCTCTTCCCCGCCCAAATCAACGACCTCAAAACAGCCATCCGCTACTTCAAAACCAGGGCTGAAGACTTCGGAATCGACCCCAACCGTATCGTCCTCGCAGGTGGGTCAGCGGGCGGGCACCTGGTCCAACTGGCCGCCGCCACAGGCCACCTGAACGAGCCCTACCTCGAAGGCCTCTCAGCCAGCGCACTCGCTGCCCGAACCATCGCCGGTGAGCCGGACTCGTCCGTCCGCTGCGCCGTCTCAATCTACGGGGTCAGCGACCTGCGCACCATCTTCGATGACCGCGTGGCCTGGGGCTTCCCCCACGACCATCCCGAGGACGACGGCGCCGAATGGCGGCTGCTCGGCTCCACCTACCCCGCCCCGACAGGCACCCCAGCAGAGGTTAATTGGGCCAAAGCCCATCCCATCGACTACGCCCGCGCAGCCCAGAGAACCGGCGAACGGACCCACGCCCCGGTCTACTACATCCACGGCACCGCAGACACCTGCGTGCCACCCAACCAATCCGTCGAGGCCCACCGTGCCCTCTCAGCCGCCGGAATCGCCACCGAACTGACCCTGATTGGCGGGGCGGAGCACTCCGACCCGGCAATCTACTCAAGCGAGAGCGCCTGGGAACATATCATTCGCTGGGTAGGTCTACAGCTCACCCTGTAGACTTGACCCTATGACTCCCGAAGAACTCTCAAGTGCAATTGACGGCGCGCTGACCGCAGCGTTCGAAGCCGGCGAACTGACCCTGACCGACGGCGAAACCGCCCCCGCTGTGCGCGTAGAGCGCCCCAAGAACCGCGACCACGGCGACTGGGCCACCAACATCGCCCTGCAGATTTCTAAGAAGGTGGGGAAGAACCCCCGCGAGGTAGCCCAGATCCTGGCTGCCCGAATCACCGAGATTGCCGGCGTGGCAAGCGTAGACATCGCTGGCCCCGGCTTCCTCAACATCACCCTAGACGCTGCCGCGGCGGGTGAGCTGGCCAAGACCATCGTTGAGCAGGGCTCAGCTTTTGGTACCAACGAAACCCTGGCCGGCCAGACCATCAACCTGGAGTTCGTCTCCGCTAACCCCACCGGCCCCATTCACCTGGGCGGTACCCGCTGGGCCGCTGTGGGTGACTCCCTGGCCCGTATCTTCATCTCCCAGGGCGCCAAGGTCGTGCGTGAATACTACTTCAACGACCACGGCAACCAGATTGACCGCTTTGCTCGCTCCCTGCTGGCCCGCGCCAAGGGTGAAGAGGCTCCCGAGGACGGCTACGGCGGCGAGTACATCACCGATATCGCCAATCGGGTGCTTGAGGTTCGCCCCGATGCCCTTGACGCCGAAGACCCCCAGGAAGTTTTCCGCGCTACCGGTGTTGAATTCATGTTTGAGGACATCAAGGCCTCCCTGCACGACTTCCACGTCGATTTTGACGTCTACTTCCATGAGAACTCCCTGTTTGAAAACGGCAAGGTAGATGAGCTGCTTGAGAAGCTCAAGGAGTCCGAGAACCTCTACTTTAAGGACGGCGCCTGGTGGCTCAAGTCCACCGACTTCGGCGACGACAAGGACCGCGTGGTTATCAAGTCTGACGGCAATGCCGCCTACATCGCCGGTGATATCGCCTACTTCCAGGACAAGACTAAGCGCGAAGAGAACCCCGCTGACCTGGCGATCTACATGCTGGGTGCTGACCACCACGGCTATGTAGCCCGCCTCAAGGCCGCTGCCGCTGCCCTGGGCGATGACCCCAACATGGTTGAGGTCATGATTGGCCAGATGGTTAACCTGGTCAAGGACGGTACGCCCGTGCGTATGTCCAAGCGCGCCGGTACCGTCGTGACCCTGGAAGACCTGGTCGAAATCGTGGGCGTGGACGCAGCCCGTTACTCCCTGACTCGCTACTCGGTTGACTCCAACATCGATATCGATCTGGATCTGCTGACCAAGCAGTCCAACGAGAACCCGGTCTTCTACGTGCAGTACGCCCACGCCCGCACCTGCGCTATTGCCCGCAACGCTGAGGCTGCCGGCGTCACCACCGACTTCGTCGATACCTCCCTGCTGAACTCAGAGGCAGACTCAGCCCTGCTGGCTGCCCTGGGCCAGTTCGCCGGTGCCGTCAAAGAAGCCGCTGACTTCCGTGAGCCCCACCGCGTGGCCCGCTACCTGGAAACCCTGGCCGGTGCCTACCACCGCTGGTACGGTGTCTCCCACGTTGCCCCCAAGGGCGATGAAGAGGTCACCGACCTGCACCGCACCCGCCTGCTGCTGAACAACGCAACCCGCCAGGTACTGGCCAACGGCTTAGGGCTGCTGGGCGTGAGCGCACCGGAGAAGATGTAAATGGGCGCAGAGGCCGCACTGTTTAAGCCCGACTGGCTGAGTTACCCGTCCGCCCCGGCCGACCTTGACCCGGTGATTTGGATGCCCTCCTTCACCCGTTCTGAGAGCGGCGAGCTTGAGGTGGACGGCACCCCCGTCAGCCGCCTGGTTGCCGACTTTGGCACCCCCGAGTACGTCTTTTCTGAGACCACCTTCCGCGCCCGCGCCGCTGAATTCCGTTCCGCCTTCGAGACGGCTTTTGAGAAGCACGGGGCTGAGGTATCGGTCTACTACGCCGGTAAGTCATTCCTGGCGACCTCTGTGGCCAAGTGGGCTGAGGGAGAGGGCCTGTGCCTCGATACCGCCAGCGGGGGCGAGCTGGCGATTGCCATGCGGGCCGGGGTGCCCGGTGCGAAAATCGCCCTGCACGGTAACAACAAGTCGGCGGGCGAGATTGCCCGCGCCCTGCGCTACGGGGTAGGACGCCTGGTGGCCGACTCGGTGCCCGAGGTGCAGCTGATTGCGCAGGTGGCAGCCGAGCTGGGCGTCACCGCCCCGGTCATGCTCCGCGTGACCCCCGGCGTCCACGCCTCGACCCACGATTTCATTGCTACCGCCCACGAGGATCAGAAGTTTGGTCAGTCTCTGGCAGCCGGTACCGCGCCGCTGGCAGGTCTGTCGCTTGAAGAGCTGACCGAGCTGGGAATTACCGCAGATGATGCCTACGCTACCGTAGCTGCTGCCCTTGCCCTGGCCAGCGAGCACATTGACCTGCGCGGTTTGCACTGCCACATCGGCTCCCAGATTTTTGAGGCCGAGGGCTTCGGCAAAGCCGCTGAGAAGGTGCTGACCTACATGCAGCAGCTCAACGAGCGTTTTGGCGTGGTGCTGCCCGAGATTGACCTGGGTGGTGGCTACGGTATCGGCTACACCGAGCAGGACACCCCGCGCGGTTCAGCCGATATCGCCACCGAGCTGGCTGACATGGTCTCTAAGACCTGCGCCAACGTGGGTATGGCCATTCCCCACCTCTCCTTTGAGCCGGGCCGCTCCATCTCGGGCCCTTCGGGTATCACCCTCTACACGGTCGGTACCATCAAGGATGTGGCGATTGAGGACGAGAACGGGGACACCCGCGTGCGGCGCTACGTCTCGGTCGACGGTGGTATGAGCGATAACCCCCGCCCGGTGCTTTATGAGTCCGACTACGCCGTAACCCTGGCGAACCGGGCCCCGGCAGGGGAACAGGTCCTGACCCGCGTGGTGGGTAAGCACTGCGAATCCGGCGATATCGTGATTCGTTACTGTTACCTACCGGCTGACCTGGCAGCAGGAGACATCCTGGCTGTTCCGGCCACCGGCGCCTACAACCACGTCATGGCCTCCAACTACAACTACCTGACCCGCCCGCCGGTCATCGCTACGGCGGAGGGCAAGGAGCCGCGCGCCATTATCCGTCGCGAAACCGAAGAGGACATGCTGGTCCGCGACCTGGGTCTAGTCTAGGGTTCTTCACCAGGACGCCGCCTGCCAGCCTCCCTGCCTGCGGGCAGGGGAGCGGTGAGGCGGCGTCCTGCCATCAACCACTCCGTGAGAAAATAAAGTTCATACTCTGGGTTACGCTGTCTTACCCGCTAGCATGGTGAGCGTACCCCTGAACCTATTTCCCATCTACGTCAGGAGACGCTCTTGGGCAACACCACCATCAAAGTAGCGCTACTGGGCGCCGGCAACGTCGGCTCACAGGTAGCCCGCATGCTCACCGAAGATGCCGAGTCCCTGCAAGACCGCATTGGTGCGCCGGTTGAGCTCATTGGTATTGCCGTGCGCGATACCTCAGCCAAGCGCCACTATGAGGCTGCACCTGAGCTCTACACCACCGATGCTGAGGCGCTGATTGACGCCGCCGATGTGGTCATTGAACTTACCGGCGGTATCGAGCCTGCCCGCACCCGCATCCTGCGCGCCCTGACCGCTGGCAAGTCGGTGGTATCGGGTAACAAGGCCCTGCTGGCTAAGCACGGTGTAGAACTGGCTGCTGCCGCCGCTAAGAGCGGGGCCCAGCTCTCCTACGAGGCAGCGGTTGCCGGTGCTATCCCCATCCTGCGCCCCCTGCGCGACTCTCTGGCCGGTGATCAGATCACCCGCGTGCTGGGTATCATGAACGGCACCACCAACTACATCCTGGACCAGATGGACACCACCGGCGCCCAGTTCACCGATGCCCTGGCCGAGGCCCAGCGCCTGGGCTACGCCGAAGCTGACCCCACTGCCGATATCGAGGGCCACGACGCCGCCTCTAAGGCCGCAATCGTTGCCTCCCTGGCCTTCCACTCTGACTTCACCATCGACGACGTCCACTGCGAGGGCATTACCTCCATCACCGCTGATGACGTGGCGGCAGCCGCTGCCGACGGCTATGTCATCAAGCTCCTGGCGGTCTGCGAAAAGGACGGCGAGGGCGTTAACATCCGCGTAAACCCCACCTTGGTGCCCCGCACCCACCCGCTGGCGTCCGTCCACGGTGCTTTCAACGCTGTCTTCGTGCAGGCTGAAAACGCCGGTGAGCTCATGTTCTACGGCCCCGGCGCAGGTGGCGCTCCCACCGCCTCTGCGGTACTGGGTGACTTCGTTTCCCTGGCCCGCCGCCTGGTGCTCGGTGGCCCGGGTATCCCCGAGTCCTCCCACGCTAACCTGGTGGCAACCCCCATGAACGACGTTGTCTCCCGCTACTCTGTGGGCATCGTCGTGGAAGATAAGCTGGGTGTTTTGGCCAACATCGCCCGGATCTTTGCCGAGCACGGTGTCTCTATCGAGACCATGCGCCAGGCTAAGGGAACCGGCGACGGCACCAGCGCCTCCATTCGTATCGTCACCCACCGTGCTACCGACGCTAACCTGCGCAAGACCATGGCCGTGGTAGACGCCCTCGATACCGTCCGCGACATCACCTCCGTTATCCGCGTAGAAGGCTAAACACCGATTCTTATGTCACTTCCCATGATCGACGGCTCAGACGAGCCCTTCGTCCAGCCCGATGTAATCCCCGTTGGCGCGCGCGTGACCGTCAAGGTCCCGGCCTCTTCAGCCAATCTCGGCCCCGGCTACGACTCTCTCGGTCTGGCCCTGGCCCACTATGATGACCTGACGGTCACCCGCGTGCCCGGGGTGGGGGAGCTGACCTTCGATCTCACCGGTGAGGGGGCGGACGAGGTTCCGCAGGACGCCAGCCACCTGGTTATCAAGGCCATGGTGACTGCCTGGAAGGCGGTGGGGCTTTTTGAGCTACCCTCCCTACACGTTCAGGCCCATAACCGTATCCCGCATTCTCGCGGTATGGGGTCGTCCGCTTCGGCCATCGTGGCCGGCGTGACCGCAGCGAACGGCCTGCTCCCCGCTGAGCTCCAGCTTGATGACGAGGCCGTGCTACAGATTTGTTCGGGCATGGAAGGCCACCCCGATAACGTGGCCCCCTCCCTCTATGGCCACGTTGTGATCTCCTACGGGGACGACTCGGGCTGGCACTCCCTGCCCGTACCGGCCCACGAGAACGTACTGCCGGTCATCGCAATTCCTGACTACGAGGTGCCGACCAAGGTAGCCCGCGGCCTCATTCCCGAGACTGTTCCCCACCGGGAAGCCGCCGCCAACTCCGGCCGTGCGGCCCTGCTGACCCAGGCACTGGCGTCCTACCCCGACTACCTACTGCCCGCAACCAGCGACCTGCTGCACCAGTCCTACCGCGCCGTTGCCATGAAGCCCTCAGCGGCCCTGGTTAAGTACCTGCGCGGCAAGGGTTTTGCTGCGGTGATCTCGGGGGCAGGCCCCACCGTCATGGCCCTGGCCAACGGGGCGGACGAACGCGCCCGAGTTCGCGAAGCTATTGAGGCTTTCGCCACCGAAAGCGAGCCTAATCAGCACGAGAGTCGGGCTGTAAGCTGGCGGGTGCTCGATATCGATATCGACACTAAAGGTGTTATGCTTACTTATAAGGAAACCGCCTAGCGCGCTCCAGCACTATTTGTGCCCGGGCTCGCCTGTGTTGGCCTCATCCCACGGTTTGGCAGGTCTGTAGAAGCCTCAGCAGGTTCAACCGTTCATTTACGTCTTTCACTGAACTAGTGGGGGGCGTTCCCTTGCCGGGTATCCCGTCAGCTACCGTTTGGTGCAGCCGGGCGCCCGAACCCGGGTCACCTGATACTCTCGCTTTCCCAGCGACAGCGTCACCTGACCCCTGAAACTATCACTCGCCCGCTCTGGGCATGGCGCATCTGTTGCGCCAGAACAACCCGCGAAATCAACAACATTTCGAGAGAAGGAATCTTCGTGGCAGAAAACACCGACCTGACCGCAGGTACGGAGGCCGCAGCAGCGGCTGAGCAGAAGTCCCCCAGCCTGAGCACCCTCAAACTCGCTCAGCTCCAGTCCCTGGCTTCCCAGCTAGGTATTACCGGTGCCCGCCGCATGCGTAAATCAGACCTGGTTGAGGCCATTTCAGCCCACCAGCGTGGCTCAGCTGTAGCCGACCGTCCTGCTGAAACCGCAGATCAGGCAGAGAAGCCTAAGCGCACCCGCACCCGCAAGACCGCAGCCGAGAAGGCTGCCGAAGCAGAGCAGCCCAAGGGGCCGGACGCCGCCGAAGCCGCTGACGCACCTGCTGAAGCTACTTCTGAGAAGCCCGCTACCAAGCGTCGCGGTAACCGCCGCGCCACCAGCTCAACCGTAGCTGCTGAGGCCCAGAAGGAAACCAAGCCCGATACCTCTGCCCTTGAGGCGGTTGAAGCTGCCCTTGACGGCCTGGAGTCCCAGAAGGCTGCCCGCAACGAGCAGAACGAGGGCGAAGAGGGCGCCAAGCGCACCCGTACCCGCACCCGTACCGACCGTCGCCGCAAGAACGAGGGTGAGAACGTTGATTCTGCCGAGCAGAACGACACTACCGCTGAGAACGGCGAGAAGAACGAGCGTTTTGAGCGCAAGAACCGTCGTGACCGCAACGACCGCGATAACCGTCAGGACCGCGGCGATAAGCAGGATCGCGAGAACCGCGACCGCGGCGGCAAGAACGACCGCCAGAACAACAACGGCCCCGACGAAGACCGCCGTAACAACCGCAAGAACCGCCGCGACCGTCAGGCAGAGCGCCGCGAACGCCGTAACAACCGCCGCGACGACTACGAGCCCGAGATCAGCGAAGACGACGTGCTGATTCCCGTCGCCGGTGTGCTCGACGTCCTCGATAACTACGCTTTCGTGCGTACCTCCGGCTACCTGCCCGGCACCAACGACGTTTACGTTTCCCTGGCCCAGGTCAAGCGTTACGGCCTGCGCAAGGGCGATGCTGTGGTCGGTACCATCCGCGCCCCCCGCGAAGGCGATAACAACAACCGCCAGAAGTTCAACGCCCTGGTGCAGCTGACCTCCATCAACGGCCTGACTCCCGAAGAGTCCAAGGGCCGCCGCGAGTTCAACAAGCTCACCCCGCTCTACCCCAAGGAGCGCCTGCGCCTGGAGACCGATCCCAAGAAGCTCGGTACCCGCGTCATCGACCTGATTGCCCCCATCGGCAAGGGCCAGCGAGGCCTGATTGTGGCACCTCCCAAGGCCGGTAAGACCCTGATGCTACAGTCCATCGCCAACGCGATTACCACCAACAACCCCGAGGTCCACCTCATGATGGTTCTGGTGGACGAACGCCCCGAAGAAGTCACCGACATGCAGCGCACCGTCAACGGTGAGGTTATCGCCTCCACCTTTGACCGCCCGGCAGATGACCACACCACCGTTGCCGAGCTCGCCATCGAGCGCGCCAAGCGCCTGGTGGAGCAGGGCCGCGACGTCGTCGTCCTGCTGGACTCCATGACTCGCCTGGGCCGTGCCTACAACCTGGCAGCGCCCGCTTCAGGCCGCATCCTCTCCGGTGGTGTAGACGCAGCTGCCCTCTACCCGCCCAAGAAGTTCTTCGGCGCTGCCCGCAACATCGAAGAAGGTGGCTCACTGACCATTCTGGCGACCGCCCTGGTTGAGACCGGCTCCAAGATGGACGAGGTTATCTTCGAAGAATTCAAGGGCACCGGCAACATGGAACTGCGCCTTTCCCGTCAGCTGGCAGACAAGCGTATCTTCCCCGCCATCGACCTCAACGCGTCCTCAACCCGCCGCGAAGAGGCCCTGCTCTCACCCGACGAGGTCAAGATCATGTGGCGCCTGCGCCGCGTGCTGGCCGGCATGGACCAGGAACAGTCCCTATCTGTTCTGCTCTCCAAGCTGCGCGAGACCCAGTCCAACGTCGAATTCCTGCTCACCGTTGCTAAGAGCGGCCTGGGCCACGGCGAATAAGGAAAGGACATCACCGTGATTGAATCTATCCAGGGTCTGCTCGACGAGCACGCAGACCTCCAGAAGCAGCTGGCTGACCCCGCCGTCCACGCTGACCAGGGCAAGGCCCGTAAGCTGGGCCGCCGCTACTCAGAGCTCAACGGCATCGTTGAAGCCTACAACCGCGTCAACACCCTGCGCGACGACATCGAAGCTGCCCGCGAGATGGCTGCCGAAGACCCCGACTTTGCTGACGAGGTCAAGGAGCTTGAAGCCCAGCTGCCCGAGGCTGAAGAGAAGCTGCGCCGTCTGCTGATTCCCCGTGATCCGGACGACGGCCGCAACGTCATTCTCGAAGTCAAGGGTGGCGAAGGCGGCGACGAGGCCTCCCTCTTCGCTGCTGACCTGCTGCGTATGTACACCCGCTACGCCGAGTCTAAGGGCTGGAAGACCGAAATGATTTCCTCCCAGACCACCGACGTGGGCGGCTACAAGGACGCCCAGGTAGCTATCAAGGGCACCTCGACTGACCCCGCGGAGGGCGTCTGGGCCCACCTCAAGTACGAGGGCGGCGTGCACCGCGTGCAGCGTGTTCCGGCGACCGAGTCCCAGGGCCGTATCCACACCTCAGCTGCCGGTGTGCTGGTCTTCCCCGAGGTCGATGAGCCCGAGGAAATCGAGATTAACCAGAACGACCTGAAGATTGACGTCTACCGTTCATCAGGCCCCGGCGGCCAGTCGGTGAACACCACCGACTCCGCGGTGCGTATTACCCACTTGCCCACCGGCATCGTGGTTGCTATGCAGAACGAGAAGTCTCAGATTCAGAACCGTGAAGCTGCCATGCGCGTGCTCCGTGCCCGCCTGCTGGCCTGGCAGCAGGAGCAGATTGATGCTGAGAACGCCGAGAAGCGCCACTCCCAGGTGCGCACTATGGACCGTTCTGAGCGCATCCGCACCTACAACTTCCCCGAAAACCGTATTGCCGACCACCGCACCGGCTACAAGGCCTACAACCTGGACGCTGTGCTCAACGGCGACCTTGAGGCAGTTGTGCAGTCCGCTATCGAGATGGACGAGGCCGCCCGCCTTGAGAAGCTCGGTCAGGAAGACAAGTAAGAGTGGCTGATTTTAGCCTGGAGCCCGGCGAAGAGCTTGATTCAGCCCTTCGCCGGGCTGCGCTCTATCTCGGCGCAGCCGGTGTTGAGTCGGCTGCGGTGGACGCGCAGCTTCTTGCCGCTTACCTGCTGGAGAAGGACGCTGGTGAGCCGGTATCGCGGGGTCGTGTTCAGTCCCTGGCCCTGCTGGGGCATGCGGTACCTGAGGGCTTCGCCCGTCTGGTGACCCTGCGCGGTGAGCGCCTGCCCCTCCAACACCTGACCGGCCAGGCCCACTTCCGGGGTCTGACCCTGTCGGTGGGGCCGGGTGTTTTTGTGCCCCGCCCTGAGACTGAGCTACTGGTGGAGCACGCCCTCACCGCCTACCGGGGCATGGCTGGGGCCCTACCTGCCCAGCCCCTGGTGGTTGACCTGTGTACCGGGTCAGGCGCCATTGCAGCTGCCCTCGCAACTGAGCTAGCCGCCGATGAGCATGTGCCGACCCCGCGCGTCCTTGCCGTTGAACTCTCGACCGAAGCTGCCGCCTGGTCCGAGCGTAACCTGGGCCCCGCCGGGGTGGAACTGGTAGCGGGCGACGCCCGTACGGCCCTGCCCGGCTACGAGGGAACCGTGACCCTAGTGGCTTCCAACCCGCCCTATATCCCTGCCGGGGCAATTCCCAAAGACCCAGAGGTTCGCGACCACGACCCGGCCCTGGCCCTCTACGGCGGGGGAGAGGACGGTATGGAGTTACCTACCGCCATCGCAGCCCGGGCCTACGCTCTCCTAGCTCCCGGTGGCTACCTGATTATGGAGCACGCCGAAACCCAGCGGGAACTCATGCGTCAGGCCCTTGCCGCCGCCGGCTTTGAAGGTATCGAATCTATTGACGACTTTGCAGGTAAACCCCGTCACACCGCAGGCTATAAACCGCTACCAGGCACCTAAGAATGTGAAAGAATAATGAGCGTGAAAGCAACCATTGTTAGTGCAACCGACCCCACGACCCTGGGCGACGCCATCGCGACCGCCAACTCGGCAATCGGCGCAGCCAAGACCATCGTGATCCCTACCGATACCGTATACGGTATCGCTACCGATGCCTTCTCCGTTGAGGGCGTTGGGAACCTGCTTGCCGCTAAGGGGCGTACCCGGCAGATGCCCCCGCCGGTACTCATTTACGACCAGTCTGTGCTACCGGGTTTGGCCGACGAGATTTCCGAGGACGCCCGCGCCCTGGCTACCGAGTTTTGGCCCGGTGCTCTCACCCTGATTTTCTATTCTCAGCCTTCTCTGAACTGGGACCTGGGCGAGACCCAGGGAACCGTCGCCCTGCGCGTGCCTAACGACCCTGTAGCTATTGAGCTTCTGAAAAACCTGGGCCCTCTGGCTGTTTCTTCAGCCAATAAGACCGGGCGCCCGGCAGCTACAACCGCCCAGGAAGCTATGGCCCAGCTGGGCGATGACGTAGCCGTTATCTTTGACGGTGGACCCCGCCCCGAGAACCGTCCTGAGGGCTTTGAAGCCAAGGATGCCCTGCCCTCCACCATCGTGGACTGCACCTCTGACCGTCTGGTTGTTGTGCGTGAGGGCGCAATTTCAGTAGAGCGCCTGCGCGAGGTCGTGCCCGGTGTGCTAACCCGCGCCGAATTTGAGGCCCAGGAGAAGGCCCGCCGCGAAGCCGAGTCAGCTCTGGTAGCAAGCTCAGAGGCAATGGAAGATACCGAGTTTTCTCCCCGCCATGTGGATGAGCCTGAGACAGAAGAGGTTGAGGCTACCTCCCGCCAGGCCGCCGCTCCTGTAGCTGGTTCGCTCGCTGCGGGTCTGGTAGGCGGTGCTAGCGGTACCGCAGCCGTTGACCAGCGCCGTACCGCCAGCGCTCATGCTCCCGAGGCCCGCGTGGTACAAGACAACACCAAGCCCTACTCGGTGGCCGATGCCCGTTCGCTGGTGTTCGGCACCCAGAAAGAAGCCCCCACCGAACCGCTGACCGAAGCGGATGGCGAGGGCAAAGAAGGCACTCCTACCGTCTAGTTTTCAAACTTGCGGTCCTGCCTGGTGCCCAGTGCGCTGTGGGCGGTGCGAAGCACCTCGCTCACCCGTGCTTGGGGCACCAGGCCATTTTTTTGAGCCCACGAATCGTCAATATCCTGACCGAACCACATCACCTCAACCCGGCGGACGGGCCCGGTCAGGCGGTCGCCCAGGAGCTCAGAGACCCTGTAGCCGGTGGCGACCAGGGCCCGGCAGAGGGGGGCCGGTAGGTGTAGGGGGCGGCGGCGTCCTGCGTCAATAAGGACGGACTCGGTGGTTGCCCCTTCCCAGGGCTGCATTACGATGGCGGGCAGAGGGCCGGTGAAACTGGCTACCCGGTAGACGAATTCTGCCAGGGCGTAGTTGGAGGAGACCGGGGTGCGCCGCGGGGTGCGTCCTGCGACGGACGCCAGTGGGGAGGACGCAATTTTTGCGAAAGCCTCGGTGGTGCGGCGGCCACGGCCCTGCACACTCGTGGCCCGGATAATGCAGATATCGACTGCGTGATCCCCGGCTACAGCGACGGGGGAGTGAGAAGGAGCCGCCGGGAATTCCGACGCTTCAGAGCCGGGAGCCTGCCCCTGAGCAGCTGTTTCTTCGATAAAAGCCCGCAGGGCCAGAAGTACTTCTTCGCCCAGGGCCTTCGAGAAAGAGTAGGCAGAGAAAGGCTGTGGTTCTGCCTCTGCACTGAGCACAGGGACCGGCCCTAAGACAGCAGCAGAGCTCAGGTGGATTACCCTGCTGACGCCGGTGCGCTGGGCAGCAATTGCAATGACCGCAGGCAGCAGAGCATTAGCACCTAGCAGGGGAGCTAGGTCTTCCTGGTCAGGGGCAGCCAGGCCCGAAGCGTTGATGACAACCTCGCACCCGGCAAAAGATTCAGCGAGAGTATCAATAATGCCATCTAGCTGCCGGGCTTCGCGAATGAGCTGGTTGGCTTCGGCTGTGCGCGTGAGCAGGCGGGGAGCCTCAACCGCATCGACCTGGACGCCTTCGGCAGCTAGCCGGGCTACAATCGATGAACCCACAAACCCGCTTGCCCCAATTACTTTCCATGTGGCCTGAGCCATGCCTTTACTCCGTCCGTACGGTGGTTACCGGTGGGCCGTCTGTGCCCCTACCCCCTAGGGTGACATAGGCCGGAGCAAAAAACACGTAGGGCAGGCTACAAAGGGCAAAGGTTTGAGCTTCTGGCCGCCTGCGCTGGGATAATCCACAGGTGAGTTCGCTAAACTTAGATAGAGTTGTGTGCTTTGTGCCCTGAAATCGGGGTAAGTACGCCTTTGCAGGTGGCCTCACCCCACGAAAGGACCTGTTTGCCCATGGTATCTGCCCCGACACCCCAGGTACGCCCCCAGGAGCGCATTGTTGCTGTAGTGGTGACCTATAACCGCCGTGAGCTGCTTGAACAGACCCTAGCCGGGATAGAGGCGGGGGAGCTGACCCCCGATACGGTCATCATTGTTAATAATGCTTCTACCGACGGTACCGAAGAGTACCTGGGCAGCTATCGGAGTTCACTGGCTACCGACATTGTGCACCTGCCGCAGAACGTGGGCGGCGCAGGCGGCTTCACTGTGGGCATCGACCGGGCCCTAAACCGCCATGCAGCAGATCTGGTCTGGGTCATGGACGACGACACCGAACCTACCGAGAACACCCTCTCTGAGGCCTACCGGGCTTGGGCTGACTATTCCCCGGTGCGGGCAGAGCGACCGGCCGTCGTGGCCTCTAAGGTGGTGTGGACCAACGGCCAGGACCACCCCATGAACACCATGCGTACCATGTTCGCCGCGGGCCCTGACCGTACCGCGCGGGCAGCCGCTGTGGGTGCCCGCCCTATCCGTTCGGCGTCCTTTGTGTCAATCCTGATGGATGCTGCCGCTATGCGGGCCACCGACCTGCCCCTGGCAGACTTCTTTATCTGGAACGACGACTTCGAATACACCACCCGCCTGATTCACCACAGCAACGGTATTGCAACTGAGCGGTCGGTAGCCCGTCACCACACCAAGACCTTTGGTACCACAGACGCCAAACCCGGCCCCCGCTTCTACAACGATGTACGCAATAAGCTCTGGGTTTTTTGTGCCCGTCGCACCCTAACCCCGCTGGAAAAGCTGCTCTACGGCGGCTCAACAGCCCGCCTGTGGGTTAGCACCCTGCTGCGTACCGATGAGAAGAAGACCTACACCGGCTACTTCCTCAAGGGGCTTCAGGACGCCGCCGCCGGCTATCGCTCCAACGGCGAGGTGCTGGACGGCGTCTACCAGCTTGAAACCCCCCAGCTGGCCCAGCGTATCAAAGCAAACTACGGGAGCGACCCCAAGTTCTCTGTCTTGATGAGCGTTTATGCCGGGGATCAGCCCGAGCACCTGCGCCTGGCCCTAGCCTCGAATACCGAGGGCCAAACCCTGCGCCCCAACCAGCTGGTACTGGTACAGGACGGCCCCGTGGGCGCTGAGCTTTCTCAGGTTATCGCTGATTTTGAAGAGCAGAGCTCCCTGTCGGTGACCGTGGTGCGCCTTGCCGAGAACCACGGGCTAGCTGCCGCCTTGCACGAGGGGCTCACCTACTGCGACTACGATATTGTGGCCCGGGCAGACTCAGACGATGTTTCTGCTCCTGACCGTTTTGCCCAGCAGGTTCCCCTGCTTGCCGCGGGCCAGTACGACGTGCTGGGTAGCGCCATGTACGAATTTACGGACGACCCCGCCCGCCCCGAGGCCGAACGGAAGGCTGTGACCGGGGCGAGAGCTATCCGAGAGATGCTTCCGAAGCGCAATCCCATGCTGCACCCCACCGTGGTCTTCCGCAAGAGCGCTGTAGAGGCCGTTGGCAGCTACGTTGAGGTTCCGGGAGCCGAAGACTACTGGCTTTGGGCCCGCATGAGTCGAGCCGGGTTCGTCCTGGGCAACCTGAGCCAGCCCCTGGTAAGCTACCGGGTTGCTACAGCTTATACCCGACGCGGTGGGATGGATGCCCTGCGCAAGGACCTCCAGGTCCAGCGCAGGCTCTATACCGGGGGAGTGCTGAGCCCCGTCCGCTTCGCCCAGAACCTAGCCATACGCGGTGTCTACCGCCTAGCACCAGAAGAACTGCGCACCCGGGCCTTTAGGGCCATGACCGGCCGAACCCCGCAGGGGAAGAAAGAGAAGGGCAGCAATGTCTAAAGAACCGTCCCCGCAGACCACCTCTATCCCCATTCTGACCTCGAGCACCGAGCGGAAAACCTGGTGGAAGTACGTGCAGATGGGGCTAGACTCCCTAGCCTGGCTGATAGCCCTACCCGCTGCCTTTGTTTTGCGCTACGGCATGGATCTGAGCCAGATCGATGCAGGCGGGCTCACCATGGTTGCCCTGGTGATGGTCGCCCTGCAAATCGGTGGTGGCCTGATGATGGGTCTCTACCGCGGAGTCCACAGCTACGGCACCCTGCAAGAGGGCAGCAAGCTCTACCCCCTGATATTAGCTAACACCATCATTATGCAGATACTGCTGATGGTATCGTCCCGAGCCTTTGGGGTACCCCGCTCGGTGGTGCTGATTGCCTTCCCCATCGCTGTTTTGCTGATGATGGGCTTCCGCTATAGCAAGCGAATCTATGAGGAAAAGACCAACCGCCCCAGCGGTAAAGATGTGCAGCGGGTGATTGTTTACGGTGCAGGTTTTCTGGGCCGCAACCTGGTGTCAACCTTGATGACCGACCCTAAGGCCAAGTACCTGCCGGTCGCGATTGTTGACGATGACCGTTCGGTGCGTAACGCCCGTATTCATTCGGTTAAGGTTGAGGGAACCAGCGCTGATTTGGCGGCCCTGGTAAAACATCACCAGGCTGAGAAGGTGCTCATTGCTATTGGTGAAGAGATTCCTGAACGGCGTTTGGTCCGCATCGCTCAGAGTATGAAAGAGATGGGTGTAGAAACCATACGCATCAACTCTGCTGTTCCCGATATTGGTCACGGTCGCCGACGCAGTGAAGAGAATAATGAGCGCGAGCTTCTTGAGAAGATTCGCGGCACAATTGACTACAAGATTGACCATGACCTCATTCGTAGCTATGTGCAGGGTCGACGTGTGCTCGTGACCGGTGCAGGCGGGTCGATTGGCTCTGAGCTCTGCCGCCAGATTAATGCCTATCAGCCGGCTGAGCTTATGATGCTCGACCGTGATGAGTCCCTGCTTATGGATACCCGGTATTCTCTGACCGGCCTATCAAGTCTGGACGACCCCAGCGTGATTCTGGCGGACGTACGGGATGCTGAGGCATTAGAGGCGGTCTTTGCTGAACGTCAGCCTGAGGTTGTATTTCATGCTGCCGCTCTTAAGCATGTCTCTGCTCTTGAGGCTTACCCCAAGGAAGCCTATAAAACTAATACTCTGGGTACCGCAAACGTACTTAAGGCTTCAGCTCAGGTTGATGTTCAGGTTTTTGTGAATATCTCGACCGATAAGGCTGCCGACCCCACTACTGCCCTGGGGCAGTCCAAGCGCAGCGCGGAAATGCTGACGAGCTGGTACGGCGAGCAGACCGGGCGTACCTATGTCTCGGTGCGCTTCGGCAATGTTTTTGGCTCTCGCGGTTCTATTAAGCCCCTCTTTACCAAGCAGATCCTGGACGGCGGCCCCCTGACCGTGACCGACCGGAACGCCACCCGCTACTTCATGCTGATTCCGGACGCCTGCCTGCTGGTCATGCTGGCCGGGGCAATCGGACGCAGCGGCGAGGTGATGGTGCTCGATATGGGCGAGCCGGTCAAGATTCTCAAGGTGGCGGAGCATATGCGCAGCCTCTATGAGCGCTTCGACGTGGCTATCGAGGTTATTGGCCTGCGTGCGGGCGAAAAGCGCGACGAGGTGCTTTTTGGCCAGGACGAAGTACACCAGCGCAGCGAAGAGAACGAAAATATCATGAGGGCTCAAGCTCCCAGGCTTGACCCCGCTGACCTTGACTACGCCCGCTGGCTTGAAAACTACCGCAGCCACCGCGGGTACGAGCGCACCGAGCACCGGGGGCAGGAGGCCTAATGACTACCTCAGAACTTCTGGCCCTGCTTCTGGTGCCCACCGTTGTCGGCCTGGTCGCCGGTCTGCTCTTACCCTTCGCCGTGCGTCCGCTCCTGCATCGCTGGAACCTGGTCGACATCCCCACCGCACGGTCTTCCCACAGCTCCCCGGTCTTCCGAGGCATGGGGCTGGCAACCGCACTTGCAGCGGTGCTGGCCTACCTGGCTGCCCTCATCGACGGACAGATTTTTACCGATCGGTCTATCGCCCTTTTCGTGCTCTTTGGCATGGTGGCATCGGGCGCCCTGGGCTGGATGGAGGACTACCGCGGGGTCTCTATCAAGGTTCGCTTTGCGGCCCAGCTGCTCATCGGCGCTATCGTCACTCTGGGAATGACCCTGATGCTGGGGACCTCCATCTTCTGGGTTCCCCTAGGCGTCTTTGCGATCGCCGCCTACATCAACGTGGTGAACTTTATGGACGGCATTAACGGCATCTCGGGCCTGCACGGCTTTGCCGTGGGTGGGGCTTATGCCTACGCGGGCTGGGTCAACCAAATGCCCTGGCTACTTGCCGGGGGAGCGGCTGTGGCTGCGGCCTACCTTGCCTTCCTGCCCTGGAATGTGCGTACCGGTAAGAACGTTTTTCTAGGGGACGCCGGTTCCTACTTCCTAGGCGGAGCTATCGCTTCTATGGCGGTAGGGGCTTTCCTTTCGGGGGTTTACGTGGAATATATTCTTGCCCCCCTGCTGGTCTACCTGGCAGATACCGGGACCACGCTACTGCGCCGAATCGTGCGGGGTGAACAGTGGTACAAACCCCATCGCACCCACGCCTATCAGCGGTTGACGGACGTCGGTTTCAGCCACCTGGGTAGCGCGGCCCTTGTGACGCTTACTACTTTTGTGGTGACCGCTGTGACAGTGATGGCCCTGCCCTTTGAAACCCAGAACGCTGTTTGGTCTGCCCTGTTAGTTGTGCTTATCTTGGCCCTTTACATCTTTTTGCCGACCTTGCTCGGGAAGGTGCGTCAGAAAAATGGGGCCTAAGCCGCTGGGCATCAACGAGATGCCCTGGTTAAAAATCTTCCGGTCGGTCTCACTGGCTTTGGCTATCTTGGCCCTAGTCGGTACGATAGTTGGTGTACTTATCGCAGGTAAACCGGCTGCGGGTGGGTTCCTTACGGGGCTTACCCTGGTTTATCTCAGTTTCGCGGTCGGAATCATGGTTGTGATACCGGCTGAGAAGAAGTCGATGAAAGCGGCGGCAGCGGCTCTAGCGGCCATGTATCCGTTCAAGATTATGGTTTTCACCGGCCTCTTAGTGTTCGCCCCTATACCGCAGGATTTTCGTAACGGCTGGCTTCTCACCGGAGCCGTCCTGGCACTGGTGGCCCAGCTTGTCATTGAAACGAAAATTATCTCGAAACAGAGAATCCTCTATTTCGATTCGGTAGGATGAAACTAGGCAAAGGAGCATACACCCGTGGGCAACACCGACGATAAGTGGTACAAGCAAGATAAGCAGTTACGCTCTGCTGGCGACCTGGTTGCCGGTGGCGGAACAGCCGGGGCCTTTATGACACTTCTGTACGTCATGATAGGCGTTGGTATCTGGAGTTTGGTAGGCTATGGTCTGGACCACTTACTAGGTACAACCTGGATTGCTTGGGTAGGCGGATTCGTTGGCGCCTTTGGTGGTATCTACCTGGTATTTATCCACATGCAGCAGCGTAAATAAGACCAACTGAAACCGGTTGGCACACACATACTTTTGATTCTTTAAACCTCTGAGGTTGCTGGAGCCAGCGGCCAACACGAAGCAATGAAAGGACTTGCCTTGATTTCAAACGGGCTAGTTGTCGCAGCGGGAGAGCAGCAGGGCTACGTTCCGCCCACTATCGATGATATGCACCTGCCTGCCATCTTCACGATCGGTGATTTTGAGTTCAGCAAGCAGATGCTTCTGGTCATCCTGTCGGTGGTCATCGTTGCTGGCTTCTTCCTCTTCGCTGCCCGCAAGCGTGCCATGGTTCCCTCACGCACCCAGTTCGTGGGCGAAATGGGGTACGGCCTGGTCCGTAACAGCCTGGGCAAGGAACTGATTGGCGCCCACCACTACAAGCCTTTCGTTCCCCTGCTCTTCACCGCCTTCTTCTTCATCCTGGTCAACAACCTCTACGGTTCAATTCCCGTCGTCCAGCTGCCCACCATGTCTCACGTAGGTTCTGCCTACGCCCTGGCAGGTATCGCCTACCTGACCTGGGTTGGTGTTGGTATCAAGCGCAAGGGTCTGGGGAAGTTCTTCAAGGACATGACCATGCCCTCCGGCGTTCCTTGGCCTGTTTACATCATCTTGATTCCGATTGAGTTCATGTCAAACATGCTCATCCGCCCCGCAACCCACGCCCTGCGTCTCTTCGCTACCATGTTCGGTGGCCACCTGGCGATTATGGTTGCAGCATCCCTTACCCAGTACCTGATTGTTGAAGCAGGCGGCATCGCTGCTATCGCCTCGGTCGGTTCAGGCGCCCTGGGTCTCTTCCTCTACTTCCTGGAACTCATGATTCAGGTTATCCAGGCCTACGTCTTCACCCTGCTCCTTGCGGTCTACCTGCAGGGCTCGGTCTCAGAAGGCCACTAAAAATATAGGTTTTCTCCGTCGGGTACACCGGCGGACGAGAAAAGCAACCCGCTTTAGCGGGGAGTGTCCACATCAAAACTCTGCCCCTTACACAACACACAAACCGCAAGGGGCACTGTGAAAGGAAACAAACATCATGGAACTCACCGGTTCACTTACCGCAGTTGGTTACGGTCTGTCAGCTATCGGCGGTGGCATCGGCGTAGGTCTGATCTTCGCAGCCTACATGACCTCTGTTGCCCGTCAGCCCGAGTCACAGCGCACCCTGCAGCCCATGCTCTTCCTGGGCTTCGCACTGGTTGAAGCACTGGCAGTTCTCGGCCTGGTTCTTGCGTTTATCAAGTAATTTTTGGCCCCGCCGAAAGATTGACCAAACTATAGAACAGGAAAACCCCCTATGTCTCACTTAATGGCAGCAGCAGAGGGCGCGAACCCTCTGATCCCCAATGTCTGGGAAATCGCCATTACCGCCATCGGGTTCCTGCTCCTCCTCTTCATCGTCACCAAGTACGTTGTCCCGGCATTCGAAAAGATTTACCAGGACCGTAAAGAAGCAATTGAGGGTGGTCTAGCCAAGGCTGAAAAGGCTCAGGCAGAGGCCGCGGCAGCACGCGAAGAGTACGGCCAGCAGCTCGAAAGCGCTCGTCTGGAAGCTCAGAAGATTCGCGAAGAAGCACGCGCCGAAGGCGACGCCATCGTGGCAGAAGCTAAGGAGCGCGCAAACGCTGAGGCCGCTCGCATCACCGAAAATGCCCAGAAGACCATCGAGGCAGAACGTGCAGCTGCCGCAGCATCACTTCGTACCGAAGTTGGCGCTCTGGCAACCTCACTGGCTGGCAAGATTGTGGGCGAATCCCTCAACGATGATGAGCGATCCGCACGTGTAGTCGATCGTTTTCTTGCTGACCTTGACGCGCAGCAGCAGGCAGGTGCAGCCCGCTAATGTCAGCAGTATCGACTGAATCACTGAACAAGGTGGAACAGGTTCTGGTGGCCCAGCCTACCGATAACCCGACCCACCTCGCAGAAGAGCTCTTCGTTGTTGTCGACGCTATCGACAGCAATGGCGGGTTCCGGCGAGGTCTAACCGATCCTTCCCGCGAAGCAGCGCAGCGAGCAGGCATCGCCCGCTCCGTTCTGGGCGGCAAGATTTCCGACGCCGCTCTGGCTATCGTTTCTGCAGCAGCAGAAGCCCGCTGGAGCGAAGAACGCGATCTGGCTGATGCCCTCGAAACAACCGCTGTTACCTCAGTAGCGCTTTCTGCTGAACAGCGCGGAGGTATCGATGCACTGGAGCAGACCGTCAACGAACTGCTGACCTTCATCAACACCGTTGATGCCTCAGCAGAAGCACAGGCTGCTCTTGCCGATACCAGGGCAAGCAAGGAAGCACTCAAGAAGCTGGCTGTCAGCCTCGGTGGCCGTGTAGCCACCGCTGAAGGCAAGCTTCTGCTAGAACGAGTTGCCACTGCGGCCCGCGGAACCACCGCAGCCCGTCTGGCTAACGAGTTCGTAGAAATCATCGTCAAGCGTCAAAACCGTTGGATCGCACGAGTTACCTCAGCAACCGCGCTGACTGCAGAGCAGATTGCAAAGCTGCAGGGGTCACTCAACAAGACCTACGGCAAGGAGCTGAAGCTCGACATCACCGTAGACCCCGCACTTCTGGGCGGTCTGCGCGTGCAGGTAGGGGACGAAGTCATCGATGGCTCACTGTCCACCCGACTGTCAGAACTCAGCCGCGCTTTCGCATAGGCGATTTACACAGTCGAGACCTCGACGGTGATTTAGAAGATACACAGACGACATCGGGCAAGCCTAAAGGCCCAGCCCGAGCACGTCACACAAGTTTCGGTGGGCCTGCCGCCAGTCGGCAGGCACACCAACAAATTAGGAGAGCAGGGACATAAGATGGCCGATTTGACCATCAACGCCGATGATGTCCGTAACGCGCTGAATGAATTCGCAGCGTCTTACGAACCCGGCAATGCAGAGCGCGTAGAGGTGGGTCGTGTTGCATCAGCATCCGACGGCATCGCACGCGTTGAGGGCCTTCCCTCAGTAATGGCTAACGAGCTGCTTCGCTTCGAAGACGGCACCCTTGGCCTGGCACAGAACCTCGACACTCGTGACATCGGTGTCATCATCCTCGGTGACTTCACCGGCATTGAAGAAGGCCAGGAAGTTCACCGTACCGGCGAGGTTCTCTCAGTACCCGTAGGCGACGCCTACCTGGGCCGCGTAGTTGACCCCCTGGGTAACCCCATCGACGACCTGGGCGACATTGAAGCCGAAGGCCGCCGCGCCCTCGAACTTCAGGCTCCCGGCGTTACCCAGCGTAAGTCAGTTCACGAGCCCCTCCAGACCGGTCTCAAGGCAATCGACGCCATGATTCCGATTGGCCGCGGCCAGCGTCAGCTGATCATTGGTGACCGCCAGACCGGTAAGACCGCTATCGCGGTTGACACCATCCTGAACCAGAAGGACAACTGGGCCACCGGCGACCCCAATAAGCAGGTTCGCTGTGTCTACGTTGCTATCGGTCAGAAGGCATCAACCATCGCAGCAGTACGCGAAACCCTCAAGCAGCAGGGCGCACTGGAATACACCACCATCGTGGCTTCCCCCGCATCTGACGCAGCAGGCTTCAAGTACCTGGCTCCCTACACCGGTAGCGCCATCGGCCAGCACTGGATGTATGGCGGCAAGCACGTCCTCATCATCTTCGATGACCTCTCAAAGCAGGCAGAAGCCTACCGCGCGGTATCACTGCTGCTGCGTCGTCCTCCGGGCCGCGAAGCATACCCCGGCGACGTCTTCTACCTCCACTCCCGCCTGCTCGAGCGCTGTGCAAAGCTCTCCGACGAGCTGGGTGCAGGTTCAATGACCGGCTTCCCGATCATTGAAACCAAGGCAAACGACGTTTCAGCCTTCATTCCCACCAACGTCATCTCCATCACCGACGGCCAGATCTTCCTGCAGTCAGACCTCTTCAACGCTAACCAGCGCCCTGCGGTCGACGTAGGTATCTCCGTCTCCCGTGTTGGTGGTGCAGCACAGACCAAGGCTATGAAGAAGGTCTCCGGTACCCTCAAGCTCGACCTTGCTCAGTACCGCGCCATGGAAGCCTTCGCAATGTTCGCTTCCGACCTGGACGAAGCCTCAAAGGCCCAGCTGACCCGCGGTGCTCGCCTCACCGAACTGCTGCGTCAGCCCCAGTACACCCCCTACGCAGTTGAGGACCAGGTTGTCTCAATCTGGGCAGGCACCAACGGCTACCTCGATGACCTCGAAGTTTCAGACGTTCTGCGTTTCGAATCAGAGTTCCTCGACCACCTGCGCCGCTCCACCTCAGTACTGCAGGACATCGCAGCATCAGGCAAGCTCGAAGACGAAACCGTAGCAGCTCTCAAGACTGCCATCGTTGACTTCAAGCAGGGCTTCCGCTCAGAAGGCACCAGCCACCTCGTTGAGGCCGGTCACGAAGAGCACCAGCCCCTGTCAGACAGCGAAGTATCACAGGAAACCATCGGTTAGCGATTTTCCTAGCAGGTGAGACGCCCCTCCAACAGAACCTGGGGGAGGGGCCCTCACCCTAGGAGTGAAAGGAATCTCTATGGGAGCCCAGATTAGGGTTTACCGCCAAAAGATTACTTCAACATCGTCTATGAAGAAGATCTTCAAGGCGATGGAGATGATCGCAACCTCACGCATTAACAAGGCACGTAAGAGCGCAGAGGCCGCTAGCCCCTACGCAAATGCGCTGACCAAGGCCGTCACTGCCATCGCGACCCAGCACCACATTGAGCACCCCCTGCTTAACGCACGCTCAAAGGCAAAGACCGGTCGCTCCGCAGTACTCGTCCTCACCAGCGACCGCGGCCTTGCGGGTTCATACTCCTCATCCGTCCTCAAAAAAACCGAGGGTCTTATTGAGAAGCTCCGCGGTGAGGGACGTGATGTCAAGCTCTATCTCATCGGTCGCAAGGCAAAGTCCTACTTTGACTTCCGCGAACGCGAATACGAGCAGGCTTGGGAAGGCAACACCGACAACCCCAACATCGAGATGGCCGTTGCAGCACGCGACGCCATCCTGGCAGCCTACGAAAACGGCGAGGTCGATGACCTTCATATCATCTACACCGAATTCGTCTCCATGGTTAGCCAGGAAACCCGCGTCCTGCGCCTGCTCCCCATCGAGGTAGCAGACGCACGCGAACTCGGTGAAGAAATCCTGCCCGGCGAACGTCTCGAAGACGACCAGTTCCAGCAGAACTCAGTCTTTGAATTCGAGCCCAGCCCCCAGGAAGTTCTCGACGAGTTGCTGCCCCGCTACATCGCCTCCCGCATCTATGCGTGCCTGCTAGAAGCAGCGGCCTCCGAACTGGCGTCCCGCCAGCGCGCGATGAAGTCCGCAGGTGATAACGCTGACGAGCTCATCAAGAAGTACACCCGCCTGATGAACAACGCTCGCCAGGCAGAAATTACTCAGGAGCTCAGCGAAATTGTTGGCGGCGCCGACGCACTCGCCTCCTAATCCACCAGACAACTTTCCACTCTCTACATAGGTAAGTGAGAACAATGACTGCCACTCTGAACGAATCGGCTACCGCGCCGGCTCAGGGCGCAACCGGTCGCATTGCTCGCGTTATCGGCCCTGTCGTTGACGTTGAGTTCCCTGCCGGCCAGGTACCTGACATCTACAACGCGCTGACCGCTGATCTGACCCTCAACGGCACCACCCGTAAGATCACCTTCGAGACTGCCCAGCACCTCGGTGACTCACTGGTACGCGCAATCTCCCTGCAGCAGACCGACGGCCTCGTCCGCGGCCAGGCTGTAGTTGACACTGGCGCTCCTATCTCCGTCCCCGTAGGTGACGGCGTCAAGGGCCACATCTTCAACGTCCTCGGTGACGCCCTCGACGTCTCCAACGACGAAATCAAGGCCGACACCTACTGGCCCATCCACCGCGCTGCCCCCGGCTTCGCAGACCTCGAAGGTTCGACCGAGATGCTGGAAACCGGCATCAAGTCCATCGACCTTCTGACCCCCTATATCAAGGGCGGTAAGATTGGTCTCTTCGGTGGTGCAGGCGTTGGTAAGACCGTTCTGATCCAGGAAATGATTACTCGCGTTGCCCGCAACTTCGGTGGTACCTCAGTATTCACCGGCGTCGGCGAGCGTACCCGTGAAGGTAACGACCTCTGGGTTGAAATGGAAGAAGCTGGCGTTCTGAAGGACACCGCTCTCGTGTTCGGCCAGATGGACGAACCGCCGGGAACCCGTCTGCGCGTTGCGCTGACCGGCCTGACCATGGCGGAATACTTCCGTGACGTTCAGAACCAGGACGTTCTGCTCTTCATCGACAACATCTTCCGCTTCACCCAGGCAGGTTCTGAGGTTTCAACCCTGCTCGGCCGCATGCCGTCCGCTGTGGGCTACCAGCCCAACCTGGCAGACGAAATGGGTCTACTGCAGGAGCGCATCACCTCATCCCGTGGTCACTCCATCACCTCCATGCAGGCAATTTACGTTCCTGCGGACGACTACACCGACCCCGCACCTGCAACCACCTTCGCCCACCTGGATGCAACCACCGAGCTCTCCCGTGAGATCGCTTCACGTGGTCTGTATCCCGCGATTGATCCCCTGTCCTCCACCTCCCGAATCCTGGACCCCCAGTACATCGGTCAGGAGCACTACGACACCGCAATCCAGGTCAAGGCTATCCTGCAGGAAAACAAGGAACTTCAGGACATCATCGCCATCCTCGGTGTTGACGAACTCTCCGAAGAGCAGAAGGTCGTTGTTTCACGTGCCCGCCGCATCGAGCAGTTCCTCTCACAGAACACCTACACTGCAAAGCAGTTCACCGGTGTCGAGGGTTCAACCGTGCCGATCAAGGACACCATCGAATCCTTCCAGATGATCTGCCGCGGCGATGTTGACCACATCCCCGAGCAGGCCTTCTACAACATCGGTGGTATGGACGACGTCATGCGCCGTTACGAGGAAATCAAGGCACAGTCTGGAGCCAAGTAATCATGGCACTGAAAGTTGAAGTCGTTTCCCGTGAACGAGTCGTGTGGGTTGGCGAAGCCAAGTACGTGCGTGCGCGCACCGTCGATGGCGACCTGGGTATCATGCCCGGTCACATCCCCACCATGGCCCTTCTCGCTGAAGACGGTGAGCTTCTGATTGAGGCAACCAGCGGTGAGAAGAAGACCACCCGCCTGCACGAAGGTTTCTTGACCGTCTCTAACGATCGAGTCACCATCGCAGCTAAGCACGCACAGATCTAACCAGATTACTGTGACGAAAGGACGCTGCCCTTCCCCAGAGATGGGGGAGGGCGGCGTCCTTATTTTTTTAGCTTTCTTCTTGTTTAGAAGAGGCGGGATTCCACGTCATCTACTCCGCGCATGGCATCGTAGTCGAGAGCCACACAGCGGATGCCACGGTCTTCTGCCAGCGTGCGGGCCTGGGGCTTGATGCGCTGGGCAGCAAAGACACCCTGAACCGGTGCTAGCAGGGGGTCGCGGTTGAGGAGCTCTAGGTAGCGGGTGAGCTGTTCTACACCGTCGATATCGCCCACACGCTTGAGCTCGACAGCCACAGAGACGCCCCCGGCGTCCTTGGCCAAAATATCCACCGGGCCGATTGCCGTGGGGTACTCGCGGCGCACCAGGCGGTAGCCCGCACCAAGAAGCTCAATCTGTTCAGCCAACAGGCGCTGTAAGTCGGCCTCAACGCCGTCCTTAATAAGGCCCGGGTCAATACCCAGGTCGTGGCTGAGTTCCCCGTGGGTGCCGAAGACGCGAATGACTAGCTTGTCGTCGCTCTTGGCGGCTTGCACGGTCCACAGCTCGCTCACATCGGGGTCAAGATCCTCGGCTACCGAGGTGCCCTCGAACTCTTCGCGAGGGGAAATATGCAGGCGGCAGGGTGGGCTCATCCAGTTCAGGGGCTTGTAGGAGCCGCCGTCGGAGTGGATCAGCACCGAGCCGTCATTCTTGATCATGAGCAGGCGGGTAGCACGGGGCAGATGGGCATTGAGACGGCCCATGTAGTCTACGGAACAATCAGCTATAACTAAACGCACCGTACCACTCTAACAGGTGGCTTGGGCGGGCACACCGGTGCATGAAAGAATGGGGGAATGCCTCGTCGTTCTTCATCTAAGCCCCGCCGCCCCAACTCTAACTCCGGGGCAGCTCCCAGCAAGTGGCAGAAAGCCCGCCCCGCTGGGCGCGATATTTCCCGTATTCTTGACCCTGCCCCGCGAGTGGAGCGGGCCCAAGACGGGGACTGGTATGTGCAATACATTCCCTCGATTAACGCTCTGAAAACCTATAAGTGCCCCGAATGTGGGCGGCCTATCCACCCAGGTATCGCGCACCTGGTGGTCTGGCAGCAGGACCACATGTTTGGTGCTCAGCGGGCTATCGAGGAGCGTCGCCACTGGCACGAGCGGTGCTGGGCAACTCGTAGATTCTGGTAGAACCCGGCGGGTTGCACCAGAACTAGAGCGTTAGAAGCGTAGAAAAACCCGGTAGCGATCCTACGCAAAGGCATGGCGCTACCGGGTCAAGGAAAGCGGATGGGTCGTTAGAGCTGGTCCTGGCGGGGCACGAGTACCTCGTTGACCAGAATCAGCAGGGAAGCTGCGACGGGAATGGCGATGAGGGCACCGAGCACACCCCAGAGGGAGCCACCGGCAACCACCGCGATGATGGCTACAGCACCGGGCACGGCCACTGCTCTGCTCATGATGCGGGGGGAAATGAAGTAGGCCTCAATCTGCAGGTAAATCAGGTAGGGGATAAGGAAGAAGAGGGCGGTCTGCCAGCTATCAATGAGCGAGATGACCGAGACCAGGACGGCGGCACTGACGCCACCGACTAGGGGAATGAAGGCCAGGAGCAGGACGAAGAGCATGAGCAGCTGGGCGAAGGGAACGCCCACGATCAGCATGATGATGGCTGCGCAGGTGGCGTTGCAAATCGCCACGAGAGCCTGGCCCATGACGTACTGGCCAACAGAGCTGGTGATTTTTTCGGTGAGGTAGCCGACGCGTTCACGCTTGGAGGCGGGAGCCAGGCGGATGAACCAGGCCTTAATAGTGGGTAGGGAGGCGAGCACGTAGATGGAGAGGAAGAGCACGATAATCGTGCCGGTGGTGATTTCCGCCAGGGTGGAGCCCGCGTTCATGAGGGAGTTCATAAAGCCGCTCACCACAGAGGTGTCTGAGGTGACCTGTTCAAAGAACTTCTCTACCTCGGCATCTACCGCTGATCGGATGTGGTAACGCTCATCGAGACCTGAGAAAAGATCTGAGTTGAGGAAGTTCTCAAACTGCTGGGGGAAGCCGGTGATGAAGGAAACTGCCTGGCGGGCGATGATGGGTACTATCCAGAAGATGAGGGCGGCAGCTACCGCAACGAAGAAGAGGAAGACGACGGTGACGCCTGCCCCGCGCGGAAGGCCCCACTGTTCGAGTTTGCGTACAGCCGGGTCTAGCCCCAGACCGATGAACACTGCGCCGGTGAGCCAGCCGGCTAGGGCGCCAATGTTAAGCACAAAGTACATGCCCATCCAGGCAAGCCCCACACCGACGGCCAGCATGAAACCAAAGTAGATTGGGTTGCTGATGTAGCGGCCCTTGCCGGGGGCGAGGGCGTGGGTTTCTGGGGGAGCGGGGGCGGCGCCGTCCTTATTCTCTTTGAGGTGGGCCGGTTCTTCGGGCAGCTGGAGGCGGTGGCGGGGCCGGGCACCGGGGATAGTCGGTAGCGCGAACTTGTTGTTCTGCGACTGCCTGGTGCCGCTTTCTTCGGTGTTGGCCGGGGAATCTGGTTGCGCGGACGCCTGTGCGCGGCTGGTGCGAGAGGTGAGAGACCGCAGGAGTCGGGAGGGAGAAAAAGATGAGGGCATGCTGGCTACTCGGGTAGTGGTGTAGTTACTGTGTTCAACCTTATCGTGATTCTGCCCTGGGCTAGAACTAGGGCAGGGGTGCCCGCTTACCGGCTGAGCTTTGGCACCATAGAGTGTAGAGATATTTGTCGTTGTGAAAGGAAGGCCAATGGCCGGGATTGACGATCAGAACCTACCCGCTTCGGTACGAAATGCCCTGGATCTGGGGGCTGCGGGGTCGGCAGGTTCCAGCGCTGAGCCTGCTGAGGAGAACGCCGCAGCCAGCTGGCGACTGGACGTAACCGATGTGGCCCAGTTCCAGCAGCTGGTGCAGGAGTCCAACCGGGGCGCCGTGATTTTTGCCCTGTGGGCACCCCACTCACCGGCGTCGGTCCAGATGCTGGAGCAGGTCGAGGCCCTGGTGAACTCTGCCGGCGGCAATCTGCTGCTGGCTGCCGTTGATATCACCAAGACCCCCGAGATCGGGCAGGCCTTCCAGATTCAGGGCGTACCTGCGGCCGTGGCTGTGCTCGCTGGCCGCCCAGCCCCGCTCTTCAACGGCCCCGTTGAGCCCCAGGCCCTGACCGAGGTGCTGGGCCAGGTGCTGCAGCTCGCCGCCCAGCAGGGCCTACCCGGTGGGTTCGAACCGGTGCTGTCAGAGGCTGAGAAGCCCCTGCCTCCCCTGCACCGGGAAGCTATCGAGGCGCTGGACCGGGGCGATTACCAGGGAGCGGAAGCCGCCTACACCCGCGCGCTCAACGAGAACCCGGGCGATACGGACGCTAAAATCGGCCTGGCTCAGGTTCACCTGCTCCACCGCGTCTCAACCCTGAACCTGGCAGAAGAACGCCAGAAAGCTGCCGCCGACGCTACCAACGTGCAGGCCCAGCTCAACGTCGCCGACCTAGATGTAGCTGGCGGGCACGTGGAAGACGCCTTCAACCGTCTTATCGCCCTCTTCAAGGCCGTGGACGCGGAGACTAAAACCACGGTGCGCGAACGCCTGCTAGAACTGTTCGAGGTTGTAGGCTCAGCCGACCCCCGCGTCACAAAGGCCCGCTCAGCCCTGATGATGGCTCTTTTTTAAGGAATCACCCTAGCGGGGGAGGGAAAAGCTCGTGATGCTGGCTACAGTGGAGATATGGCACACGAGAACCTTCCCCCGCAGAATAAACCTTACGACCAAACCCACAACCGGCCAGTAGAGACACCCGGCAGCAGCTTGACTGAGCCAGTTTCAGCGCCAGTAGAAGCTGAAGTCGCAGAGGCCAGCAGGGGCAGCGCAGCCCTGGAGATCACCAACCTGGTGAAGGTCTTTGGCCAGCAGGCTGCGGTAGACGGAGTCAACCTCACCGTGCCCAGAGGCTCCTTCTACGGGCTGGTAGGACGCAACGGCGCAGGTAAGACCACCACTCTCTCCATGGCAACGGGCCTGCTCAAGCCCACCGCCGGGCAGGTACTGGTGGGCGGTCTGGACGTCTGGGCCAACCCCCTAGATGCTAAACGCCGGGTGGGCGTGTTGCCTGACGGCGTCCGCCTCTTCGATAAGCTCACCGGCGAGCAGCTCCTCACCTACGCCGGCCGCCTGCACGGGCTCGATAAGGCAACCGTGGCTGAGCGAACCCGCGACCTGCTCACGGCTATGGACTTGACCGGGGCCGCCGGCCGCAAGGTCGCCGACTACTCAGCCGGTATGACCAAGAAAATAGCCCTGGCCTGCGCCATGATCCACGCACCCTCTCTGCTGGTGCTCGATGAGCCCTTTGAGGCGGTGGACCCGGTCTCAGCCTCGAACATCCAGGATATTCTCAAGGCCTATGTGGCAGGCGGCGGCACCGTCATTATCTCATCCCACGTCATGGACCTAGTCCAGCGCCTCTGCGACCACGTTGCCATTATGAACGCCGGCCGTATTTTGGCCTCTGGCACCGTGGAACAGGTTCGCGGCGGCGTATCGCTAGAAGAACGATTTGTTGAACTGGTGGGCGGACGCGTTGTATCGGAGGGAATCTCATGGTTGCAGTCCTCCTAAAACTTAAACTCGACCACTTCCTCGCTATCTTCCGTAACGGGAATGCCTGGGCTATCGTGGGCCTAGTCTTTGGCCTGCTCTACGGGCTCGGCGCCGTAGTGGTCGTGGCTGGTTTAGGTTTCACCCTGCAGAACCCTGCCGACTCCCTACTGATTCTGGGGGTGGCAGGTAGCCTGCTGACCCTGGCCTGGTGGCTGATACCCCTGGTGGCAGCCGGTGCCGACCCCACCCTAGACCCGGAGCGCCTCGCTCCCTATCCCATTACCGTCCGCCAGCTCATGGGCGGCCAAGTCCTGGGGGCTCTGATTGGGGTGCCCGGTATGCTGACGGTACTAGCCGTCCTGGCTCTGATAACTTCCAACTTCTACTCGCTAGCGGCTACTCTGGCTTTCATCCCGGCAGGTTTACTGGGACTTGCCCTTGCCATTCTGGGCGGACGCCTGACTGCGGTAGCCTCTATACCCGTCCGCTCGCGACGCTCAGTGAGTAACGCCCTCACCCTTCTTGCCTTTGCGGCCCTGATCTTTGCCGGGCCCCTGATGCTGGCGACTATCACGGGCATCACCAGCAACACCGAGCAGCTCCGGCAGATTCTCGGCTACCTGCAGTGGACCCCTGTAGCCTCAGCCTGGGCTATCGCGCCGCAGGTTGGGGCAGGTCGCTATGGCCTGGCAGTAGCTCTTGCCGCACTCACTCTGGTCTACTGTGCCCTAGCCTGGTTCATCTGGCAGTTCTTTGCGGCTAAGACCATGGCCAGCGTGGGGGATTCCACCGGGGTGCAGGACGAAGGCAAAACCCTGGCCCAGGGTAACCTGGGGCTTCTGGGGCGCTTCCCGGCCACCGTGCGCGGGGCTATCGCCGCCCGTACCCTCGATATGATGCTCCGGGATTCCCGGGCCAACCTCAACGTGCTCATGATGCCGCTCATGTATATCTTGATGGTTTTTATCTCGGGAAGCTTTATCGTCTCAGCGAACGGGGCGGAGGAAGAGATGACGAACCCCATGGCCTTCGTCATGGCGGTCGCCTTCATACCGGCGATGGCAGGCTACTCCCAGTCTGCCCTGGCTTCTTTTGAAGGCTCGGCCTTCTCCCTGCACGCCCTCTCACCCCTGCGCGGCATTGACGACAGGCTGGGGCGGGCCTACGGCATGATGCTGCTCTACCTGCCCATGATTGTGCTGGGCACCCTGACCTTTGCTTTCCTGACCGGTCACGCTGCCTGGGCCCTGCCTCTACTGGTGAGCTCCCTGGGAACCTACTTTATCGCCAACGGCATGGCCAACTACCTCGACACCGTCTTCAACGCCCCCGTGGTCCCACCGGGAACCAGCCCCTGGAAGACCCCGGAACAGCCAGACGGTATGGCTAAGACTATGGCACGGGGCTTTATCATCTTTATCCCCATGGCTCTCTCCCTGCCGTCCCTCATCGGTATGGGGGCCACGGCTATCGTCGGTAGCATGCTCTGGTTCTGGCTGGGTGCCGCCGTCACCGCCCTGATTGGGGTAGCAGCCTTCTATCTGGGCGTCCGCGCCGGAGCGAAAAACTACGAACGGCACGTAGCAGACATGTACCAACGAGTAGCCCGCTACAGCTAACCGCACCTCAACCTGCTAGAAGCAGGTAACCCCACCAGCGGCGTCCGGCCCCTGCCCCACAGCAGGAGCCGGACGCCGTCTTGACGGGGGCACTACACTGGTAGACAAGACCAACTGCTTTGAGATAAAGGAGACCCGGCATGTCATCGATTCCCGGCATCGAAGACCCCTTCCCCGAAACTGCCCACTCCGGCGTCACCGCCCTGCTGGAACGCGAAGAAGTCCAGAACGTCGAACCCGGCGACCACGAACGCTTCGCCCACTACGTGCGCAAAGAAAAAATCATGGAGTCCGCCCTCACCGGCAAGCCCGTGCGCGCCCTCTGCGGCAAAAAGTGGACCCCCGGCCGCGACCCCGAAAAGTTCCCCGTCTGCCCCGAATGCAAGGAAATCTATGAGGGCCTTGCACCCGGCGACAACGACGAAAACTAACACACCATCACTCGCTCAGAACCACCTCTAAGGAAACACACATGACCTCACCCCAAACCTCGCGCCGTACCCTGGCCACAGCCGGCCTCTGGGCGGCGCCCGTCGTCGCGTCCTCAGCCCTTGTGCCTGCCTATGCCGCCAGCACCAGCGTCATTACCCCTACTCTGACTGTACGCTGGGGGCTCTTCTCCCAGGTCGCTATCGAGGACGCCAGCGCCGGCTACAACACTAACGTCGGCGTAGCCTCAATATTCGGCGGTACCAGCAATTCCACCGGTGACGTGCAGTTTGACGACTCCACCGGCCTCATTACGGACGGCGCAACCGGCCTGGTTGCCAACGGTGAGGGCACCTTCACCCCCGGCGGTAGCCTGGGCGGCTTCAACTCCGGCACCTACGGCGGCACCGGCCTCTGGTTCTCTAGCCCCGAAGACACCACGGGAGCACCCGTAGCGGGCACCGCCGTCCTCGCCGCGGGAGCCTCCTTCCGCCTGGACTACGTGGTCACCTTCCCCGACGGCTGGGACCCCTTACCCATCGACAGCGCGCGTGACGGCGAAACCCGCCACCTGGTCAAGCAGAGCGGCGGCAGCGCCGTAACCGCCACCGGCGTCAACAGCGCAGAGATGACCGCAACCTACGGAGCGCAGACAACCAACGGCCAGCAGCAGACCGTGAGCGTCACCTACACCACTAATGAGACCATCACCCTCACCTCCGACGGCTCAAGCACCTCAACCCTGGCCCAGCTACTTCTCAGCCAGGCCCCGGTCTACTACGGGGACAACCCCGAAGCCGACTTCGAGGTCGTCCTCACCGTAGTCTCGGGCGCCATCGTTATCAACGCCACCGACGGCCGATCTGAGACCATCAACCTCGCCGGTCAGACCCTGAGCAACCTGCTACCCGCCCTGCCGGTAGCCTAGTCAACCAGACTCATCGAGAGATGACTCATAGCCCCATTCGCTCCCGAATGGGGCTAAACTTTTGTGGTGCCCAAAAACCTTGAGGGCAGCCACAGAGGGAAGGGAAGATACGAGATGAACGACAGCCAGCTACCACTCTTCGGCGAAGGCTCCAACCCGCCCCTGCCCCCGGCCTACCCCGACCGCGCCGCCTGGGGAACCGCCCCCAAGCTGCGCGCCTGGCAGGCCGAAGCCATGACCAAGTACTTTACAGAGAACCCCCGCGACTTCATGGCCGTGGCAACCCCCGGCGCAGGTAAAACTACCTTCGCCCTCACCGTCGCCAAAGAACTCTTCAACCGCGGCACCATCAACCGTATGACCGTGGTCGCCCCCACCGACCACCTCAAACGCCAGTGGGCCGACGCCGCCGCCCGCGTCGGCATCTCCATCGACCCCAACTTCAAAAACTCAGATGGCACTATGGGTCGTGGCTACCAGGGCGTCGCCCTCACCTACGCCCAGGTCGCCAACAAGCCCATGCTGCACCGGGCCCGCACCGAAAACGGCCGCACCCTGGTGATCATGGACGAAATTCACCACGCCGGTGACTCCCTCTCCTGGGGCGACGGCCTGCGCGAAGCCTTCGAACCGGCCACCCGCCGTCTAGCCCTGACCGGTACCCCCTTCCGCTCCGACACCGCAGCCATCCCCTTCGTCCGATACGAAGAGGACGCCGACGGCATCCGCCGCTCCAAATCCGACTACTCCTACGGCTATGGCCCCGCCCTCAAAGACCACGTCGTACGCCCCGTCATCTTCATGGCCTACTCCGGCCAGATGCGCTGGCGCACCTCCGCCGGCGAAGAAATGGCCGCCAACCTGGGGGAGGGCTTCACCAAGGACGTCACCGCCCAAGCCTGGCGCACCGCACTCAACCCCGACGGCGAATGGATCCCCACCGTACTCGCCGCCGCCGACAAACGCCTGACCGAAGTACGCCGCACCGTCCCCGACGCCGGCGGCCTCGTCATCGCCACCGACCACGCTGACGCCCGCGCCTACGCCAAACAGCTCCAAAAAATTACCGGCGAAAAACCCGCCCTCATTCTCTCCGACGACAAAGAAGCCTCCAACAACATCGAAGAGTTCTCCGCAGGTCTTTCCCGCTGGATGGTAGCCGTGCGCATGGTATCCGAAGGCGTGGACGTCCCCCGCCTAGCCGTCGGCGTCTACGCCACCTCAACCTCCACCCCCCTCTTCTTCGCCCAGGCTATCGGACGATTCGTGCGCTCGCGAAAGCGCGGCGAAACCGCCTCGGTATTCTTGCCCTCCGTACCCCAGCTCATGATGCTGGCCAACGAGATGGAAACTGAACGGGATCACGCCCTGGACCGCAAGGGAGCTACCGACGAGGTGGTCGACCCCCTCAACGAGGGCTTGGACGACCACCTGATTGAAGAAGCCAACAAGGAAGAAGTAGCCAGCGACCAGCTCACCCGCGGCAAATTCGAGGCCATCGGCTCCCAGGCCTCCTTCCACGGGGTGCTCTTTGACGGGGCAGAGTTCTCCACCGGTGGCCTTGAAGTTGGCTCGGATGAAGAGCAAGACTTCCTCGGCATCCCCGGCCTACTGGACGCTGACCAGGTCGGCACCCTGCTACGCGCCCGCCAACAGGACCATGCCTCCCGGCGACCGGCGTCCGCCGCTCCCCAGGTCGTTGACCACCGCCAGCTCAAAGACCTGCGCAACAAGCTGGCTAAAAACGTAGCAGCCTGGGCTGCCCGTACCGGCAAGCCCCACGGCTCAATCCACAACGAACTGCGCCGCATCTGCGGTGGGCCTGCCGTTGCCCAGGCCTCAGCCGAACAGCTCCAAGCCCGCCTGGATAAATTGCAGGACTGGTTCGTGGGGCGCAAGTAGGGAGCCTGAGCCGGTGGTTGTGGTGCCAGCAGGCACCCTTAAACGCCAGCCCCGAGCCAGCCTGCTGGCACCACAACCACCAGCCACCATAGACCCAATCCCGAGCCAGCCTGCTATGACCACAAGCACTAGCCTCTGTGAAAAGCTAGCTCTCAGAAGACCTAGAGGACCTCGGTTACCGTTACCCCGGCGTCCTCCAGCTCATCGCTGATATCGTCCAGGGATTCCTCATCCACCGGAGCCGTCAAGTCGAGCAGCACGCGGGTCTCGTAGCCGGCATCCACCGCATCCAGGGCTGTGGCCTTGACACAAAAATCGGTGGCAATACCCACCACATCAACATCGGTGATATCGCGCTCAGCTAGCCAGTCATCGAGAGACAGCTTAGGGGTATCATCCTTGACCGGGGCGCCGGCCTCGCGCTCACCGGTCATCACCGTATCCTCGGGGGCCAGCAGGCCCTCAAAACCCGAGTAGGCAGCCTCAAACTCGCCCTTGTGGAAGTAGGCCTCGATGTAGTCGGTATCCAAATCCTCGTGTAGCTCAGCCCCGCGGCTCTCGGCCTTGCAGTGTACCGGCCAGGAGTCCTTGAAATCGGGGTTCTCAGAAAAGTGAGTTCCGGGGTCAACGTGCCAGTCCTGGGTGGCAACAATCGCCTCGTAGTCCCCGTGATGGTTCTCTGCAAACTCGCTAATGAGGGCAGCAACCTCGGCGCCACGCTCGGTAGCGAGTGAGCCACCGGCGCAAAAATCGTTCTGAACATCAACAATAATGAGTGCTTTTGACATCGTTTAGTCCTTACCTATCTAGGAGATAAATTCTGTGGGAATGACCGGGTCACCGGGGGAGAGGCGGGTAGCTGCAACCGGGAGTTCGGCGAGAGAGCGGGCATGACGCTCGGCCGCGCGGCGTACACCCTCAGCTCCGGTAAAGCCGGGCTGGACCTGCCCATCGACCACCAGGTCTACCATGAGCGGTCGGTCATTGGAGTCGGCAGGAGCCTCAATATCGAGGCCGACCACTTCGGCAGTAGCTGTGCCTGCGGTATCAAGGCGCCGAACGGCGGTTTTCTTGCCTCCCACAGAGGCCTTACCCGAGGACGCCTTAGCTACAGGCTCCATGACTCCCTGCGAGTTCTCGCGCAAGACCACCTTGTAGACCATGGACGAGGTGGGAACCCCGGAGCCCGTGACCAGCTTGGTGCCCACCCCGTAGGAGTTGACGGGGGCAGCGGCGAGTGAGGCGATAGCGTACTCGTCCAGGTCACTGGTGACGGTAATCTTGGTGCCGGTGTTTCCCAGCGCATCGAGCTGTTCGCGCACCTTCTGGGCCTGAGCCACCAGGTCGCCAGAATCAAGGCGAACCGCTCCAAGCTCCTGCCCGGCCAGCTCAACGGCAAGGTTCACAGCCTTCTCAACATCGTAGGTATCGACCAGCAGGGTGGTGCCCACCCCCAGGGAAGCCAGCTGGGCCTCAAAGGCCTGGCGCTCTGAGTCGTGCAAGAGGGTAAAGGCGTGGGCGCTGGTGCCGACGGTGTGGAGCCCGTAACGGCGGCCGGCCTCAAGATTCGAGGTAGCGGTAAACCCAGCGATGACGGCGGCACGGGCGGCAGATACAGCAGCCTGCTCATGAGCCCGGCGGGAGCCCATCTCTAGGCAAGGACGCTTGCCGGCGGCAACCGTCATACGGGAGGCCGCCGTGGCGACAGCAGAATCAAAGTTGAGGATTGAGAGGATAAAAGTCTCGAGCAGGCAGGCCTCTGCAAAGGATGCCTCGACCTGGAGCACGGGGGAGTGGGGGAAGAAGACCTCACCCTCGGCATAACCCCGGATGGAACCTGAAAAGCGGAAATGAGCAAGATAATCCAGGGTCTCTTCATTGACCACCTTGCGGGAGGCTAAAAATTCAAGCTCCTCGGTATCGAAGCGGAAGTTCTCTAGCCCCTCAAGCAACCTGCCGGTGCCAGCTAAGACGCCGTAGCGGCGTCCGCCCGAAAGCCTGCGGGTGAAGACCTCGAAGACGGTACGCCGGTGGGCAGCGCCTGAGGCTAGGGCAGCCTGCACCATGGTCAGCTCGTAGTGGTCGGTGAGGAGGGAAGTTTTTTGAGTCACGGGTATAACTTTATCCTTTGACCGTGCCCAAGCCCAGCCCCACCGCCGCGGTTCTGCTTGCCCCGAAAGTGAACGAGCTAGGGCACAGCGAAAGAAGAGCCCTATGATAGATAAGGTACAAATGACCTAAGGAGTACGCCCTATGCCTTCGGCTGCCTCAGCCACCGACACCCTGGCAGATCTTGAGCTCGATCTAGCCCTAGACGAGAGCACCCAGCTCAACCTGCCCTGGGCGGTCATTGTCTGGGACGACCCGGTTAACCTGATGAGCTTCGTGACCTATGTGCTGCGCACCCAGTTTGGCTACAGCACCGAAAAAGCCCACCAGCTCATGATGCAGGTACACACCAAAGGTAAGGCCACCGTCTTTAGCGGCTCCAAAGAAGAGGCCGAACGGCACACCACCGCCCTGCATACCTGGGGACTGTGGGCAACCATCGAGCAGGCAGGTGCATAGTCTTATGGCTGAACCCTTTACCCCAACCTCCCGTGGCATTACCGCCCGCTTCACCCCTGAAGAGGTACAGGTGCTCACCCGCCTGTTTGAGGACGTCGCCCTGGCACTAGAGCCGGAAGAAGACCCCAATGCTGACCCCCTGGCGGCCCTGGTGGGTATCTCTGAGACCGCCAGCGTGCCCAGTGACCCCGCTGTTGCCCGTATGCTGCCGGTGGCAAGCGACGACCCGGAAGTCGCTGATGAATACCGCCGCTTCACTGACCTTTCCCTACGCCGGGCCAAAATCGAACACCTCACCCAGGCCTCCATGGATTTGCAGGCCGGGGTTGTGAGGCTAGATACCGAGCGGGCCAATAGCTGGGCCGCTGCCCTCAACGACGTGCGTCTAACCCTAGGCACCCGTTTAGGGATTAACAGCGCTGAGGACGCCGACCGCATCGGCGAACACACCGACTGGGGCAGCGTAGAGAGCACCGAAGACTACATGGCCCTGCTTTATAACTTCGTCACCTGGCTGCAAGAAAGCCTCATGCAGAGCCTCCTGCTGGGTCTGGACGAGGCCGGGGCGGGGCCGTCCGCACCGTAAATAATCTTTCGTGACCGATTATGACGCCCCGCGCGGGCGCCGGGGCGTGATAGTCCACTCAAAAGCTGGTCGCTGCGATGGGCGCCCTACAGTTTTCTTCAACCTTTAGCTAATGTCAGGTGTGTAATGAGCGAAACCAACCCGAAACTCGTAACCCCCTGGGGTAGTCAGGTGCTTGCCGAACCCACCGCAAGCGCCCCCATCGGCGTGTTCGATTCGGGAGTGGGCGGCCTAACCGTTGCCCGCGCCATCATGGACCAGCTACCGCACGAGTCGGTGATTTACGTGGGCGACACCGCCCACGGCCCCTACGGCCCCCTGACCATCGCCCAGGTGCGAGCCCATGCCCTGCGCATCATGGACGAGCTGGTGGACTCCGGGGTCAAGCTCCTGGTGATTGCCTGCAACACGGCGTCGGCCGCTGTGCTGAGGGACGCCCGCGAGCGCTACACCCGCAAGTACGGTATTCAGGTGGTTGAGGTTATCCAGCCCGCCGCCCGCCGAGCGGTGGCGGCAACCCGCAACCGTAAAATCGGTGTCATCGCCACCGAAGCTACCGTGACCTCCCGGGCCTATGAAGACACCTTCTCGGTCATGAGCGACCTTGAAATCTACTCTGTGGCCTGCCCCCGCTTCGTAGAGTTCGTTGAAAAGGGCATTACCAGCGGCCCTGAGCTCCTTGAGACTGCCGAAGAATACCTGGCTCCTCTCAAGGAGGCCGGGGTCGATACCCTGGTGCTGGGCTGTACCCACTACCCCCTGCTCACCGGCGTCATTTCCTACATCATGGGGGACGACGTCACCCTCGTATCGTCCTCGGAAGAGTCGGCTAAGGACGTCTACAAGGCCCTGCTAAGAGCTGGCCTAGAGCGCCCCGCCGCCCTGCCGCCCTCCCACGAATTCCTGGCCACCGGCGAAACCGAAACCTTCGAGCACTTAGCCCGCCGCTTCCTAGGGCCCGAGGTCGCCAAGGTACGCCATACCAACTCGGTGGCAGAACGATTCCCCACCGGCTCCCTGGCAGTCGTTCCTCCCGAACTCATCACCCAGACTGTTACCACCCCGCGCATTACCATCACCACAGACACACCCTAAAGCACAGACACACAGAAGAAGGAAGACCACTCATGCGATTGACGGTCATAGGCTGTACAGGTTCCTTCCCCGGACCCAACGCAGCGGCCAGCTGCTACATGGTCTCAACCATTGACGACCTGGGCAAGACCTGGCGCATCATCGTTGATATGGGCAACGGAGCCCTGGGCACCCTTCAGTCCCACATCAACCTCGAAGATATCGACGCCATACTTATTTCCCATCTGCACCCCGACCACTGCATCGACCTTTCTGGCCTACACGTGGCGGTTAAATGGAACCCCAATGGCTGGTCTAAAGGCCCCATCCCCCTCTACGGCCCCAGCGATATCCACCAGTACCTGGTCAATACCCACGGCCTACCTCTGGAACCGGGCATGCACACCGAGTTTGAGTTCCATGAGTGGACCAACCACGCCGAAGTCAAAATCGGCCCCTTCACAGTGACCCCGCACGTGGTCGTCCACCCCACCAAAGAGCCCTACGCCCTACGCATCGAGTGCGAAACCAGTGAAGGTAAGACCGTGCTCACCTACTCCGGCGACACCGACTCCTGCATCGGTCTGATTGAAGCAGCCCGCGACGCCGACCTCTTCCTCTGCGAAGCTGCCTACCAGGAGGGCCGCGATGACGCCCTGCGCGGCATCCACCTGACCGGCAAACGTGCCGGTGAAGCGGCAGCCGAGGCGGGCGTCCGCAACCTGCTGCTCACCCACCTGCCCATCTGGAATGACCCCGCTATTGCCCTGGCCGAAGCCAAGAGCGTTTTTGACGGGCCGATATCGGTGGCTGAGGCTTCGGCAACTTACCGGGTCAACCCCCGCCGTAGCCCCGAGGAATATGCCAGCAACCCGCAGACCACCACCCTGAACGTCATTAGCCGCCACCAGGGGAGCTAGTTACCGCCCCTGCCCACAAGTAGCCAACGCAGACAACACGGGTGCAGAAAAGCGCCCGTGTTTTTGTGCGCCCCGGGCAACAGACGCTAGGCTGAAACCATGACAGAAAACATGGCAGCACCCACCCTACGCGGCGACGGCCGCACTCCCGACCAGCTCCGCCCCATCACCGTCACCCGCGGCTGGTCAAAGAACGCCGAAGGCTCGGCCCTGATTGAATTCGGCAACACCCGGGTGCTCTGCACCGCCTCACTGACCGAGGGCGTGCCCCGCTGGCTCAAGGGCCAGGGCACCGGCTGGGTCACCGCAGAATACGCCATGCTACCGCGCGCCACCAACACCCGTAACTCCCGTGAGTCGGTCAAGGGCAAGATTGGCGGCCGCACCCACGAAATTTCTCGACTGATTGGCCGCTCCCTGCGCGCCGTCATCGACACCGCTGAGCTGGGCGAGAACACCATCGTGCTCGACTGCGATGTGCTCCAGGCGGACGGCGGCACCCGCACCGCCGCTATCACCGGCGCCTATATCGCCCTGGCCGACGCCATCAAGTGGGCCCAGACCCAGGGCATTATCCCGGCCAAGGCTAAGCCCCTCACCGGCTCTGTTGCCGCAATTTCTGTGGGCATCATCGACGGCGTTCCTATGCTTGATCTGCCCTACGAAGAAGATGTGCGCGCCGAGACCGATATGAACGTGGTCGTCACCGGCGAAGGCAAGTTCGTTGAGGTTCAGGGAACCGCAGAGGGCGCCCCCTTCGATCGAGACGAACTGAACTCCCTGCTCGACTTGGCCCTGCACGGCACCGCGCAGCTAGCCCAGATCCAGCGCGAAGCCCTGGAGGACTAATGCCCGCCAAAATCGTTCTTGCCACCCACAACCAGGGGAAGCTGCGCGAGTTCCGCGAGATGCTGCGCGGCGCTATCGAGGGGCTGGACGTTGACACCGAGGTGATTGACGCCGGTACGGCTGGCGCCCCCGACGTGCTTGAAGACGGGGTCACCTTTGCCCAGAACTCCCTGCTCAAGGCCCGCGCGGTAGCGCAGGCAACAGGTCTGATTGCTATCGCCGATGATTCTGGCCTATCAGTTGATGTGCTCGGCGGCGCGCCCGGTATTTTCAGCGCCCGCTGGGCCGGTCAGCACGGGGACGATGAAGCCAACCTCAACCTGCTCCTAGCCCAGCTTTCAGACATTGCAGATGAGCACCGTCGCGCTCGTTTTGTCTGTGCGGCCTCGATGGTAACCCCCGAAGGTGTAGAGGCCGTGGAAGAGGGGGAGCTTGCCGGAACCCTGCTGCGCGAGCCCCGCGGTGAGGGCGGGTTCGGCTATGACCCGATCCTGGCAGCCGACGGTTTCACCGGCGAATATGCTGGCCTCTCCTGCGCCCAGGTGCCCGCCGATGTCAAGAATGCCATCAGCCACCGGAGCCAGGCTCTAGCCAAGCTTCTTCCCCACCTACAGGCCGCCCTGGCCCAGTAACAATCCTGTACGAGGTACCCTATGGCAGCGCACCTTACACTCATTGAACAGATGAAGGCTCTTCCCGTGGTCACGGCGGTGATGGAGCAAGCCGGTTTGAACATTCCCCGCGACCGCTGGGACATCCGGACCACCGGCTCTGCCCACATCATCGTCAACATGGGGGCGGAGCTGAGTGTGCGTATCGCCAAAACCCAGCAGACCGGGCACCTGGTAGCCCGCCGCACCGAGATCCTGCGGCGGCTACCCCAGGACCTTCCCTTTGCGGTACCCCGGCCTATCACCCGGGTTATCACCCGGAACGGCTTCACCGCTGTAGGGCTAACCTGGATTAAGGGGGAGCCTCGCCTGCAGGGTTCGGCCCCGCCCAAGCAGCTTGCCACCCTGGTCAAAGCTATCCACTCGGTAGATTTCAGCGGCTACGGGCCCTACCTTGACATGGTGCACGAGCACTGGGGCGGACGCGATAACTGGGAGGTGCTCCTGCGCGAGCAGGTCGTACCTCAGTTGCTCACCGGCGCCCAGAAGGTAGCTCACGCAGCCATAGATCGGGTACTGGCTCTGGAACCGGCCTCGCCGGTTCTCGTCCACGGCGACCTCGCCGGCCACAATATTCTCTGGAACGGCGACAAACTGGTCGGCGTTATCGACTGGGACCACGCCTCGGTAGGGGACGCAGCCGTTGACCACGCCGCCCTGGGTAACTTCTACGGCTGGGATTCCCTGGCCAAGGCACTGGATGATACCCAGCTGGAACGCGCCAAAATAGTGGCCCGCCTGCTACCGCTGCAGTCCCTGGCCTACACCATGCGCAACGGCATGGGCGGAGCTATCCAACGCCTGGCCGTGGAACGCGCCGACGAATGGTACCTGGACCACCGCACCGAGGTGCTTGCAGCTTAGACACTCTAGGGACAGAAGGGCAGGCAGGCTCACAGCGAAACTGCTGGCTGGGATGAAGTGAGCGGGTGCGAGCGCGCGAGCACATAAGAGCGAACGGAATCCGCCGTCAGGCGGGGCGTGAGGGTCAGGCTTATGCCTATTGCGCCCGCAGATTATTTTCCTCGCGCGCTCGGAATCTGCTGGGCTTCATCCAGCGTGAGCCTGCCTGCCCTTGCTCCTGAACGGAAGTCTTTACACCCCAAGCTGTTTAAACCAGGCTGCCTCAACCAGGGTCAGGGCATCGGCGGCGTCGGTAGCAGGGGCGAGGTCTGCCGGGAAAGCAGTGTCGCCCCAGAGCGCTCCGAGCAGGGAGCCGACCAGAGCCCCGATTGAATCTGAATCGCCAGTGACAGCAATTGCCGCGCCCAGGGCCTCACTCACTGCCTGCTGCTGGTTCAGCTTCCCTGTAGCGACGTCCGTCTCTGCCCGCAGAGCTAAGAAGAGGGCGTAGCTGAGCACATCGGGGGCTACCAGGAGTTTGCCGAAGTGGGGGCGGGTGTCCGCCACCTGCGCCTCGTGCTGAGCCAGGCGGACGGCGGTGCCCAGCGCCGTGCGGGTGAGTGCGGCATCGCCGGGTAGGGCCTGGCTTTTTTCCACCGTACCTAGCCAGTTCAGCACCTGCTGGGTGCAGGCTTCAAGCACATCGGGGCGGGGAGCCTGCCCGGCGCCCTGGCTGGCGCTACCCAGCAGGTAGCGAATGAGCAGGGCATAGGCGCTTGCCGAGATGACGGCCTCGGGGTGGCCGTGGGTGAGGGCCGCGGCGTGGGCGGATAGCTTGATGACGGTAGCGTCATCGGCCACCGGCAGGTAACCGAAGGGGGCAGAGCGCATGAGCGCCCCGGTGCCCAGGGCCTGCGGGTTGATGTTCTTAGAGATAAACTGCATTTCCCCTGTGGCAAGGGCTGCCAGGGTGGCCTTGCCCGGGCCCCGCTGCTGGCGCATCACCTGAAGCGCATCGAGGGGGCGGGGGAGAGAATAGGGGGCGGTCTCGGGTACCGGGTGGCCGGTGCCGGTGTACCAGCGCAGGTAGGCTAGCCAGATGCAGGCCAGCTCGTCGGCTGCCTGGCCCTCGTTGTTCCACTCCAGTACCTCGGTGAGCCCGTCGAGGGTTGCCAGGGTGAGCTGGGTGTCGTCTGAAACCAGCAGGGGTTCCCGGGCGATAGCCGCGATAAGGTCGGCTCCTGTACGCCCACCCCAGCGCTCAGTAATCTGGTCTGCGGTGCTGGTCTCTAGGGGGTAGCCCAGGGCATCCCCCAGGGCGGTACCCAGCAGGGAGCCACGCAGGGCCGACCGGTAGGCGGGGGAGAGGGCATCGGGGGCAGGAAAAACAGACGTCATGCTCCCTATTCTAAAGCGGGGTAAGAGCGGGACCACTAAACTGGTGGTATGCGTATCTTGCACACCTCAGACTGGCACCTGGGCCGCACCTTTCACGGTACCTCCCTGCACTCCTATGCCGAGCAGCTGCTCGATGAGCTGGTGAACCTGGTTCAGGAACAGGGTATTGACGTGGTGCTGATCAGCGGGGACGTCTATGATCAGGCCCAGCCCCGCACCGAGACCGTGCAACTTTTTGACCGTACCCTGACCCGCCTGGTGCAGGCCGGGGCGCAGGTGGTAGCAACTAGTGGTAATCATGACTCGGCTATTCGCCTGGGCTTTGGCTCTTCTTTGCTGAGTGTTGCGGGTGTGCACCTGGTGACCTCGCAAACCCAGGTGGGCCAGCCCGTCCTGCTGTCCGCCGGGGGCGTTGAGGTGGCCTTTTACGGCATACCCTACCTAGAGCCGCGCCCGATTGCTGCCCGCTGGGGCACCGAGGCCAGCCACGCGAGCGTGCTGGCTGAAGCTATGAGGAGGGTAGAAGAGGACGCCGCCACCCGCCAGGTTGCCGCCACGGTGGTTCTTGCCCACTGCTTTGCCACGGGTTCAGAGCCTTCAGAGTCAGAACGCGATATCTCGGTGGGCGGGGTACAGCAGGTGCCGGTGAGCACTTTTGCCGCTGCCAGCTATACAGCCCTGGGGCATCTGCACGGGCAGCAGAAGGTTGCCGATACCGTCAGGTATTCCGGCTCTCTGTTGGCCTATTCTTTCAGCGAGCAAAACCACCGTAAGGGGGCCTGGATCATCGATGTAGCCCCTGACGGCGCTATTGAGGTGAACGAACATACCTGGCAGACCCACCTTGTGCTCAAAACCCTCAAAGGCACTCTCGACGAGGTGCTTGCCGAAAGCACCGTGGCGGCCTACGGCCGGGCTTTTGTCAGTATTACCCTGACCGACGCTGAGCGCCCAGCCGCTGCCCTCGATAGGCTCAAAGCCCACTACGAGCATGTCCAGGAACTTTTCTTCGCCCCCGAAGGCGCTGAGAGAAGCCAAGAGCACAGCTACCGCCGCACCCGCCAGCCCCAGAGCGTGCAGGCTATCTGTGAGTCCTTCTACGACCACGTCCGCGGCAGAGCCCTCAACGAAGCCGAAACCACCTACCTGACCGACGTCCTCGACCAGGCACGCACCAGGGGAGCGAGCGACTAAATGCGAATCCACCGACTAGAACTCACCGCCTACGGCCCCTTCCCGGGCACCATAACCCTAGACTTCGATGACCTCAACCGCGAGGGAATCTTCTTGCTCAACGGCCCGACCGGCTCAGGCAAATCATCCATCCTCGACGCTATCTGCTTTGCCCTCTACGGCACCACCTCATCGGGGCGAACCGACCTCAAATCCCGCTTCGCTGAGCCTCACGTGCAGCCCCGCGTCATCCTCGACTGCACTATCGGAACCGACCGCTACCGTATCGATCGCAGCCCGGCCTACGAGCGCCCCAAGAAACGCGGTCAGGGCACCATCACCGAACAGGCCAAGACCCTGATCGAGAAGTTCGACGCTACCACCGGCAGCTGGGAACCCGACCCGGCCATCACCCGCCACAAAGACGCCGGTGATTTCATGCTCTCTGTACTGGGCCTCAACGCCCAACAGTTTAACCAGGTCATGCTGCTGCCCCAGGGGCAGTTCCAGCGTTTCCTGGTCGCTACCTCCGGGGAGCGGGAGCAGCTGCTCAAGCAACTCTTTGGCACCGAGGACTTTGAAAAGGTACAGGATCTGCTCCACAGATACGCTAAGGACGCCGCCGCGGCAGCCGAGGCCGCCCAGCAGGATCTGCGGGTGCTAGAGCAGCGGGCAGAACGTGCCGAGCAGGCAGCCCGGGCCGACCAGGCACAACGGGCCCTGGGGCAAGAGGTAAACGAAAGCACCGAAAGCTCTTCCGCTTCTGAAGACTCCGCGCCCGCCGCTGTAGCGGATCTTCCCGACCACCTGCGCCAGGTACTCAGCCAGCTAGCAGATCTCATTCAGAGTCTAGAAGAGCGGCGGGACAAAACTGCCCACGACCTCGAAACACTGGCAAACGAGCACACCGAAACCGCCCAGCTGCAAAAAGACTGGGCCACCTATCTCAAGCTCACCCAGGAACAGGAAATCCTGGCAAACGAGGAGAGCCAGATAGCTGCCAGCCGCACCCGCCTCGAAGAGCACCGGGTAGCTGCCGAGATTCTGCCTCGGGTAACAGCGGCTGAACAGGCAGCAACCGCCTATCAGCAGGCAGTAGAGCGGGCAGAAACCCACCTGGGTAGCACCCGTACGCTCCTGGCGTCCGCCCGGGAAAACCTCACCGAAACCGCCCTCGAATACGACCTACTCACGCAAGCCCAGGACGCCCTCGAAACCACCCTCACCGACGCGACCAGCCAGCAGCTGAGCGAACTCACCAGCGCCCACATCGACCAGCTCACCCGCTACCAGCAGGCAGAAAAAGACATCGCCAACCTGGCCGCTCAGGCACAGGCCAGTACCAGCAACCTCCAGGGCCTGACCACCCGCCGCACCCAGCTCACCCAGGCCCTGGCAGAAGCCCAGCAGAGCCTCACCCAGCAGCGCCAGGACTACGAGAAAACCGAGCAGGCTACCGCCCGTGAAGAAGCTGCCCGCGCCCTGCTGGCCCAGGCCCGCGACCGGGTCACCGCCGCCGACCGCCTCACCCAGGCCCGCACCAGTCTAGAAGCCTCCCAGCGGGCCTCCCAAGTAGCCGAAGAAAGCCGACGAAAGGCGTCCGCCCAGGCCGAAACCCTGCAGCGCCAGCGCTTTGACTCAGCCGCCCAGATCCTGGCCGAAGCCCTCACCGAAGGCCAACCCTGTAGCGTCTGCGGCTCCACAGACCACCCGGCTCCCGCCAGCTACGACCAAAACACCCCACCCGTCACAGAAGAAGCCCTCACCCGCGCCAAGCACCAGCGCGACGCGGCAGAAGCAAAAGCCCAGCAGGCGCTCGCCGCCCTGAGCGCAGCCCAGAGCACCCTCGACCAGCTGGTAGAGCAGGGAACCCCCGAACCCGAAGAAGCCCGGGCAGCCCTGACCTCTGCTCAGGAGAGCCTCAACCAGGCCCAGGCTGAGGTCGCCCACCGCAAAGCCCTTGCCCAGCGCATCGCCACCGCCGAAGAAACTCTTGAGACCAGCCGGGCAGACCTGGCCGAAGCCGAACGCCAGCACACAAGCGAAGAAGCCAAACTGCACCAGCTCACCGCTCAGCGAGAAAGCCTTGAAGCCGAGCTGGCCCCCCACCGACAGGGCCCCGGCTTCGCCGACCGCATCGCCACTCTCAACCGGCTAGCCAGACAGCTGCCCACCCTGATTGCCGCCTACGCCGATCGGGAACGGCAGGCCCAAGCCCAGGCGTCCGCCCAGGAAGAACTGAGAATCGCCCTACAAGAAGCCCAGCTCAAGGACGCCCAGCAGGTAAAAGCCCAGCTACTCACCAAGGCCCAGGTCGGCCAGCTAGAGCAGCAGATCACCATCCATCGCGACCGCACTCTGGCGGTCACAGCCCAGCTCACTAGCCCCGTCCTGGCAGCTATCGCCCAGCTCCAGGCGGACGGCGGCCAACCCCCTGCCCCCGAACAGCTAGCCCAGCTCAAGGCAGCTATCGCCCAGCTCAGCGCCCAGCGCGATAGCTTCATTAGCCATGCCACCCGCCTGACCGGTGCCCGCGAGGAGCTGCACGAGGTGCTGAGCCTACTCGAAGCAACCCTAGAAAAGAGCCGCCTGCTACTCGAAGACGCCCACCTCAAACATGAACTCGCAGCGACCGCCACGGCGGCACCCGGCAGCGATAACCGCCTGCACATGACGCTGACGTCCTACGTGCTGGCCTACCAGCTCGCTGAGGTTGCCGAGGCAGCCAGCGAGCACCTCGAAAAAATGACCCACGGCCGCTACCGCCTGGAACACACCGACCGGGCAGAGGGACGCAACAAGAAATCCGGCCTGGCTATCGATATCTTCGATGCCTGGCATAACGCCAGCCGCCGCCCCGAAAGCCTCTCGGGAGGTGAAACCTTCATGGCCTCCCTGGCCCTGGCACTGGGTCTTGCTGACGTTGTGCAGCAGGCCAACGGCGGTATCGACATCGACACCCTCTTCGTTGACGAAGGCTTTGGCTCTCTCGATGATGAGACCCTTGAAGAGGTCATGACCACCATCGACTCACTCCGCGAGCGCGGGCGAGTCATTGGCCTGATTTCGCACGTGACCGAGATGAAGAACCGCATTAACAAGCACATCGTCCTTACCAGCTCGCCCCAGGGATCTTCCCTAGTCGCAGATGCAGGAGCAGCGTGAGCCCCCACCGTAACCCCAAGAATCGCAGCTCTTCTCCCCGTACGGGGTTGGGCTACCGGCGTGACCGCCAGCGGTCCAGTAGCCCTGATTTGCGGAATAACCTGCGGGAGAGTGTCACTCGCCTGCGTATTTCAACCGAGTACGCCCGCACCCGTATTCGTGACCTGCTGCTGGCCCACGGCTGGCGCTTCCTCTTCTTCTCCCTGCTCATGCGCCTACCCGCGGCTATGGTGATGCTGGCGGTGATGATGATGCTGGCCGTGCAGAATAACGAGGCCACCCTCGGTGGGTACGCTGCCGGTACGGTGGGGTTGAGCGCGGCTCTCATGGTGCCGGTCTACCGGTCTATCTCTGAGCGCTGGGGCCAGCGAAGAATCTTCTTCGCTGTTACCGTGCTCAATATTCTGGCCCTGATGTGGCTGATGTTAGAGTCCCTGCGCTTTGCTGAGACCAGTAGCGGGTCTATCGGCCGGTTCCTCGCAGCCTGTGCGGTGACGGGCGTGACCACCGTGCCGCTGGGGGCGATGATGCGAAGCTACTGGAGCGCCGAGTACCTCACCACCAAGGACCGCCGTAAGCTCAACGCGTCCATTTCGCTTGAAACCATGTTCGACGTCATCGCCCTGCCTGCCGGGGCCGTGATTGCCGGTATGACCACGGTCTTTTTGACGGCCCAGTCGGCCCTGTTTGCGGTGATTGTGCTCGATGTTCTAGGCCTACTCATGCTACTGTGGCGCCCGGAAAACCTGCCGGTTGAGACCCGGGACGTCAGCGGGGGCAACCGCCGCAAGCCCCTGCGCGGTGTAAGCCGCTCCCTGCTCTGGATACCCCAGCTAGGCACCATCTGCTTGGGCCTGTCCCTGGGCGCTACCCAGGCAGCTATCGTGGCCTACGCCATTTCAACCGACCAGATAGGCGTCACCGGCTTCCTGATTGCCCTACTCGGTCTGTGCGCGGTTATCTCTGCCCTGTTTGTGCTCTTTGAGCGCCTGCCCATGTTCGGGTGGGGAGCCTGGCTGGTGAGCGGGGTGTGCCTGACCCTCACCGCCATGACTCTATCTCTGCCCACCTCAGCTATGGGTATGGTGATTCCTCTGATCAGCGTGGGTCTTGCCTACGGTATTTGCCTGGTGACCATGGACTCGGTGGCCACCAGCCTCTCGGTGCGTAAAAACCTGGACCTGGCTCTTTCTACCCTGCAGGCCTGTTCCCTGGGCGGTATTGCGGTGGGGTTCGTGTGGGCAGCCGATTTGAGTGGCTCCTACAGCTACCAGGTTGCCCTGATTATTCCTCTCATCGCCGCTGCGATCTATTTCTGCCTGGGGCATCTCTACGGGTTCTTGTGGCGTCGCACCTACGAGGAGCGCCTAGCCCTGCTGCCCTAGTGCGTCCTCTCATCACTCCAAGCACAAGGGGCCCTACCGTCAGCTGACGGTAGGGCCCCTTGGTATAGGTTGAGGGAGCGGACGCCCGCGCGGCTAGTGGCCGCGCTTGATCCAGTTTTCGAGTTCGGGGGCTTCTAGGCCGATGCCGGTGGAGTCCCCGTGGCCGGTGAGTACAGCGGTGGATTCGGGCAGGGTTAAGAGCTTGGTTGAGATTGACTCGATGATGGTCTCGAAGCTGGAGAAGGAGCGGCCGGTGGCGCCGGGCCCTCCATTGAAGAGGGTGTCGCCCGAGAAGAGCACGCCCTCTGAGTTCTCCCAGGAGAGGGCGGGGGCGTAGAAGCAGACGGAGCCGGGGGAGTGGCCCGGGGTTGCCAGGACGTTCAGCTCGGTGGAGCCGACGGTAATGGTATCGCCCTCTGCCAGGTTTTGGTCGAAGTCCCAGGAGGGGTAGACCATCTCCCAGAGCGGACGGTCTGCCGGGTTGAGGTAGACCGGGGCGTCGAAGCGGTCGGCGGCTTCCTTGGCTGAGCGGATATGGTCGTCGTGGGCGTGGGTCAGCAGGATTTTCTCCACGGTTCGCCCTGCAACCTTGGCCGAAATCTTATCGACGTCGTGGGCGGGGTCGATGATGACCACGGAAGTGTCGTTGCCGATAATCCAGACATTGTTATCGACCTCCCAGGTGCCGCCGTCCAGGGAGAAGGTGCCGGAGGTGATAACTCGTTCAATGCGTTCTGTCATGGTGATAACTCCTAGAGCTCAACGACTGAGCGAAGCACCTTACCGGTCTTCATGGTTTCGAAAGCCTCGTTGACCTGGTCAAGGCTGATGCGTTCTGAGACGAAGCCGTCCAGGTCGAGGTTGCCCAGCTGGTAGTGCTGCACGAACATGGGGAAGTCGCGGGAGGGCAGGGTATCGCCGTACCAGGCTGACTTGATGGAACCGCCACGCCCGAAGACCTCATCGAGGGGAGCCTGCCAGGTGGTGCCGGGGGCGGGCACGCCCACCAGCACGACGCGTCCGGCCAGGTCACGGGCCTCAAAGGCCTGCTTGAAGGTGGCTTCAACGCCCACAGCGTCAATGACCAGGTCGGCACCGAAGCCGTCGGTGAGCTCCTTGATAGCGGCTACCGGGTCCTGGTTTTTAGAGTTGATCACATGGGTGGCGCCGTGCTCCTTGGCTCGGGCCAGCTTTTCGTCGTCAATATCAACGGCGATGATGGTGGTTGCCCCGCCCAGCTTTGCGCCGGCAACAGCGGCGGTACCTACGCCGCCGCAGCCGATGACGGCAACGGACTCGCCGCGGGCTACTTCACCGGTGTTGAGCGCAGCGCCCAGACCGGCGGTGACGCCGCAGCCCAGCAGACCGATAGCGGCGTACTGATCTTCGGTCAGCTCAGCATCAATCTTGGTGCACTGGCCAGCTGCCACCAGGGTCTTCTCGGCAAAGGAGCCGATACCCAGAGCGGGGGAGAGCTCGGTGCCATCTTCCAGGGTCATCTTCTGGGTGGCGTTGTGGGTGGCGAAGCAGTACTGGGGCTTGCCCTTTTTACAGGCCCGGCACTCGCCGCAGACAGCGCGCCAGTTGAGAATGACCAGGTCGCCGGGGGCAACGTTAGTGACGCCCTCGCCCACCGCCTCGACGATGCCGGCTGACTCGTGGCCCAGCAGGTAGGGGTAGTCGTTGCCGACCCCACCCTGGACGTAGTGGTGGTCGGTCTGACAGACACCGCAGGTGAGCACCTTCACCAGGGCCTCGCCCTTGATGGGGTTGGGCACATTGATGGTAACAACTTCAACGGGCTGATCCTTGGCCAGAGAGACGACGGCCTTGACCTTGTGCATGGGGCTCCTTCGATAGCGGGAGGGTAAAAACATCGGCAGGTAGCTACCTGCTGCTACCCTCTACGCTACCGTGTGGTCCGGCTCGCTGCCAGCTCGTGAGACCGCATGACGGGCCATGAAGTCAGCGGACGCCCGGCGGGCTTGCCCGCTGGTCAGGGCACTAATATGGTCGCGGCCAGCTAGCTCCAGATAGGCGGACGCCGGGTGCGGCAGGGCAGCAGCAAGGGCAGGGACCCCGGTGGCTAGGGTATCGTCGCTGCCTACAAAGAGGAGGGTGGGGCAGGTAGGTAGCTTGTTGGGTGTGAAAGGTTCAACCGGTTGGGCTGTAAAAGCAACCAGTGCAGCACGGGGCAGGGGGCTGGCGTCGAGGACGGCCTGGAGTCCCTCTGGCAGGCAGGTGCCGGGGGCGGAGGAAGGCGCCGATAGATAGGAATGCACCTCATCGAGGTGGGTTGCTAGGGGCAGGCCTCCGAGTGTCAGGCTCTGTACCAGGTGCGGGGAGCTGAGCGCTACCTGCCAGCAGATGCGGGCGCCCAGGGAATAGCCCAGCAGATGAACCGGTGTATCTACATCTGCCAGAGCCCGGGCAAGGGCTGTGCCCAGGGAAGCCACGAGCCCTTCTTGCTGCCAGGTGACGGCTATCTGCCCGCTAGACCTTTCTGCTCCTTCGTGCCCCGTTTTTTCGAGCCAGTGGTAGGGCAGGGTGACCAGATGGACATCTGCCCCTGCTCGCTGGAACTGCCGCACCCAACCGGTCCGTTCCCAGGTCACCTCTGGCGTGGAGGCAAAACCATGTACCGCCACCACCTGCTGGCCCTCAAGAAGCCGGGGCGGAGCGTCCGCCCCGGCAGCGGGGGCACAGTAAGTCTCGACCGAAAGACAGGGCTCGCACATAGCGTCTACTCGGAGTCCTTCTTCTCCTGCTTCTCGGCCATCTGCTGGAAATCAACACCGTTATGGGCCAGGCGAATCTTGCGGCCCTCTTCGATGAGGTTCTCCTTCTTCTCCTGCAGCTTGATCGCCATGGTGTCATCGCGAGGGGGCAGCTGAAGCTCGTCCTCGGCCTTGATGCCTGCCTGAAGCTCGCGGCCGCGCTGAATCTCAGCGTCAATCTGGGCGCCGAGCAGCAGCACATTGTTCATGATCCAGATGAACAGCAGCATCACGATAACGCCACCGATTAGGCCGTAGGTGGCATTGTAGGAGCCGAAGTTCGAGACGTAGAAGGTGAAGCCCAGACCCGCAATAGCCATCACGACCAGGGCAATAGCGGCACCGGGGGTGAGGAAACGGAACTTGGGCTGCTTAACGTTGGGGGTTGCGAAGTAGAGCAGGCTAATGAGCACAACGGCCAGAACCAGCATGATGGGGTAGCGCAGCCACATCCATACGCCGATGAAGCCTCCGAGTTCGATAGCGGGTACAGCGTTTTGCAGGGTGGTTAGCACGTCCTCGGAGGACAGCAGTACCAGCATCATGGCAACAACAATCAGTACCATGGCAGCGGTGACTAGCAGGTTGAAGGGGCGCAGCTTCCAGATGGGGCGACCCTCTACTACACCGTAGATCTTGTTCATGGAGCGGCCAAAGGCGCCGATGTAGCCCGAGGCAGTCCAGAGGGCGCCGACTACACCGGTCACCAGGGCCAGACCTGCGGCGTTTGAGCTGGTGAGCTGGGTGATGGGCTCTTCCAGAAGAGTCAGCATTTCAGCCGGGGCGTAGTCTTCAAGGAAGTTGAGAATCGCGTTGGTGGTCTGCTGGCCCTGCCCAAAGACACCCAGCAGGGAGACCACGGCCAGTAGGCCGGGGAAGATAGAGAGCACCGTGAAGTAAGTCAGGGCGGCAGCCAGGTCGGTGCAGCCGTCGTTGGTGAATTCGCTCAGGGCGCGCTTGAAGATGTACTTCCAGCTAGAGCCGCTCATATCTGAGAGCTTGGCGGGCTTGGGAGCCTCTTTGTGGGCGTCCTCTGTAACGGCCCGGCTAATGGTTTGTTCTTCGAGAGCCATAGTGTCGTCCTTTGGGCATGCGGTGATTTAATCAGTAAACATCTTATCAGTAGCATGATAAATCTTTGAGTTAGCTGAGCCCCTGCCTCCTCACCAACAAAAGCTGCCCCGGCGCATGGTGCCGGGGCAGCTACTAGATAGGGGACCCACACGGTGGTGGGCGGACGCCGGTGGGCTAGTTGTCGATACCCAGCACCTTGGCGGTGTGGGCAAAGAGCTCGTCAGCTAGGTCGTGGTTGTCGTTGAGCTTGACGCCGTAGCCGGGTACCAGTTCCTTGATGCGGGGTTCCCACTGGTTCATCTTGGAGGGGAAGCAGCGGGACAGCAGGGTCAGCATGATGGGGGCGGCAGTTGAGGCGCCGGGGGAGGCACCGAGCAGGGCCGCGATAGATCCGTCGCCCGAAGCGATGAGTTCGGTGCCGAACTGCAGCACGCCGCCCTTCTTGGCGTCCTTCTTGATAACCTGCACGCGCTGACCGGCGGTGATGAGCTCCCACTCATCCGCTACCGCGGTGGGGTAGTACTCGCGCAGAGAAGCTACACGCTCGTCACGGTTCTTGAGCAGCTCACCGATGAGGTACTTGGTGAGATCCACGTTGTCCAGGCCCGCGCGAATCATGGGGACCAGGTTATCCGGACGCAGGGAGAGGGGCAAATCAAGCAGGGAGCCCTGCTTGAGGAAGTTGGTCTTAAAGCCAGCGTAGGGGCCAAAGAGCAGGGAGCGCTTGCCGTTCACGTAGCGGGTGTCGAGGTGGGGCACAGACATGGGCGGAGCACCCACCGAAGCCTGGCCGTAGACCTTGGCATTGTGCTTGAGAGCGGTTTCTTCGTTGGTGTTGCGGAAGAAGAGGCCCGAGACGGGGAAACCGCCGAAGCCCTTGCCTTCCTTAATACCTGACTTCTGCAGCAGGTTGAGGGCACCGCCACCGGCACCCAGGAAGACGAATTTAGCGCGAATGGTCTGGCTGTGCTCGGAGTTCAGGCGGTTCTTAACCTTGACCAGCCAGCTGCCGTCGCTCTGCTGCTCGAGGTTGGTGACCTGCTGGCCGTACTGGACGGTGACGCCCTGTTCTACCAGGTAGTCCACCATCTGCTGGGTGAGGTTGCCGAAGTCTACGTCGGTACCCTCGGGTGACCAGGTGGCGGCAATCTTCTGGTTGGGGTCGCGGCCCTCAACGGCCAGGGGGGCCCACTGGCGAATCTGGTCAAAATCGGTTGAGAACTTCATGCGCTCAAAGAGCTTCTGGTTCTCGAAGGCCTCAAAACGCTTGCCCAGGTAGCGCACGTGGTCTTCACCGAAGACCAGGGACATGTGGGGCACGGGGTTGATGAAGCTGGCGTCCTTGATCTTGCCCTCTTCTACCAGGGAGGCCCAGAGCTGGCGGGAAACCTGGAACTGCTCGTTAATACCCAGTGCCTTGGCCGGGTCTACGGTGCCGTCGGGGCCTGCCGGGGCGTAGTTGAGTTCGCAGAGCGCTGAGTGGCCGGTACCAGCGTTGTTCCAGGGGTTAGATGACTCCTGGCCTACCTGATCCAGACGCTCCAGCAGGGTGATATTCCAGGTGGGCTCTACTTCCTTGAGTAGGACGCCCAGGGTTGCGCTCATGATACCGCCGCCCACTAGGACGACATCGGTCTGTACTTCGTTTGCCACGTGATTGACACTCCGTCACTCTAAGACTGTGGTGCCCGACGCTGGACACCGGCTGGGGTGGAGCCGCTCGGCCCCGTTCTCTTCTTTAGAGTAGTACAGATAGAGCGACCTACCTAACACGCGCAGTTCTTTGACGCTCTTTTGCGGGTACCAGGTAGGGGTTTAGTCGTCGATGTGCACGGTAGAGAAATCGTCGATGCAGGTGGCGCTCACCGTGTAGGTGCGTACCCTCTGGTCCTGGGTGACGCCCGAGACAGGGTAGGCCAGAGGGATGGCTGAAAGTAGGTTGGCTACCTGGTCGTTGATGTTCTTGTAGGCTTCCCGCCATTCGGCGATATCGGTATGGGTGTCGGCTTCGTCGATAGCCTGGCGGATACTGGCGTAGCTGGCAGTAGCCTTGGTCGGTTCGCTGGCTGCTGCCGTGGAGGTGGGGGAGGGGCTGGCGCTGGCACTGGCGCTCGGGCTGGCTTCGCTGATGGTGGTGGGGGCGGACGCCGCCGGGGTGAGCACATGCCCTAGAAAGGCGGTGGGGTCGCGGAAGGCCCCGATAAAGCCGGTCAGTTCTAGCCCGTAGTCGGGGTGGGCGGTAGGTACGTCCTCGGTACCGGCGTCTGACCAGCGGTAGGGTTTGGGCACGATGTTGAAGCCTGCCTCAACCAGGTTGGCCGAAATCAGCGAGTAGATACCTTCGGGCGAGGGCAGGGAAGGCAGGGAGAGATTGACCGGGTAGTAGAAATCAATGGCCTGGTTGGCGTAGGTGCTGGCGCGCAGGAGTTCCTGGGCGCGGGTGAGGTTATAGGTATAGACCTGTGCCATGTCCTCTTTCTTCATCTGGAAGAGGGCGGGGATGAAGTCGGGGGCGGTATTGGTGCCCTGGGGGTAGTAGGCCTCGACGATAGCGGCCCTGTCGATGGCGCGGGCCAGGGCCTGGCGCACCCGGGCGTCGTCGAAGGCCGGGTGGGAGAGGTTGATACCGATATAGGCAATTGCGTAGGGGTCGCGGGACTGCACCGCATACCCGTCCAGGGCCAGGGGGACGTAGTCCTTGAGGGCCACCTGGTCGTAGGCATCGATGCTGCCTTCGAGCAGGTTGTAGTAGCGCTTTTCGGCGTCGGGGATAGTGAGGAATTCGATGGCGCCAAGGTCTGGGGCCTGCCCCCGGTAGGAGGCGTTACGGGTGAGGACGGCAGTGCTGCCATCCCAGGAGCTCAGCGTAAAGGCACCGGTGCCTACGGGGGAGCCGGTGAGGTAGCCGTCCGTCCCGATAGTGCTGGGTAAGACCAGCCCGTAGGCCGGCTGGGTGAGTGCCTTGAGGAAGCTGCGGGAGGGACGGGTTAGCACAATGGTAATGCTTGTATCGCTGGGGGCTGACCAGCTGCTGACCAGGGAGCCTAGCTGGCTGCCATCGGTTGCCTGGGCTGTTCCAAAGAGCTGGTGGAAGGGCTGGGTCATTCGGGTCAGCGGAGCCTTCCCCAGGCGAGACCAGCGCTCGATGTTGGCAAGGACGCTATCCGCTGTCAGCTGGCTACCGTCGCTAAAGGTAGCGTTCTCAACCAGAGTGAAGGTGTAGGTGAGGCCATCCTCGCTAATCTCCCAGCTCTTGGCAAGAGAGGGGGCAGGCTCGCCGGTGTTGACGTCGGCCCGCACCAGGGGTTCTAGAATCTGGGCGCTGATGCGGTGGCTTTCTACCCGGTAGGTAGCTGCCGGGTCAAGGGTGAGTACCTGGGCGCCCTGGGCAAAACGGAAGGTGGGGCCTGCGCTCTCGGTGGCGGAGGCGGACGCCGCGGGGATGGCCTCGGTGGAGGTTGAACAGGCGGAAAGGGCTAGGCCGGCGGTCAGCAGGGAACCGTAGTGAAGCAGGGTGCGACGGGTGAGGGCTGGTGCTGCCATAAGAGAATCCCCTTCGTTCTGAGGCTCGTTGGCCTAGGCTGTGGCCGCCAGGTTCTGGTTATCAAAAAACCCGTCCAACCGTGGATAAACCGGGCTGAACGGGTGTTTCGTCTATGTGCGCGAGGAGGGACTTGAACCCTCACGCCGTAAGGCACAGGAACCTAAATCCTGCGTGTCTGCCAATTTCACCACTCGCGCATGCGGTGCTGTCAGCACAACAGTGTCTATGCTACAACACCTTGAGAGGTTTTGCTAAATACGGCCGTCGCGGTTAGGCGTCGATGCCTAGATCTCGGCGCAGCTTTGCAACATGCCCCTTGGCCCGGACGTTGTACTGGGCGACCTCAATCATTCCCTTCTCGTCGATGACGAGGGTGGAGCGGATCAGGCCCACATAGGTCTTGCCGTAGTTTTTCTTTTCGCCCCATGCCCCGTAGGCTTCCGCAACCGCGTGGTCTTCATCGGAGAGCAGGGGGAAGGTAAGCTCCTGGTTCTCGGTGAAAGTATCGAGGGCCTTGACGCTGTCGGGCGAGATACCCAGGACGGCGTAGCCGTGCGAGGTAAGCGAGGCCAGGTTGTCTCTAAAATCGCAGGCCTGTGTGGTGCAGCCGGGGGTAGATGCCTTGGGGTAGAAGTAGACGATGACCTTCTGCCCTGCGTAGTCGGCCAGGGAGACGGTGCCACCTCCTGCAGCGGGCAGGGTGAACTGGGGTGCGGGGGTTCCCGGAGTAAGTCGTTCCACGGGCGTCCTTTCACATGGTGAACAGAAAAGGGGTGCAGCCTACCGGGCTGCGGCCTTGCTACCAGCTTATCAGGGGCAAGGAACCCTGATTTTTAGCGGAAAAACAGGGTTGTTCAACAATTACTCAGTGTACAGTTGGTTATGTCAAGCACCTGTCATGTCTAGGCATATAAGTGCTGAGTATGCTTATAATGGTGCTATGCCAGAAATTCGTAATTGGTCGATTAATCGACTCCTCTCAACTGCAGCGCGCATGCTGGAATACAGCTGGAATGATCAGCTGAAGTCACTTGGGCTTACCCATGCTGGCGTAACAGCTCTTGGCGTCATTGCCCGCGAAGGCATGATTTCACAGGTGAAAGTTGCCTCCCTTGTGGGTGTGCAGGCCCAGACCATGGGCAAGACCCTTGCGCGACTCGAAGCGCACGGGCATGTTTTCCGCACCCGTAACACTATTGACCGCCGCAGCTACCTTCTAGGTATCACCGAAGAGGGGCGGCGCGTGCTGGCCGAAGCAGAGAACATTGACCGCAAGCTTGGATCTGCCGGCGAGCTCTCAAACCCTGAATTTCGCGAAATGCTCATTCATATTATTGAAGGCCTGAGCGAGCACCATGCTGGTAGCGAGGTGCTCGATGATGTTGCCGGTGAGCACACCGCCCAGATTGGGGCTATCACTAAATCTTTAGCAGAGGCTCCGTCGGCAGAAGCCGACGTACCCGAGGCTAATGTCACGGAGCCTATCGTTGAGCGCGTCAATACCGCTGTTATGGACGTTATTACGCCAGAGATGATTGCTGAGTACCGTAAATAGTGCTTCTGGGCCTCCTGCTGATACGGCGGGAGGTCTTCTGTATGGGCTGTATATATACGCTTTTTATGAAGGTGCTCACAAACGCCCTTTTCGGCTTGCGCGCCTCAAAAAAGGTGCGTATAGTAGAACCCGTTGCTGAGACAGGTTCTCGGTCTGACAAGTAAATATGCGCCTCTAGCTCAATTGGCAGAGCAATTGACTCTTAATCAATGGGTTCTGGGTTCGAGTCCCAGGGGGCGCACAGCGCAAGAAGCCCGACCGGCTAACCGGTCGGGCTTCTTTGTGCCTAAAAGCGGCTGTTGGGGGTGTAAATGTGGCGCTTATGTGGAAGTGCTCACAAATGCCCTTTTCGGCTTGCACGCCTCAAAAAAGGTGCGTATAGTAGAACCCGTTGCTGAGACAGGTTCTCGGCCTGACAAGTAAATATGCGCCTCTAGCTCAATTGGCAGAGCAATTGACTCTTAATCAATGGGTTCTGGGTTCGAGTCCCAGGGGGCGCACAGCGTAAGAAGCCCGACCGGCTAGCCGGTCGGGCTTCTTCTTTATTCATCCTGGTTTATCTACGTCTAGTCTTCAGACGATACCCAATCTTTTGTGTGCGGGCTTCACCCTGGGGGAGGGCTAGAGCTCCCAGGCCTCAATGATGACGCGCTTAAAATCTTCAATATCAAGTGCCTGATCCAGTACGCCGCTACCTTCTGTTGTCTGGACGGTCATGTGGGGATCAAAGGTGAGAGAAAAAGAGGTGCCGTTCGTGGATTCTAACCCAAAGGAAAACTCTGAAAGGCTAAAGGTGCGGGCGGCATTTGTGTTGTCGATAGAAGTGGGAGTTCCGGTGCCACGAACTTCGGGTAGGGAGAGCGGGGCGATGACGGCCTCTCGCGGGGTATCCCTGTAGCCGATAAGGAAGTGGCTCTGGTTTTCTTCCTGATGGGATGCCAAATCGGGGTTGCGGTAGATAGATGAACCTGTAGCAAAAACCAGGTTGTAGGCCCCATAGTTAATAATCTGACTATCAAAGACAGTGTGCAGGGCCTTGGCAATTTCACTACTGGTGAGCTGGGGTTCAGTCATACCATCAGTCTACGTGCTATAGCTGAAGTCTTGGCTAGAAAAGTGCTACTGATTGCCTAAAAGTCTTTAAATGACGATGTGCAGGTTTGTGTCGTTTGACCAGGCTAGACCGCTTTACCCCTCTCCGTTGGTGTCTGAGGGGTGAGCTGGCTGTGTCATATTCTAAGACCGGTTTGACCGGTGTGCCCTCGAGCACCAAGAATAAAGGGTATGACAACACGCCAACAGTCACAGATTATTCTTGTGGTGCGACTCGTGAACGAGTGCGCAGCATAAGTCTTTGATGTGTCTTACGGCGTGCGCACCCTTCGCTCAACCAGGCGGAGGGTTTTTTTCTAGGTTTATCCGCAACCCGGCACTACCTACACCCAACGGGCGCACCCACCGCTCACACACAAGATCATCTTCAGACCATCGCGAGGATCACCAATGACAGCGGGAAATCCCATCAACCCTGCAGATCTAGCTAAAAACCTGGGCAACCGTAGCAGCTCAGAAACCTCACCGGTAGAGCGTATGACCGGCTCGCAGGCCATCGTCCGCTCCCTCGAAGAACTGGGTGTTACCGATATCTTCGGCCTGCCCGGCGGCGCAATTCTGCCCACCTACGACCCCCTCTTTGACTCTGAAAAGCTCAACCACATCCTGGTGCGCCACGAGCAGGGGGCAGGGCACGCTGCAGAAGGCTATGCTATCGCCAGCGGCAAGGTCGGCGTAGCTATTGCCACCTCGGGCCCCGGTGCCACCAACCTGCTCACCGCCATTGCGGACGCCAACATGGACTCTGTGCCCATTGTCTGTATTACCGGCCAGGTCTCCTCAAAGGTCATCGGCACCGATGCCTTCCAGGAAGCCGACATCGTGGGCATGACCATGCCCATCACCAAGCACTCCTTTATGGTGCGCGATGCCCAGGAGATTCCCCGCTGCATCGCCACCGCCTTCAAAATTGCCGCAACCGGCCGCCCCGGCCCCGTCCTCGTTGACATCACCAAGGACGCCCAGCAGGGCATGATGGACTTCTCCTGGCCGCCCGCTAACACCGACCCCCGCGGCTACAACCCCGTGACCCGCGGCCACTCCAAGCAGATTCGCGAAGCGGCTAAGCTTATCACCGAGTCCCAGCGCCCCGTCCTCTACGTGGGTGGCGGTGTCGTCCGCGCTGAAGCGTCCGACGAGCTGCTCAAGCTTGCTAAAACCACTGGCGCCCCCGTCGTCACCACCCTGACCGCCCGCGGCGCCTACCCCGACTCAGACCCCCAGAACCTGGGTATGCCGGGCATGCACGGCACGGTTCCTGCTGTAACCGCCATGCAGAAGTCTGACCTGCTCATTGCCCTGGGCGCCCGTTTTGACGACCGCGTCACCGGCGTCGTCTCAGAATTCGCTCCGCACGCTAAGGTCATCCATGTCGATGTAGACCCCGCAGAAATCTCAAAGATTCGTATTGCCGACGTACCCATCGTGGGCGACCTACGCTACGTGCTGCCCGAACTCAACGAGATTCTCGAAGGTGAGTTCGCCTCTGAACTTCCAGACCTTTCGGACTGGTGGACGCTGGTCAACCGCTTCAAGGAAACCTACCCCCTGGGCTACACCAAGACTGACGATGGCCTGGGCTCCCCCCAGTACGTCATCCAAAAGCTGAGCGAGCTCACCGGCCCCGATGCCTACTACGTCACCGGCGTGGGACAGCACCAGATGTGGTCGGCCCAGTTTATTCAGAGTGAAAACCCCCGCCACTTCATTAACTCAGCCGGTCTGGGTACCATGGGCTTCTCCGTCCCCGCCGCTATGGGCGTCAAGGTTGCCTTCCCCGACTCGGTTGTGTGGGCTATTGACGGTGACGGCTGCTTCCAGATGACCAACCAGGAACTGGCCACCTGCGTGCAGAACAACATCCCCATCAAGGTTGCCATTATCAACAACTCGTCCTTGGGTATGGTGCGCCAGTGGCAGAACCTCTTCTACGATGGCCGCTACTCCAACACCCACCTCAAGACCGGCATGGGTACCGAGCGCGTGCCTGACTTCGTCAAACTGGCTGAAGCCTACGGTTGCGCCGCCCTGCGCTGCGAGAGCGATGCAGACGTAGAAGAAACCATCAAGCAGGCCCTGGCGATCAACGACCGCCCCGTCGTCGTAGACTTCAACGTCAGCCCCGACGCCCTGGTCTGGCCCATGGTGCCCGCCGGTGTATCGAACGACCAGATTCAGATTGCTAAAGATATCTCACCCTCCTGGGGCGAAGATGAGGAGATGCTATGAGCCGCCACACCCTCTCGGTTCTTGTAGAAGATAAGCCCGGCGTGCTGGCCAGAGTCTCAGGTCTCTTTGCCCGCCGCATGTTCAACATTGATTCCCTAGCCGTTGGCCCCACCGAAGTTCCCGGTATCTCCCGCATCACCGTGGTGGTTGACGCCGAGGGCGTGCTGCTTGAACAGGTCACCAAACAGCTCAACAAGCTGATTCACGTGCTCAAGATTGTGGAACTGCCCGACGACCAGTCGGCCCAGCGAGACCACATTCTCATCAAGGTCAAGGCGGACGCGGCAGCCCGCATCCAGGTCACCCAGGCCGCCGACCTCTTCCGCGCCAAGATTGTAGACGTCTCTACCGAGTCCGTCATTATCGAGGCCACCGGCTCTGCCAATAAGATTAACGCCCTGCTTGAGGTGCTTGAGCCCTTCGGCGTCCGTGAGATTGTGCGCGCTGGCACCATCGGGCTTTCTCGCGGCCCCCGCTCCATGAGCGAAAAGGCCCTGCGCGGCTAGGCGAAGAGCCGCCCAAAAATATCGTTCCAAAATATGAAACCTGCGTCTCAAAATCAGCCGAACCTACTAGGCTAGAGACTAACGGTTCATCACAACCAAGGTTTAGCAGCAGCTGCTGCCCCTCAACCGATCAAGGAGATCGAACACCATGGCAAAGATCTACTACAACGACGACGCAGATCTGGCGAACATCGCAGAACGCTCCGTCGCCATCATCGGCTACGGTTCCCAGGGCCACGCCCACGCCCTCAACCTGCGTGACTCCGGCGTAGACGTCCGCGTTGGTCTTGCAGAAGGCTCAAAGTCACGCGCCAAGGCAGAAGCAGAAGGCCTGCGCGTCCTCACCGTTGCAGAAGCAGCAGCAGAAGCAGACGTCATCATGATCCTCACCCCCGACCAGGTTCAGGCAGAGGTCTACAAGAACGACATCGCCCCCAACCTCAACGAAGGTGACGCCCTCTTCTTCGCCCACGGCTTCAACATCGTCTTCGGCTACATCGAAGCCCCCGAGGGCGTCGACGTTGCTATGGTCGCCCCCAAGGGCCCCGGCCACACCGTCCGCCGCGAATTTGAGGCAGGACGCGCCGTGCCCGCCCTCGTCGCCGTTGAAAAGGACGCCTCAGGTAAGGCCCTCGACCTGGCCCTGGCTTATGCCAAGGCTATTGGCGCAACCCGCGCAGGCGTTATCGAGACCACCTTCAAGGAAGAAGCCGAATCAGACCTCTTCGGCGAGCAGGCAGTTCTCTGCGGTGGTGCTTCCCAGCTGATCCAGTACGGCTTCGAAACCCTGACCGAAGCTGGCTACCAGCCCGAAATCGCCTACTTCGAGGTGCTGCACGAGCTCAAGCTGATCGTTGACCTCATGATTGAGGGCGGCATCGCCAAGCAGCGCTGGTCCATCTCAGACACCGCCGAATACGGCGACTACGTCTCAGGCCCCCGCGTGATCACCCCCGAGGTCAAGGAAAACATGAAGGCTGTTCTGGCCGACATTCAGGACGGCACCTTCGCCAAGCGCTTCATGGAAGACCAGGCAGCCGGCGGCCCCGAGTTCAAGGAGCTGCGTGCCAAGGGTGAAGCCCACCCCATCGAAGCAACCGGCCGCGAACTGCGCAAGCTCTTTGCCTGGAACAACTCCGTTGACTCAGACTACGTCGACGGCTCAGTTGCCCGCTAAGCCAAGCTACTCTCACCTGCACCAGCAGTGAACTCTCAAGAGCCGGCTACCTCACCCACCCAGGGCAAGGTAGCCGGCTCTTGCCAACCCCCAGTAAACTGGGGGAGCGGTCTCGCTACAGCCGTACGGTGAACTGTAGCCTAACCACCGCACTCCTGCTCTTTGCCGAGCACCCCTACCAGCGGCGTCCTTAGGGTCCGAAGCGCCAGCTGCCCCACTTTCTCTAACCGTCACCCGCTATCTAAGGAAACCACCTGTGACTGCAAAACCCGTCGTTCTGCTCGCTGAAGAACTCTCACCCGCCACCGTTGAAGCCCTGGGCCCCGACTTTGAAATCCGCTCCTGCGACGGCGCCAACCGCGACGAACTCCTCCCCGCCATTGCCGATGTAGACGCTATTCTGGTACGCTCAGCCACCCAGGTCGACGCAGAAGCCATTGCCGCCGCCAAGAAGCTCAAGGTCATCGCCCGCGCAGGTGTTGGCCTCGACAACGTCGATATCAAGGCCGCCACCAAGGCCGGCGTCATGGTGGTCAACGCCCCCACCTCCAACGTCATTTCCGCCGCCGAACTCACCGTCGGCCACATCCTGGGCCTGGCCCGCAACATCGCCGCTGCCGACGCCTCCATGAAGGCCGGCCAGTGGAAGCGCTCCGCCTTCTCAGGCGTTGAGCTCTTTGAAAAGACCATCGGCATTATCGGCCTGGGCCGAATCGGTGGTCTGGTTGCAGAACGCCTCAAGGCCTTCGGCACCGAAATTATCGCCTACGACCCCTTCGTCACCTCAGCCCGCGCAGCAGCCCTGGGCGCAGAACTGGTTGAACTGGATGAGCTGGTAGAGCGCTCTGACTTCATCACCATCCACATGCCCCGCACCCCCGAAACCCTGGGTATGATCAACGCTGAGAGCTTCAAGAAGATGAAGAAGACCGCCTACGTTGTCAACGTAGCCCGCGGCGGCCTGATTGACGAAGCTGACCTCGATGCTGCCCTGCGGTCCGGTGAAATTGCCGGTGCAGCCATCGACGTCTACGTCAAGGAACCCGCTAAGAACGTACCCTTCGTTGAACTGCCCAACGTCGTTGCCACCCCCCACCTGGGTGCTTCCACCTTCGAGGCCCAGGAAAAGGCCGGTATCTCGGTGGCAAAGTCGGTTCGCCTGGCCCTTGAAGGCGACCTAGTCCCCGATGCCGTGAACGTTGCAGGTGGCGCTATTGATAAGGACGTCCGCCCCGGCGTGCCCCTGGCCGAGAAGGTTGGCCGCATCCTCACCGCCATTGGCGGCGACGAGGCCCTGACCCGCGTTGAAGTCAAGATCGCCGGCGAAATCGCAACCAAGGACGTCACCTCCCTCAAGCTCTCAGCCCTCAAGGGCGTCTTCACCGACGTGGTGTCAGATAAGGTCTCCTACGTCAACGCCCCCGTGCTGGCTGAACAGCGCGGCGTAGAGGTTGAACTGGTCACCACCACCGAAACCGACTACTTCCGCAACGAAACCGTGCTCACCGGTGCCCTGGCCAACGGCGAGGTGGTTTCTGTAGCCGGTACCGTCACCGGCCCCAAACTGATTGAGAAGCTGACCAACGTCAACGGCTTCGACGTAGAAATCCCCATCACCGACCACATGCTGGTGCTGGAGTACGTCGACCGCCCCGGCGTCATTGCCGCTATCGGTACCCTGCTGGGCACTGCCTCCATCAACATTGCCGGTATGCAGGTTTCCCGCAACGACAAGAACGCTGAAGCCCTCTGCGTCCTTGCCCTGGACTCAGCCCTCTCCCCTGAGGTGCTCGAATCCATCAAGCGGGTAGTCAACGCTTCTCGCGCAGCGGTTATCAATCTGGCCGACTAGTAAGAAGCCCACCCGCGCCTTTCCAGCACGGGAAATATCGTTCGCAGTGGTTGGTGTAAGCGGGTAAAGTGGTACCTATGACTTCTACCCCGTACTACATCACCACTGCGATTTCTTACCCCAACGGTGCCCCCCATATCGGGCATGCCTACGAGGTTATTGCCGCCGATACCATGGCCCGCTTTAAGAAGCTGGACGGCTTCGATGTGCGCTTCATGACCGGTACCGATGAGCACGGGCAGAAGATGCAGACCACAGCCGAAAAACAGGGCAAGACCCCCAAGGAACTAGCGGACGAAAACTCCGCCCGCTTCCGGGCCATGGCTGAGATGGTCGGTGCTGACTTCGACCGCTTTATCCGCACCACCGATACCGACCACTACGCTGCTTCTCAGGCCATCTGGACAAAGATGGAAGAGAGCGGCGATATCTACCTGGATAAGTACGCCGGCTGGTACTCGGTGCGCGATGAGGCCTACTACACCGAGGACGAAACCGAGGTGCGCGACGGCGTCCGCTACGCTACCTCAACCGGCACCGAGGTTGAATGGACCGAAGAGGAATCCTACTTCTTCCGTCTCTCCAAGTACGGCGACCGTCTGCTGGAACTCTACTCCACCGAGGGTTTTGTCTACCCCGAATCCCGCCGCAACGAGCTGGCTGCTTTCATCAAGAACGGTCTGACCGACCTTTCTATCTCCCGAACCACCTTTGACTGGGGAGTGCCTGTACCCGGCAATGACAAGCACGTCATGTACGTGTGGGTGGACGCCCTCACCAACTACCTCACCGGCTTGGGCTACCCCGATACCGAGGGGGAGCTGTTCACCAAGTTCTGGCCCGCTGATCTTCACCTGATTGGTAAGGACATCACCCGCTTCCACGCCATCTACTGGCCCGCCTTCCTCTGGTCAGCCGGCCTTGAAATCCCCAAGCGGGTCTTCGGCCACGGCTTCCTGCTGGTTGACGGCGAGAAGATGAGCAAGTCCATCGGCAACGTAGTTGACCCTGCCGATCTGGTCGCCAGCTTCGGCCTGGATCAGCTGCGCTTCTTCCTGCTGCGCGATGTCTCCTTCGGCCAGGACGGCTCCTACTCAGCCGAAGGTATCAAGAACCGCATTAACTCCGACCTAGCCAACGACCTGGGTAACCTGGCCCAGCGCTCCCTCTCCATGGTCGCCAAGAACTGCGACGGTAAGGTTCCTGTCCACGGCACCTTCACCGCAGAAGATACCGCCATGCTTGAGATGGCAGCGGCCCTGTACGAGCCCGTCCGCGCTGACTTCGATGAGCAGGCCTTCCACCGCGCCCTGGAGCGCATCTGGCAGGTTGTGGGTGAAGCTAACCGCTACTTCACCGCCCAGGAGCCCTGGAAGTTGCGCAAGACCGACCTGGAACGCATGAACACCGTGCTCTACGTGACCGCCGAGGTACTCCGCATCGTCGCTACCCTCACCCAGCCGGTTATGCCCACATCCATGGGCAAGATGCTTGACCTGCTGGCGGTTGCTCCCGAGAACCGCCTCTTCGCAGCGCTTGATCAAGCCCTAGTGCCCGGCACCGAGCTGCCCGCCCCAGCTCCCGTCTTCCCCCGCTACGAGGAACCCAAGAGCGCCTAGGCTACGAGCAGGGTATCCAGCAAACGTATAAGGACGCGGCCCCCACCTTTCGCGCGAAAGGCGGGGGCCGCGTCCTTATGCTTACACCCGAGAGGCTAGAACCAGCCGAGCTCAGTGACCTTGTAGTAGACCATCTGAGACAGGGCAATGTAACCCCAGCCGTTCAGGTGCAGGCCGTCGGAGGAATACAGGGACGGGGGAATCTGCCCGGCCTCGTAGGCCTTACGGTCTTCGTCTGAAGACCAGACACCTGAGCCAGAAAGGGCACCGTAGCGCAGCCAGGACTCCTGGGTAGTCTCGCGCAGGTAGGTCTCGGGGTTCATGAACTTAGCCCCGTAGGTGCTTGCCGCCCACTCATTGTAGGCCTTGACCTTCTTGACGCGGTCAGAGTCGAGAGTATCGCCCCTCGATGCAAAGTGGCCCATCACGATGGTGCGTTCGGGCGCAAGATCGTAGCATCGCTGGGTGTCCTGGGTGATGCGGTCGTAATCGCTGATATTGTTACGGCCAATCTGCAGCACATGGTAAGAAGAGCGGCTAATCATTTCCTGGTAGGAGTAGAACCAGGCTGCCTCAGTATTGGCGGGGGCGTAGATTTCTTCCCCGGGCACGACGCGGGTAAAAGTGTAGGTGCCTTCGGTGCTACCCGCTTCGAGGACGCCCGCTACGCCACCCACATAACCGGGTACGTAAGCGCTGACACCCCAGGCAACATACGTAGAGTCTGACAGGGTGATGTTGACGCTTCCGCTGGCCGGGATACGGTCGTTGGGGAAGGAGAGCTTATAGATGTTGGTTGCCACGCCTCGGCGGGCTGCGATCATGGTAGAGGTTTCGCCACCGCGGCCGAATTCTAGAATCGGTGCTGAAAGGTAGCTGCTGAGCAGGGCTTCCATGCTTGCATTGAACCCCGCAGGCACGCCCTGGTCGGCTTGGGCACCTTCGAAGGAGGAGCTACCCCACAGGGCCAGGGAGGGGCCGGTGACGGTGGGGTAGGTGAAATCTGAGGGGAAGACGCTGGCGGTTGCGTCTGCTGCGTGGGCGGTAGCGTTGATGGCTACGGTTCCTGCTGCGGTGGCAACACCGGCCACACCTGTGAGTGTGGCAAAGCGCATGAGGCCACGGCGGCTGGTCTGAAGTCCTTGCTGGTCAAGGGAGGTCATGGCGTTTGTAGTCTGCTTTCTGTGACGAGGTCGTCGTGGATTCATTCGATGATTGTGGTGATGCTGCTTCTTCATAGTAGTTAGAATTGAGGCTGATTATCTAGGGAGGACGCCGTGTCATTACTTACGAACCGCTATGTAAAAGGGCTCGCTGTGCTTGGTTGTTTCACAGCTTTAGGGTTGGCCGGGTGTTCTTCGCAGCCTCAGAACTTTGATGAGCTGACTGCTGAGACCGCTAAGACTGAGCATCTTGAGGCTCTGCAGTCCTGGATTTTCCCGCCTGCTGAGGCTGAGTCTGCCCGCCGGGCTTTTGTGGAGCGCTGTGTGGCTGAGGCGGGCGGTAGCTACCAGGAGCCTGAGGCTGGGTTGACCTTGGACTCTGCGGTCTATACGGGCCGAACCACCGAGGAATTGAAAGCCTCGGGTTACGGTCAGTTACCTGCCGCTGAAGGCCGGGCTACCGCTAGCTTTGACGAGGCGGGACTGGATGCCTACCTGGGTAAGGACGGCGAAACCTTCACCGTGACTTTCATAGAGTACTCCAGCGGCGAGCTAAACTCGGCTGGCTGCATGGCCCAGAGCTATGAGTACATCTACGGCTCTGTAGAGAGCGGTGTGAAGGCGGCCCTGCTGGCCCCCGAGTTCGCCCAGGCTATTGAGACCAGCCTGCGGGCCGATGAGAACTACCTGGCCCTGCAGGAGTCGTGGGCTACCTGCATGAAGGACGCGGGGTTCGGCCAGGCCTCGAGCACCGACCAGGCAGCCTATAGCGCTAGCCTGCTGGGGGCTGATAGCGCCGAGAAGATGCTGCAGGCCGATATCTCCTGCCGTGAGAGCATTTCCTTTGACTCTTCTATCACCGACCTAAAGAACTCCTACTATGAGGCTGTCTACCAGCGTCTTGAGCAGTTCTCTGAAGAGCTCGAAGCGATTCACGCTACAGCCGGGGAGCGGGTTGCCGCTGATAAGACCGACCCCAAGAACACCTCATCGGTGACGGTACCCACCCCCACCGCTAGCCCCTCTGCCAGCTAGGGTAGGGGCGGGCGTCCGCTTCTCTGAGGGGCGGACGCCCGCCCCCGCCCTGCTAGTTCACCTCCTGCAGGGCAGCAACCGGCGGTATATGGGAGGCTGACCTGGCCGGGAAAAAGACCGTGGCCCAGGCCAGGGCAAGGCCGCCTGCGATAACCGCTAGGTAGTGCCAGGCCTGCACGCTGTAGACCAGGTTGAAATTGTTGACAGCAAAAACCTGCAGCAGGAGCAAGGCTGTGATAAGGCCGGCTCCAGCACCCCAGATGAGGGAGAAGACAGCCAGTAGCAGGGTTTCGTAGCTGACAGCAGCCTGCAATCGACGGCTGGAGAGGCCGTTGATACGAAGTAGGGCGTAGGACCTGCGCCGCTGCTGGGTGCTCAGTAGCTGGGTGTTGGCAAGTCCCACGAGTGAGACCAGCAGTGAGGCCGATAGAAGCCCCAGAACGCCCCAGAGAACTGAGCGCATATCACCCTGCAAGCGGGCTTTTTCGGTGACTACGCCCGAAAGTTCACCCGCGTCGAGGCCGGTGATTTCGGCGATGGGGTTGAGCACCGAGAAGTGGTCGCCCCAGCTGATACCGGGGTCAAAATTAGCCTGGAGCAGGCCTGCTTCGGTGTTCTCTCCGGTGGGGTCTACCAGGTCTGTGCCGCTGATGATGTTGCCATTCTGCGTGGTGATGAGGAAGCCGCGCAGCGTATCAGGGGTGATGCTAACGGTGAGTTCTACAGCGTCACGGGTTCCTTCGATGTAGAGCTGCTGGCCCTCCTGAAACCCGAAGGAATCTGCATAGGCCTGGCTCAGCAGCACCGTCTGCTCGGTCAGTTTCTGGCCGGTCTGCTCACCGTGTAGGCGGGTGAGGGTTTCGGGGTCTACGGAGTAGACCGTTGTACTGAACCAGCTATCGGACGAGGTCACCACACTACCCTGGGGCAGGGCCACAAGGGCAGCGTCCACACCGTCGAGCTGGGAAACCTGGCGCTGTATCTCCTGCAGGCGAGCGACGTCTGGTTCGGCAAGTACAGCTTCAACGTCGTAGGGGTAGTTACGGTCTAGTTCTGCCATGAAGCTCTGCTGCATGGTGGAATAACCGGTGAGGGCTGCGCTGACGAAGGCGGCGCAGATAAAGACCATACGCACGGTCACTGAGGCGGACGCCCGCGATTGGGCGATATTGCTGTGGGCCAGGGCCGCGGTGGAGTAGGGGCGGGCAAAGACCCGGAGCAGGGCGAGGCCCGGTGCGAAGAGCAGGGGAGCTGCCACCACGAAGGTAAGGGCGGCCAGAACCGTAGCCAGCATGATGAGACCCGCATGGCTCTCCTGAAGCCCGGCTAAGGCGCAGGCTGCTGTAGCCAGGGTGAGTACAAGACAGAGGCCGATATAAGCCCAGGTGTGCCTGGTGCGGGGAGCGTTCGGAAGCTCCTGGTAGCCGTTGAGCGCCGCCACCGGCGGTATGGCGCGGGTCGCCCAGACCGGCTTGAGCACGGCGGCGAGGGTAACGAGCGTGCAGACCAGCATGGCGAGAGCACCCGCTAGCGGGTTAAAGGTGATGCGGCCACTTTCGTTGAAAACTAGAGCGGCAAGGTAGGCGGTGATGATACCTGCGAGGGAGGAGAGCGCGCCGAGAGCCGCTGCCTCAACCAGGAGCATGCGCACCACCGCTAGGCGGGTAGCGCCCAGGGTACGAAGCAGAGCCAGTTCACGGGAGCGGGCTGCCGCATGCACCTTGTAGGTGCTGGCGATGATGAAGGAGCTCATAAGGAGCGAGAGAGCCCCAAAGCCGAAAAGAATAGAGAGCAGGGCGGTGTAGCTGCCCACATCCTTGCCGACATCGTTTCTAATCTGTTCCTCAACCGACGAGACGGTAAGGGTGGGGGAGTTGGCAAGAGCCTGCTTGAGCTCCACTAAAGACGTAGAGGCGGGGTCTTTGAGCTTCAGAAGAACCTGCTCGTAGATGCCGTCGGGGGTGTTACCCCAATAGGCGCGGCTGCGTTCGATGTAGTTTGCTACACCGTTACCCGGTGTAAAGACCATATCTGGTCCCGCTCTGTAGCCTGTGGGGCGTTCGTAGATACCGGTGACGGTGTAGGCCGCCTGGGGGAGGGGCTCTGCCAGGTCGGTTTGCTCGGTTACGGTAGAAAGATCATCGAGGACGACCGCTCCGCCCACCCCTACTGCGAGAGCTTCTGCTGCCCGGTCGGTAATCACTATCTGATGGGCGGACGCCGGTAGGCTGCCCTCTTTCAGGGGATAGGGGAAGAAGGCCTCGGTTGGCATATCGGCTTGAACGATGCTGTAGGTGCTCTCTGCCTTCTCTCTTTCAGCTGGTGTATGGATAACGGAGTAGGTAGCGGCCACTGCCCAGGCAGATTCAACTGCGGGAAGACTCATTACCCGGTCGGCCTGCTCCTTGCTGAGAAGGAAGTCGGTGGCGTCCCCTTGAGTGAATTTGTTGGTGGTTTCAACAACGGCATCGGAGGTGGAGTACTTCTGGCCTGCTGCCTGCCTCACCTCGTCATAGAAGGAGGTATTGATCAGTAGCACAGAGGTGAGAAAGAAGGCTGAAATCGCGATACCGATAGAGGTGAGGGCAAAGCGCAGGCGGTGCTTGCCCAGGTTGGAGAAAGCGACGGTACTTAGGGTGGTAGCCATCTTAATCACCTAGCCTTGCCAGGGCTGAGAGCACACTGGTCTGGGTGGGAGCTTCGAGACCGCCGGCTAGCTGGCCGTCCTTGAGCAAGAGCACCCGATCAGCGTAAGAGGCCGCGAGCGGATCATGGGTCACCATCAAAATGGTCTGCCCCTGTTCCCGGCTGGCCTGCTGTAGGAGCCCCAGCACCTCGGTGCTGGTCGCCGAGTCGAGGGCGCCGGTGGGTTCGTCCGCAAAAATGACGGCCGGGCGCGGGAGCAGGGCCCGGGCGATAGCCACCCGCTGCTGTTGCCCACCGGAGAGCTGGGAGGGCAGGTGCTTGAGGCGGTCTTCAAGGCCCAGGGTGCGTACCAGCTCATCGCGCCAGATGGTATCAACCGCCATCTTGGCCAGGCCCAGGGGCAGTTCCATATTCTGGGCTGCTGTGAGCGTGGGGATCAGGTTGAAGGCCTGAAAAATAAAGCCGATATTACGGGCCCGGAACTCAGCTAGGGCGGCATCCTTGAGCCCCGTCAGCTCCACGCCCTTGACCTGTACGGACGTCTGTTCCCCGGGGTCGGGGGCATCGAGAGTTGCCAGCGTGTGCAGCAGGGTTGACTTGCCGGAGCCAGAGGGGCCCATGATGGCCGTGAACTTGCCCCGCTCAAAAGCAATGGAAATGTTGCGCAGTGCGTGCACGGGGGACTCACCCGCGTAGGTTTTAGAAAGATTCCGGGCAGAAACAGCGATAGGAATAGTGTGTGAGGTGCTCATATACCCAGTATGGCAAGGCAGTGGGACGGGGCACATCGCACCGGGGAGTGATTGGAAAGAGCTGGGCCTCATACCTAGGTATGAAAACCTCTCCAGGGTTAAACCAGCCCCGCCTCGTAGGCGATAATCACTGCCTGCACCCGGTCGCGGGCTTCGAGCTTAGCCAAAATGTGCGAGACGTGGGTTTTGACGGTCGCCTCAGACACGAAGAGCAGCTGGGCCATCTCCCCGTTCGACAGCCCCTGGGCAATGAGCAGGAACAGTTCGCGTTCGCGGTTGGTGAGGCTGGCAATTTTATCGGCGTGTTTCTGGGGCGTCCGCTGGGGTGAGGCTCCACCTGCCAGGTGGGGGATCATCTGTTCTAGAAGCCGCTTGGTGGCACTGGGGGCGATGACGGCATCCCCGCGCTGCACCGTCCTGATGGCACCCAGAAGCTCCTCGGGTGGGGCGTCCTTGAGTAGGAAGCCGCTGGCTCCGCGCTGGACGGCCGCGTACACGTAGTCGTCGATGTCGAAGGTGGTCAGCATGACGACCTTGACCTCGGGGTGGGCTGCGATGATAGCGCCGGTGGCTTCAATGCCGTCGAGCACAGGCATACGGACGTCCATGAGCACGACGTCCGGCCCCTGTCCCTGGGCCTGGCACGCGGCGACCTGCTCGATAGCCTGCTGGCCGTCCCCTGCCTGAGCTACTACCTGCATATCGGCCTGCGACCCAATCAGCATAGCTAGGCCAGACCGCACAAGCTGCTGGTCATCTACAAGAAGAACTCTAATCACGGTTTTACTCTATCGTTCCTGGTCATCGTTGGGGCTGGCTTTAGTGATGGTGTCTTTAGGGCACGAAAGGGATTTGGGCAAAGACCCTAAAAGACCCATCGGCTAGGCGGCCGTAGTGCAGCGTTCCCTTATACATATCAACGCGCTCGCGCATACCTAAGAGGCCTCGGCGGGTACCGGGCAGGGGCGAGCTGGGCTCTGTCTGGGGCAGATTGGTGATGTCAATATCCAGGGTCTGCTTGCCCTCGCTGATGGTGACGGTGACGAGGGGCGTACCCGGGCAATGCTTGGCTACGTTGGTGAGAGCCTCTTGAACGATACGGTAAATGGTCAAATCCGCTCCCTGCGGGAGTTTCTCTTCAACCCCTGAGACCGTACTGAACTTCACCGGTATGCCCAGCTTTTGGGTTTGTTCAATGAGCTGGGGAACATTGTGCAGGGCGGGCAGGGGCTCAACGGTGGTGCCCTCGTCCGTGCGTAGCACCCCCAGTAGGGTGCGCATCTGCTGTAAGGAGGACCGCGCCGCCTCAGAAATCGTACCTAGGGCAGCTAGCTCCACGGCCTCATTGTGAGCGGACGCCCCCGCCCCACTCCCAGCCTGCTGGGCGGTCGCTGCGTAGCGGGCGCCGTCCGCCTGGGCAATGATGACGGAGAGCGAATGCGCCACGATATCGTGCATCTCCCTGGCGATGCGAGCCCGCTCGTCCAGGGCTGCGAGTGCCCGTTCCTGTTCCCGCTCATGTTCCAGCTGGCGGTTGCGCTCAATAAGTGCCCGGTGGCGGTTCTCGCGCAGCCGCCGGGAATCCCCAAAGAACCAGGCAATGGTAACGATAGCCGCACAGATAAAAGCGGCGGTCAGAGCGGTAACGTAGAACTCAAAAGCTGTGAAATCATAGACCAAAAAGGCACGAGCAAAAACAAAGCCGCCAACGAGCGAAGCAAGCAGAGCCGCAAGAAAAGTACCAATACGGACTGGGCGCGAAAAATAGCGCACTAGATGGTAGACCATCACCGGGGCTGCCCACCAGGAGCCCACCGCAGGGTACTGAGCAGGAATAGTAACCAGCAGCGATACCACCACCAGAACCAAGACCAGGACCGGACGGGAATACCGGAAGTAGAGACTGGACGTAGCAACAAGCCAAGCAACGATGTAGATCAGTGCCCAGGTGCCCTCCACCATGGAAAGACCAAAGGCAAGAGTTATCAGCAGGGTCAGTATCTGCCCCAGGGCAACAGCGATCGCATTGACCAGCTTCTTCCGGCGCTGGGTAGTAGCCAGTTCTATCTGTAGGGTATCCACCCTCCTAAGTCTAAAAGCCACACCCACCCCGATAAGGTGACGGCGGGCGTCCGCACCCTAAATTCATACCGCAGTATGAGCGCATAGCGCCACCGGCCGGGCAGTTTCGGTAGGCTTATACCCATGCAGTACATCTCAACCCGCGACGCATCCAAGACTCCCGCCCGCTTCACCGACATCCTGCTCGGTGGCCTAGCCCCCGACGGCGGTCTCTACTTACCCGAAACCTACCCTGCTCTTGACGAGGCCACCCTCACCCGCTGGCGAACCGTTCTGGCAGAAGAAGGGTACGCGGCGCTGGCAGCTGAGGTGCTGCAGCTCTTCATCGACGACATCCCTGCCGACGATATCAAGGCCATGACTGCCCGGGCTTACTCCTACCCCAAGTTTGCCTCCGAAGAAATTGTGCCTGTCACTGAACTGGAACCCGGTATTTTGATCGGCCACCTATCAGAAGGCCCCACCGCTGCCTTCAAGGACATGGCTATGCAGCTGCTGGGTGAACTCTTTGAGTACGAACTGGGCCGCCGGGGCGAGACCCTCAATATCGTGGGTGCAACCTCGGGTGACACCGGTTCATCTGCCGAGTACGCCATGCGCGGCCGCCCCGGTATCAAGGTCTTCATGCTCACCCCGGCTGGCCGCATGACCCCCTTCCAGCAGGCCCAGATGTTCGGCCTGGATGATGAAAACATCTTCAACGTTGCCCTCGACGGCGTCTTTGACGACTGCCAGGATGTGGTCAAGGCTATTTCTGCTGACGCCACCTTTAAGGCTGAGAAGCGCATTGGCGCGGTCAACTCCATCAACTGGGCCCGCCTGATGGCTCAGATCGTCTACTACGTTTCCTCCTGGATTCGCGCGACCGAAAGCAATGACCAGAAGGTGTCCTTCTGTGTGCCCACCGGTAACTTCGGTGATATCTGCGCCGGCCACATCGCCCGCCAGATGGGTCTGCCCATCGACCGCCTGATTGTGGCCACCAACGAGAACGACGTGCTGGATGAATTCTTCCGCACCGGCGACTACCGGGTGCGTTCTTCGGCTGATACCTACGAGACTTCCAGCCCTTCCATGGATATCTCCCGGGCCTCAAACTTTGAGCGCTTTGTCTTTGACTTGCTGGGCCGTGACGCCGAGCGGACCGCTGACCTCTTTGGCCTCAAGGTGCGCCAGGGCGGATTCTCCCTGACCGATGACCCGGCCTTCGCCGAAGCTGCTGAGCGCTACGGTTTTGCCTCTGGCCGTTCAACCCACGCCGACCGCATCGCCACCATCCGCGATGCCCACGAGCGCCTGGGTGTGCTGCTTGACCCCCACACCGCGGACGGCGTCAAGGTAGCCCGCGACTGGGCAGAGAAGGTTAATACCCCCATCATCTGCCTAGAAACCGCCCTGCCGGTTAAATTCGCTGAAACCATCCTCGAAGCCACCGGCGCTGAGCCTGCCATCCCAGAGCGTTTTGTCGGCATCATGGACGCCGACCGCCACGTGATTGACCTGCCCAACGACGTTGAGGCTGTCAAGGAGCTGATTGAGAAGAACGTCTAACCGTTCTCACCACCTATAGAACCACATGCCTGGTTACTCCCCAGCTGAATTCTGGGGCTGGTGACAGGGCATGTGGTTTCTTGTTACTGGGATGCTTGAACGCATGAGTTTCTCGGTAAAAGTCTTGAAAAGATAGATTCACGCGAGTAGGGTGCAACTGTAATGACACTGTAATAACAGGAGCACTCATGACTGATGCAACAATTTCCTTCCGCACCGATAGCGCCACAAAAGAAGAGGTACGAAAACTCTACAGTGACCTCGGCCTTGACCTCAGCACTGCACTGAATATGTTCCTTAAGCAGTCGCTCGTTGATAACGGTCTACCTTTTACTCCGCACCGCGAGAACCCTCTCAATGTACGAGCGCGCCAGGAAGCTGAGCAGCGGCACGGGAAAACCTTCACATCGGTTGAGGCTCTCATGGCTGATTTGACCGATGCTGACTAGAATCCACCGAACCAGCCAGTTCAAAAGAGATGCCAAAGCACTCTTTCGAAAGCACTACAAGCCCGAAAAGCTAGCCAAGGCTGTTGAAGCACTTTTAGCTGAAGATCGCGACCTGCTCTCCACTAAATACAAGGATCATGCACTCAAGGGGAACTGGAAGGGTTATCGAGAACTACACATTGAAGGGGACTGGCTGCTGATTTATAAGGTGGAACGAGACGAGCTTCTTCTCGTCCTAACCCGCACAGGTAGTCATGACACGCTCTTCTAACGTTTTGTTTTATAGTGTGGTTATGGAACAAGAAAAAGAGTTCTTTGCGGCGGTATTGCGCCTGGCCAAGCCCCACACCCCAAGCGACCGCGAACCGAATACAGCAGAACGTGAGGCAGCAATTACTGCCCTTGAAGAAGCACAGATAGAGCAGGCCTGCGACTGCGGCACCTGCCTCACCTACAACCTTCTGTACCCGGGCGAGCCCATCGACCAGGGCCTACCCCGCACCTACCTATCCGCAGGTACCCAGGACGGGGAAGCGCTCGTCCTCGCCCATCTAGCAGGCGTCAGGCTCACCACCCTAGAAGTAGCCCCCACAGGCAATAAGCCGGTAGCGTCCCTACCAGCTACCGACCACCTCACACCCTAGATCAATATATGAAACCACCAGTCAAAATATGGGCAAAGCTGCGCTCGCAGGACTAGCCTTAAACCATGACTGAAAACAGCTCCATCAACCTGGCCGTCATCCCCGGCGACGGCATCGGCCCCGAAGTAGTAGCCCAAGCCCACCGCGTCCTCACCCGCGCCGCCGAACTCGACAACATCACAGTCACCTCCACCGAATACCCCCTCGGTGCAGAACACTGGCTCGCAACCGGTCAGACCCTCACCGAAGAGACCAAAACCAAGCTTGCCCAGCACGACGCCATCCTCTTCGGCGCAGTGGGAGCCGACCCACGCTCGTCCGCCGTGCCCAGCGGCCTGATTGAACGAGAAATCCTGCTCAACCTGCGTTTCTCCTTCGACCACTACATCAACCTGCGCCCCTCCCGCCTCTTTCCCGGCGCTGTCTCACCCCTGACCAACCCCGGCGATATTGACTTTGTAGTTGTCCGTGAAGGTACCGAAGGTCCCTACGCCGGTAACGGCGGTGTGCTCCGCGCTGGAACCGACGCCGAAATCGCCACCGAAGTCTCGGTCAACACCGCCTACGGCATCGAGCGCCTGGTGCGCTACGCCTTCGAGCTGGCAGCTAGCCGCGAGAAGAAAAAGCTGACCCTGATTCACAAGACCAACGTGCTGGTCAACGCCGGTGCCCTCTACAACCGCATCTTCAACAAGGTCGCCGAAGAATACCCCCAGGTCACCACCGACTACCTGCACATCGACGCAGCCACCATCTTCTTCACCACCGATCCCGCCCGCTTTGACGTGATCGTCACCGATAACCTCTTCGGCGACATCCTTACCGACCAGGCCGGGGCTATCACCGGCGGTATCGGCTACGCAGCCTGCGGCAACATCAACGCCGATGGCACCTACCCCTCCATGTTCGAACCCGTGCACGGCTCAGCCCCCGACATCGCCGGGCAGAACAAGGCTAACCCGACCGCAACCGTCCTGGCCGCTGCCATGCTCCTGCGCCACCTGGGTCACGAGACCAGTGCCGCCCGCATCGAACAGGCAGTAGAAGCAGACCTCGCAGCCAACCCCGGCGCAACCCGCGCCACCGACGAAATAGGCGATGCAATCCTCGCCCAGCTCCACTAAAACGCCAGCACCCCACCGAAACCCGGTGGGGTCTTGCGTAAGCTAGCTAACAGAGCACAAGCCACTGGGGTACCCTAGAATACAGACCCCACGACACCGTTTGAAGGATGAGCATGTCATTCGAATTCACCATCAACCGCAACCCCAACCCCGCCAGCGATGAACGCCGCGCCGAAATTCTCGCCAACCCCGGCTTCGGCAACTTCTTCACCGACCACATGGTGCGCATCGACTGGCGCGGCACCCACACCGACGGCGGCGAATGGACCAACGCCCAGGTTCTGCCCTACGGCCCCCTGAGCCTGGACCCTGCGGCGTCCGTCTTCCACTACGGCCAGGAAATCTTCGAGGGTATCAAGGCCTACCGCCAGGCGGACGGATCCATCACCACCTTCCGCCCCGAAGAGAACGCTTCTCGACTGAACAAGTCAGCTGACCGCCTGGTGCTGCCTAACCTGCCCGAAGAACTCTTCGTTGAGGCGATTCGCCAGCTGGTGACTATCGACGCTGACTGGGTTCCCTCCGGTGAGGGCGAATCTCTCTACCTGCGCCCCTTCATGATTGCTACCGAGGCTTTCTTGGGTATTCGCCCGGCACACGAGGTTTCCTTCTTCATCATTGCGTCCCCCGCCGGTAACTACTTCGGCACCCCCAAGCCTGTCGATATCTGGCTTTCGACCACCTACGCCCGCGCTGGTGTGGGCGGCACCGGCGAGGCTAAGTGCGGCGGCAACTACGCGGCTTCTCTGGCCGCCCAGCTGGAGGGCGAGGCCCAGGGCTGCAAGCAGGTTATCTTCAAGGACCCCAACCGCGATGACGCCATTGAAGAGCTGGGCGGCATGAACGTTTTCTTCGTCTACAAGGACGGACGCATCGTCACCCCTGAGCTGACCGGCACGATTCTGCGCGGTGTGACCCGTAAGTCCATCATCAAGCTGGCTGAGGACCGCGGCCACACTGTTGAGGAACGCAAGATTACCCTGAGCGAGTGGCGCGAGGGCGTAGCTTCTGGCGAGATCACCGAGGTTTTTGCCTGCGGTACCGCTGCCGTCATTACCCCCGTGGGTAAGCTCAAGGCCGCTGACTTTGAGATCCCCTCGGCTTCTGGCGCGGACGGCGGCGAGGTCACCATGGCCCTACGCGAAGAGCTGGTAGGCATTCAGACCGGTAAGGTCGAGGACCGCCTGGGCTGGAACGTGAAGCTGGTCTAGTCTTTCTTCTGGTAGGTACCACCTAAATCAGAAAAACCCACCAACTAGGTGGGTTTTTCTGATTTAAATGGTCTTTTCTAGTTGTTCTAGGGCAAGGTCAGGACGCCCGTCAGGCCCAGTTGCGCACAGAAGGCTTCGTCGTGGCTAACCACCAGCAGGGCACCCTCATAGGAGGCTAGCGCCTGGACCAGCCAGTCCACCGAGGCCATATCGAGGTTGTTGGTGGGTTCATCGAGAATCAGCAGCTGGGGTGCCGGGCTGGCCAAGAGGACGGTTGCTAGGGCCACGCGGAATCGCTCACCGCCGGAGAGTACTCCCACGGGCAGGTGCACCCGTTCCCGGCGGAACAGCAGCCGGGCTAGGTCGTCGCGCACCTGCTGTTCGGTCAGCGTCGGGTTGGCTGCCATGACCAGCTGCAGCATACTTTGGTCCTGGGGGAGGGCCAGCCGTTGGGGCAGGTAGCCGGTGTTCGCTACCCGGTAGTCGCAGGTGTAGTGGGCAGTGTCGGCTGCCTGGACCTCACCCATAATTGCCCTCAGAAGGGTGCTCTTACCTGACCCGTTAGCTCCGGCTAGCCGCAGGCGCTCTGGGCCCTGGACAATCAGCCGCTCAGGCAGGGGAGTAGTAGCCGCCGCCCCGTCATCCGCCTGCTCCTGCTCACCCTGGTGGGGGCTGGCGTCCGCACCGGTACCCTGTCGCAGGGTTAGCTCCAGCACCCGCTTACCTGCTGGCACCCGGGTGCCGGGCAGGTCAAGATAGATGGCCTGGTCCTCGCGGATATCCCGTTCCCGGGCCTTCCGGGTTGCAGTAGCAGCGTCAAGTCTGCCCTGGTGGGTCTGCCGAACCTTAGCGGCTGACCGCTGGGCTGAGGAAGCCGCCAGCCCCATCGACATACGCGAGCCCCGCCGGTTAGCCTGGGCGGTCGCCCCAGCCCGGGCTGCGCGGGCCAGCTTGGTTTCAGCCTCGATACGCTCCCGGTTTTCCTGCCGCTCAACCTGCTTGGCCTCGCGCAGGTGGCGGGCGGCAGCGTCCTGCTCGCTGTCGATGGCCTGCCGGTAGGCGCTGTAGTTACCGGTGAAAAAGCGCAGGGCCCCCTGCCTGAGTTCCAGCACTTCATCGACCCGCTCGAGCAGGTCACGGTCGTGACTGACCACGAGCACGGGGCAAGGCAGACTGTTTAGGAGCCGGTAGAGGGTGGCGCGGGCGTCGGCGTCGAGGTTGTTGGTGGGTTCATCGAGCAGCAGGACGCCGGGGCATGAGGCAACCAATGCGGTGAGGGCTGCGGTGACGGCCTCGCCACCTGAGAGCGTGCCGACGGTGCGCCGCATGAGGGCCCGGGCGTCGGTAGCGGCTAGGGCGGGAGAGAAGCCGGACGCGGACAGGGCAGCCTGGGCTTGCTCAGCGGCATCCCAGTTATCACCGATCCGGTCGTAGAGCTCTTCGGAGTAGTCGCCGGTTTCTAGCGCGGTGAGGGCGTCGAGGACGTCGGTGATAGCGAAGAGGTCGGCAATGGTTGTCTGCGGGGTGAGCCCTAAATCCTGGGGCAGGTAGGCGACGGTACCGGGTCGGCTGATACTGCCACTCGTTGGTTCTAGCGTGCCAGCTAGAAGCTTGAGCAGGGTTGATTTGCCGGAGCCGTTATCGCCAATGAGAGCTGTAACCGGGGCACTGATAGCGCCGGTGAGGTTTTCAAAACAAGGGGTGCCGTCGGGCCAGGTCAGGCTGAGGCTGTTAAAAGAAAGGTGGGGTTCAGATACGGAAATAGGCATGAGGGTGCGATCCATTCAGCGTCAAAGAGGTGAGGTGCTGAAAACCGCGGTGAGGGGTTTCAGCGTGGTCTAGAGAGCCGCTGAAAAATCCACTGGGGAGCCTTCCGTAGGGAACAAGAACTGGTGATTACTGTAGGGGAGCAAGGTGGACGTTGTCAACGACTTCTGAAATTCAGCTAGTGCTGCTGCTTTTTGCGAATGGACCAGAAAAGTGACGGCTGTATGTATTGAGATGAAGGAATTTGAGAGAAATCTGGTCCCTACTGAAAAGCGAGTAACCTTGTGCTCAAGTCCGGTAGTCTAGAACCATGCGCATTGCCCGATTTACCGTAGACGATACCCTGCACTTTGGCCTGGTTGAAGGTGAGCCCGGGGAAGAGACCATCACCGTTCTCTCCGGCGACCCTTTCTACACCGGCATCAACCCCACCGATAAGCGATACCCTATCGCCGACGTCCGCCTGCTGGCCCCCATCATTCCCCGCTCCAAGGTCATTGGTGTGGCCCGCAACTGGCGCGACCACGCGTCCGAACTGGGCAACGAAACCCCCACCACCCCCCAGTTCTTCTTCAAGCCCAACACCAGCGTGATTGGCCCCGGCGACCCCATCGCCCTGCCCGAATGGTCAGATAACGTCTCCTTCGAAGGTGAGCTCGCCGTCGTCATCGGCCGCATCGCCAAGTCCGTACCCCTGGACCGCGTGCCCGAAGTCATCTACGGCTTCACCGTCGCCAACGACCTGACCGCCCGCGACGCCCAAAAAACCGACATCCAGTGGGCCCGCGCCAAGGGCTTCGACGGCGCCTGCCCCCTCGGCCCCTGGATCGAAACCGACCTGGACACCGACGACCTCACCATCCAAACCTGGGTTGACGGCGACCTCAAACAGGACGGCACCACCGCCGACATGGTCTTCTCCGTCGCCGAACTCGTCGCCGCCGCCAGCGAATACTTCACCCTGCTGCCCGGCGACGTGATTCTCACCGGCACCCCCGCAGGGGTAGGACGCCTGAGCGCAGGTAACGAGGTCGAGATTGAGGTTGAGGGTATCGGCTCCCTCATCAACACCGTCCGCGCCGAGTAAACTAGAACCTACGAACAGCTTTCAACTAGAAAGGGATGTGCCCGCATCCATGAGTGATTACGCTCTGAAACTCAACGACCCCAGCGAGACCCGCGTCCGCTTCTGCCCCTCACCCACCGGCACCCCGCACGTGGGTATGGTGCGAACCGCCCTCTTCAACTGGGCCTACGCCAAGCACACCGGCGGCACCATGGTCTTCCGTATCGAAGACACCGACGCCGCCCGCGACTCCGAAGAGTCCTTCAACCAGGTGCTCGAATCCCTGCAGTGGCTGGGCATCAACTGGGACGAGGGCGTCGGCATCGGCGGCCCCCATGCCCCCTACCGCCAGTCAGAGCGTATGGATATCTACGCTGACGTGGTAGAAAAGCTCAAGGCCGGCGGCTTCATCTACGAAGACTTCTCAACCCCCGAAGAGGTTGAAGAGCGCCACAAGGCTAAGGGCGAAGACCCCAAGCTGGGCTACGACAACTTCGACCGTGACCTGACCGAGGAGCAGAAGGCCGCCTACCGCGCCGAAGGCCGCACCCCCGTGCTGCGCCTGCGCATGCCCGATGAAGACATCACCTTCCACGACCTGGTGCGCGGTGACATCACCTTCAAGGCCGGTTCTGTACCCGACTTCGTGGTCGTCCGTGCCAACGGCAAGCCCCTCTACACCCTGGTCAACCCCGTCGACGACGCCCTCATGGGCATCACCCACGTGCTGCGTGGCGAGGACCTGCTGTCATCAACCCCCCGCCAGATTGCCCTCTACCGGGCCTTGGTTGAGGTTGGCGTCACCAGCTTCATCCCCGAATTCGGCCACCTGCCCTACGTCATGGGCCAGGGCAACAAGAAGCTTTCCAAGCGTGACCCCGAGTCCAGCCTCTACAACCTGCTGGATGCCGGTTTCATCAAGGAAGGCCTGCTTAACTACCTCTCCCTGCTGGGCTGGTCCCTCTCCCACGATGAAGACATCTTCACCATGGATCAGATGGTTGCTGCCTTCGACATCAAGGACGTTCTGGCTAACCCCGCCCGCTTTGACGTCAAGAAGGCAGAGGCCATCAACGGCACCCACATCCGCCTGCTTCAGGCAGAGGACTTCCGCAACCGCCTGGTTCCCTTCCTGCACAAGGCTCAGTTGGTCTCCGCTGAGAGCTTCGAGAACCTGACCGAGCGTGAGCAGGCCATTCTGACCGAGGCAGCCCCTCTGGTTCAGGAGCGCATGCAGCTTCTGGGTGAGGCTCCCGGCCTGCTGGGCTTCCTCTTCACCGCCGATGAGAACATCGAGGTTGCTGAGGACGCCGCCAAGCAGCTTAAGGAGTCAGCACCGGCAGTTCTCGATGCGGCTATCACCGCCGTTGAGGGCCTGACTGATTTCACCGCTGCCACCATCGAAGCGGCCCTGCGCGAAGCTATTGTCGATGGCCTTGAGATCAAGCCCCGCCTGGCCTTCGGCCCGGTGCGCACCGCCATGAGCGGCCAGCGCATCTCACCGCCGCTCTTCGAGTCCATGGAGATTCTGGGCAAGGATTCCTCTCTTGCCCGCCTGAAGAAGCTCCGCGCTTCGCTGGCCTAAAAAATTTCGAGGTTTAGCTCACGCACCGCCCCGTGACCCCGCGTAGTGGGGGAGCGGGGTGGTGTTTTTTATAAGACCTAGGAAGATGGAAAAGTGGGGAAGTAGGACGCCCGTAGCAGCTTTTTCAGGAATTTTTACAAAAATTTTGGGGCCAAAAACCGCTAGAAATAAGGGCAAACACGGGGTGAACTACTTGAATGTGAGCCAGATCTATAGATTTCGAGTTGCACGCCCTCAAAAGCTCGTATAGAGTTATTACTCGTTGCGGCGATGAATTCCGAAAGGAAAACAAGCCGGAGCAAATAATAATGGGATATGGTGTAATTGGCAACACTACGGTTTCTGGTACCGTCATTCTAGGTTCGAGTCCTGGTATCCCAGCGAACATCTTGTTTCAAGATGTTGCGGCCCCATCGTATAGCGGCCTAGTACTCCGCCCTCTCACGGCGGCAACACCGGTTCAAATCCGGTTGGGGTCACAGGCTAAAATCCCTCGCTTCGTTCGAAGCGGGGGATTTTTCGTGTGTCTGAATGCAACATGTTGCGATGGCCGCCAAATGTGGCAGCACCATCGCCACATATGGCGGTAGGCGCCACATGTGCCCCGTGCGCCTGTGTTCTTAGAAATGGCACAGATTACACCCTTCCAGCTTGCGTACAGGCAAACGGTGTGTGTATAGTTTTATCTGTTGCCGGAAACGGCAGCAGCTCGAAAGAGTTTCGGCCCCATCGTATAGCGGCCTAGTACTCCGCCCTCTCACGGCGGCAACACCGGTTCAAATCCGGTTGGGGTCACAGGCAAAAGCTCCACATCCACTAGGATGTAGAGCTTTTCTTTTGCCCACAGCGTCATTGACTGCCAAGCCCCGCGTGCTTCGCTAAACATGCGAGAATAGGGTACGTGCACAACGAATCAATCACTCCCGCTCTCACCGCAGTTCGCGATGCCCGCAATACCCTCGCTGCGGCGTCCTTCCCCCTGGTCACCGGCTCAGCCGACGCAGCGCGCAAGGAGGCGCGTACCGCCGTCACCCAGCTCGATGACTACATCCTGCCTAAGCTGGCTACCCTCGATGCCCCGCTGACCGTCGTGGTGGGTGGCTCTACCGGCGCCGGCAAGTCCACCCTGGTGAACACCCTGATGGGGGAGCCCGTCACCCGCTCCGGCGCGATCCGACCCACCACCCGCCAGCCCGTCCTTCTGCACCGCCCTGAAGATGCGGACGCCTTCACCCCCGAGCGCATGTTGCCCCACCTGGTGCGAGTGCCGGTAGCCCCCGGCGAAGCCCTGCCCGGCGCTAACCCCCACAAAGGCCAGGACGAGCTGGTCACCGTACCAGTTGATTCCCTGCCCGCCGGGATCGCCCTGATTGACGCCCCCGACTTTGATTCGGTCTCAGACGAGAACCGCCGCCTGGCCCAGCAGCTCTTGCGCGCTGCCGACCTCTGGCTGTTTGTCACCACCGCTAACCGCTACGCCGACGCCGTGCCCTGGGAGATTCTGCGCCAGGCCGCTGCCCGCGATATCACCATCGCCGTGGTGCTCAACCGTGTACCCGAGGGCGCCGAGGATGAAATTGAAGCCGACCTCACCCGCATGCTGACCGAAGCGGGCATCACTCCCGCCCTGATTCACTCTGTGACCGAGCAGGAACGCGACGAACGCGGCCTGCTGCCTTCCGTCGCCCTCACCCCCCTGATTTTCTGGCTGCGCTCCCTGGGTGCTGACGTGGATGCCCGCTCCGATATCGCCCGCCGCACCCTAGAAGGCGCGGTGCGGGCGGTAGGGCAGCAGGCAGCTATTCTCGCCCAGGCTGCCGGTGAACAGCAGGACGCCGAAGCCCGCCTGCGTGCGGACGTCACCTCAGCCTTTGAGCGAGCCCTGGCCAACCTGAACGAGGCCACCCAGGACGGGCAGATGCTCCGTGGCGAGGTGCTGACCCGCTGGCAGGACTTTGTGGGTACCGGTGAATTCTTCCGCCAGGTAGAAACCACTATCGGCAAGGTGCGCGACCGCGTCGCCGGCTTCTTCAGAGGCACCCCGCCTACCCGCGCCGTAGAGGTGGAACAGGCCCTTGAAGTTGGCCTCCACTCGGTCATTATGGAAGAGGCTGCTGCCGCTGCCGAAACCGCCCAGCGCCGCTGGCTCGAAGACCGAGCCGGGCGCGCCCTTCTGGCCGGGGACGACCTGGCAGCCCTGGGCGAGAACTTCTCCGAAGAGGTCGCCGAGTCAATCCGAGCCTGGCAGCAGGACGTCATGGACATCATCGCTGCCGAAGGCGCCGGTAAACGCCAGCGGGCCCGTTTCATGTCGCTGGGCGTAAACGTCACCGCCGTGATTCTGATGGTGGCGGTCTTCTCCATGACCGGCGGCCTCACCGGCCTAGAAGTGGGTATCGCCGGCGGCTCGGGCGTAGTGGGCCAGAAACTGCTCGAAGCAATTTTTGGTGAGGACGCCGTCCGCCGCATGGCAGCCGGTGCCCGCACCCGCCTCGAAGAGCGTATGCGAGAGCTCCTTGTCAGCCAGCAGGAACGCTTTACCCAGCGCCTGGATGAGGCAAGCGGCAGCAGCGATCCCGAAACCCCCTCAGCTGCCGATCTGACCGAAGCGGCCCAGATCCTGGCCCGCGCGGGGGAGCAGCTGGCGTCCGCCTCCACCGCAACTACCCCCGCACCCACTGCCGAGACCAAGTAAGCGAGAGTACCCACCGTGACCACCACAGATACAGCTTTCGCCACCACCGCCCTGGCCACCCGCCTGGATGCCCTCACCGAGGCGCTTGACCTGGGCGAAGGACGAGTAGCCCCCGAAACCCTCGAAGCCGCCCGCGCAACCCTGGGCCGGGCAGCAGCCCGCCGGGAGCTCTCCGCCGAACACACCGTCATCGGTTTCTTCGGGGCCACCGGCTCGGGCAAGTCCACCCTCTTCAACGCGGTAGTCGGTAAAGACATCGCCAAGAGCGCAGCCCGCCGCCCCACCACCTCCACTGCCCAGGCTGCCATCTGGGGTAAGGAAGGGGCAGAACCCCTGCTGGACTGGCTGGGCGTAACCAACCGTACCTACATGGACGAAGACCCCGCCCAAGCTGCAGAAGCCCTCAACCGCGCCGACGTACCGGTCACCGTGGGCATGTGGAACAAGATTCGCCGCTCAGTAGGAGCCGGCAAGACCGAACAGGCCAGCGGCGGGCTCATCCTGCTCGACCTACCCGACTTCGACTCGGTAGAAGCCTCAAACCGGGCCATCGTTGAAAAAATGGCCGAGTGCGTGGACGTGCTGGTCTGGGTCATGGACCCGCAAAAGTATGCCGACGCCGTAATTCACCAGGACTTCATCCAGCCCCTGGCCGCCCACGGGGCAGTAACCCTGGCCGTGCTCAACCAGGTGGATAGGCTCGATGAAGCCGAGGTCCCGGCAGTACTTGACTCCCTCAAGCTCCTGCTGGCCCAGGACGGGCTGAGCTCCACCCTGCTTGCTGACCCCCTGGGCGTCTCAGCCCGCACCGGCTACCAGATACCCCGCCTCCGAGAGATCCTCGGGCAGGTGGCCGTCGCCAAGAGCGCCGCGGTTGCCCGTCTCGAAGCCGATTTGGCGGGCGTCCGCTCAGACCTTGCTGCCCAGGACGGCGGGGGAGAGCCCGCCGGCATCACCGCCGCAGCAACCACCCGGCTCGAGGACGACTTCTACACTGCCTCGGGTGCAGAAGCCCTGGTCAAAGCCGCAGCGGACTCCTACAAGCTGCACGCGGCCTCGTCCACCGGCTGGATTGCAACCCGCTGGCTACTCAAAATCAAACGCGACCCCCTCAAACGCCTGGGCCTGCACAAGGACCACGACGGAGCGCCTATCTCTAAGTCCTCCCTGCCACCGCTAGGAGCTCCCCAGAAAGCGGCCCTCTCAACCTCCCTGCGCACCTTCGCCACGAGCGTCTCAGACGGTGTGGAAGAGCCCTGGAGCCACTCCATCAGGGCAGCAGCCAGAACCTTCGAGGGCCAGCTCCCCGGCGAAATCGAGCGGGCCGCAGCCACCGTGCACTACGACGCCCAGAAGAAGCGCTGGTGGTGGCACCTGCTCAATGCCCTGCAGTGGGTCGGGCTGGCAACGGCTCTTGTGGGCCTGCTCTGGCTCACCGGCCTGGCAATGGCAGGCTACTTCCAGATTGTGCTGCCCGACCCGCCCACCATCGAGGGCTTCCCCCTGCCCGTGCCCACCCTGCTCGTAGCCACCGGCATTTTACTGGGCATACTCACCGCGGCCCTGGGCCGAGGGCTAGCAGCAGTGGGGCACCGCATCTACGCCAAGAACATCCGCCGCCAGCTCGAAACAAACCTGGCAGATGTGGCAGCCCGCTGCGTCACCGCCCCCGTGCAGGACGAACTAGCCCGCCTCCAGGGCTACCGCCAGGCCCTGCACGAGGCCCGATAAAACAAAAACTCCCCGCCCACCGAAACTGGTGAGCGGGGAGTTTCTGTATTTCAGCATTTTAGTAAGGGGCTTATTCAAAAGTCAGGGGTGAAGCAGGCTCGCAGCGAAGCTGTTGGCTCGATGGAGTGAGCGGGTGCGAGCTCGCGAGCACACAAGAGCGAACGGAATCCGCCGCAAGGCGGGGCGTGAGGGTCAGGCTTGCGCCTATTCCGCCCGCAGATTATTTTCCTCGCGCGCTCGGAATCTGCTGGGCTCCATCCAGCGCGAGCCTGTGTAACCCCTGCCGAAGAAGGTTCTAGCTACGCAGCGCCTCAGTCAGCGCAGCAGCAGCCTCGCACACTACTTCGGCGTGCAGGCGGCCGGGCTGGCGGGTCAGGCGCTCGATGGGGCCCGAGATTGAGACCGCCGCAATGACCTTGCCAGAGGGGGAGCGCACCGGCGCTGAAACGGATGCGGTACCGCGTTCGCGCTCGCCGACGGACTGGGCCCAGCCGCGGCGGCGGACGGCTGCCAGCATGGTGGCTGAGAAACGGGCGTTGTGCAGGCCCTCGACTAGGCGGGCGTGATCTTCCCAGGCGGTAAGAATCTGGGCGGCTGAGCCTGCCTTCATGGAAAGCTGGGTGCCGACCGGGATGGTGTCGCGCAGGCCGATAGGACGCTCGGCGGAGGCCACACAGACGCGCCAGTCACCCTGGCGGCGGAAGACCTGGGAGGACTCACCGGTGACATTGCGCAGGTTATTGAGCACGGGGCCTGCGGCTGCAATCAGGCGGTCTTCACCGGCGGCGCTGGATAGTTCGCCCAGGCGGGGGCCGAGCATGAAGCGGCCCTGAACGTCGCGGGCTACCAGGCGATGGTGGGTGAGGGCAACAGCCAGTCGGTGGGCCGTGGGGCGGGCAAGCCCGGTGGCTTCAACGAGCTGGGACAGGGTGGCGGGGCCTGCTTCGAGGCAGTCAAGAATGTGGGCGGCTTTGTCGAGGACGCCGACGCCTGAGCTGCGGTTATCTTGCATGGTGGTAACTTTCGCCTGTGGTCGTGGGCCGGGCTGCGGCCCAGGTGAATGGTGCGGTGGGGGCCTTTCGGGTGTGAAAGATTGAGAGCTAAGAGGATTGTGTCCGTATAACCTATCATGACTTCTCATATGCTGATATGCAAGTTCATTTATTGGAAAGATTTTCTTCGGCGCGTCACACTTGTTAAAGCATCACGAGAAAATTTTTTGGAGGACGACATGGCTGGTATTACCGACCATACCCCGCGAACCTTGGCAGAGAAGGTTTGGGACGCGCACACTGTAGTGCCCGGCGAAGACGGCAAGCCCGACCTGCTCTACATCGACCTGCATCTGGTCCACGAAGTGACCTCACCCCAGGCTTTCGAGGGCCTGCGCCTTGAGGGCCGCCCCCTGCGTCGCCTCGATCTCACCATCGCCACCGAGGACCACAACACTCCCACCGAGAACATCTTCTCCACCATCGCTGACCTGACCTCCCGCACCCAGATCGAAACCCTGCGTCGCAATGCTGAGGAATTTGGGGTACGTATTCACTCCCTGGGCGATAAAGAGCAGGGCATTGTGCACGTGGTGGGCCCCCAGCTGGGTCTGACCATGCCCGGCATGACCGTGGTCTGCGGTGACTCCCACACCTCAACCCACGGCGCTTTCGGCGCCCTGGCCTTCGGTATTGGTACCTCTGAGGTGGAGCACGTGATGGCTACCCAGACCCTGCCCCTGGCCCCCTTCAAGACCATGGCTATTAACGTTGAGGGCACTCTCAAGCCCGGCGTGACCGCCAAGGACATCATCCTGGCTGTTATCGCCGAAATCGGTACCGGCGGTGGCCAGGGCTACGTGCTGGAATACCGTGGCTCGGCTATCCGTGCTCTCTCCATGGAGGGCCGCATGACCATCTGTAACATGTCCATTGAAGCCGGTGCCCGCGCCGGCATGGTTGCTCCCGACGAGACCACCTTTGAATACGTCAAGGGCCGCCCCCACGCACCGACCGGTGAGAACTGGGACGCAGCCGTCGAATACTGGAAGACTCTGCCCACCGACGAGGGTGCTACCTTTGACCGCGAGGTCTTCATCAATGCCGACGAGCTTGAACCCTTCGTCACCTGGGGTACCAACCCGGGCCAGGGCGTCCCCCTCTCCCAGGCTGTGCCCTTCCCCGAGGACTTCGAGGACGAAAACGAGCAGAAGGCTGCCGCCCGCGCCCTGGAATACATGGACCTGACCGCAGGTACCCCCATGAAGGACATCCCCGTGGACGTAGTCTTCCTGGGTTCCTGCACCAACTCCCGCATCGAGGATCTGCGGGCTGCCGCCGAGATCGTCAAGGGCCAGAAGCTGGCTGAGGGCGTCCGCATGATGGTCGTCCCCGGCTCCCAGAAGGTACGAGCCCAGGCTGAAGAAGAGGGCCTGGACCAGATTTTCAAGGACTTCGGCGCCGACTGGCGTTTTGCCGGCTGCTCCATGTGCCTGGGCATGAACCCCGACCAGCTGGCCCCCGGCGAACGCTGCGCTTCGACCTCCAACCGCAACTTTGAAGGACGCCAGGGTAAGGGCGGACGCACCCACCTGGTCTCACCCCTGGTTGCCGCCGCTACCGCCATCCGCGGTACCCTGTCCTTACCGGCTGACCTCTAAGCATCCCACTCGCATTAGCCCGGCTTGATCGGGCGGAAACGGATTTTTGATGGAACCCATTAAGAAGCACACCGGCATCGGGGTGCCCCTGCGCGCCTCCAACGTCGATACCGACCAGATTATCCCCGCTGTCTACCTCAAGCGCGTCACTAAGACCGGCTTCGACGACGCCCTGTTCGCAGGCTGGCGCAAGGACGAAAACTTCATCCTCAACCAGGAACCCTACAAGCAGGGTTCCGTGCTGGTTGCCGGCCCCGACTTTGGTACCGGCTCCTCTCGCGAACACGCGGTTTGGGCCCTCAAGGACTACGGTTTCCGCGTGGTCATCTCAGCCCGTTTCGCTGACATCTTCCGCGGTAACTCCGGCAAGCAGGGACTGGTCGCCGCCCAGGTAGACCAGGACAACATCGAACTGATCTGGAAGCAGCTAGAGGCCGAACCCGGCACCGAAGTCACCGTTGACCTGGAAGACAAGACCGTCACCGTCGGCGCTTTGACCGTACCCTTCCAGATTGACGACTACGTGCGCTGGCGCCTGATGGAAGGCCTGGACGACATCGGCCTCACCCTACAGCACGAGGATGCCATCACCGCCTACGAGGCCAAGCGCCCCGCCTGGCTGCCCCGCACCCAGCAGCTGTAAAACCAGCCTACAGCTTAACCCAAAGGACGCCGTGCCCCGAGCACCGGCGTCCTTTTGGTGTTCTGCCTGGCCCGTCTAGATAAGTAAAAGCTGTGGTATGGCTAAGAACACCGCCTGTACAACAACCAGTGCACCTAAGTGGGGTAAAGTTGGTAAACGAGAATTGACGCGTAAAGTAACGCGAATCAACACCCTAATAGTTTTGACGATTGGACACACATGGTCAGCGCACTGCGTATTGAAGGTGGCACCCCTCTGAAGGGCGAGGTAAACGTCCGCGGTGCTAAGAACCTGGTCCCCAAGGCCATGGTTGCCGCCCTGCTGGGTTCCACCCCCTCGGTGCTCCGCAACGTTCCCGAAATCAAGGACGTACAGGTCGTTACCGACCTGGTTGAGCTGCACGGCGTTTCGGTGGACTACAACGTGCAGGCCGGCGAGCTGCGCATGGACCCTTCGAAGGTCTCTGTAGCCAACCACACCGACATTGAGGTGCACGCAGGCGACTCCCGCATCCCGATTCTGCTCTGTGGCCCCCTGCTGCACACTATCGGTGAGGCCTTCATTCCCGACCTGGGTGGCTGCAAGATTGGTGACCGCCCCATCAACTGGCACCTGCGCGTGCTCGAAAAGTTCGGCGCCAAGATTGAGAAGCTGCCCACCGGTATCTCTATGAAGGCCCCCGCAGACGGTCTCAAGGGTGCCCAGATCAACCTGGAGTACCCCTCAGTTGGCGCTACCGAGCAGGTTCTGCTGGCCGCTTCCCGTGCCAAGGGCAAGACCGAGCTGACCGGCGCTGCTATTGAGCCCGAGATTATGGACCTCATCGCTATCCTGCAGAAGATGGGTGCCATCATCACCGTCGAAACCGACCGCCAGATTATCATTGAGGGCGTCGACGAGCTGACCGGCTTCAACCACGTGGCTATGCCCGACCGCAACGAATCAGCCTCCTGGGCTTCAGCAGCCCTGGCTACCGGCGGCGATATCTTCGTGCGCAACGCCAACCAGAAGGACCTCTCCACCTTCATCAACGTCTACCGCAAGCTGGGCGGCGGCCTGGACATCACCGACGAGGGCATCCGCTTCTTCCACCAGGGCGGTGACCTGAACCCCCTCTTCGTTGAAACCAACGTACACCCCGGCTTCATGACCGACTGGCAGCAGCCCCTGGTTGTCGCCATGACCCAGGCTAAGGGCGTCTCTGTTGTTCATGAGACCGTCTACGAGAACCGCTTTGGCTTCACCGACGCCCTGGTTCGTATGGGCGCTACCGTGCAGCTGCACAAGGACTGCCTGGGCCCCACCCCCTGCCGCTTCGGCCACCAGAACTTCAAGCACTCAGCCATCATCACCGGTAAGACCCCCCTGCATGGGGCCGACATCAACGTGCCCGACCTGCGCGGTGGCTTCTCCCACGTGATTGCTGCCCTGACCGCTGAAGGCACCTCAAACGTCACCGGCGTTTCTGTGATCTCCCGCGGCTACGAGCACTTCGTTGATAAGCTCACCGCCCTGGGCGCTAACTTCGAGGTCACTGCCTAAGATGAGCAAGAACAGCGCTTCTTTGAGTGATATCAAGCCCACCAAGATGGGGGACGCGGTTTACACCGTAGCCGGTACGCTCCTGCGACCCCTCTACAACCTGCCCATGAAGGCGCAGATTGAGGGGCGGGAGAAGCTACCCAAGACCGGCGGGTTTATCGTGGTCTCAAACCACCTGACCGTGGTAGACCCGATTACCGCAGCCTACCCCCTCTTTCTTGAGGGCGTGCTGCCCCGGTTCTTGGCCAAAGAAGCGCTGTTTAGGGTGCCGGTGCTGGGCTGGCTCATGCGCCAGTGCGCCCACATCCCGGTTGCCCGAGGCTCAGCCCGGGCAGGGCAGTCCCTTGAGGTTGCCCAGAATGTTCTGGACGCCGGGGGAGCGGTCATTATCTTCCCCGAGGGCACCCTGACCAAGGACCCCGACATGTGGCCCATGACCGGTAAATCGGGGGCAGCTCGCCTGGCCCTGGCCACCGGCGCCCCGGTCTACCCGGTAGCCCACTGGGGCGATCAGGACTTCTGGCCCCGCCGCGGCAAGCCCCGCTTCAGCTGGCCCCGTAAGAAAGTCAAGATTGTGGTGGGCGACCCGGTCGATTTCAGCGACCTGGTTCAGCACCGCGAAGACGGTGCCCACTACACCCACGACGAGCTGGCTGCCGTCACCAACCGCATGCTCGACGACGTCACCGCCCTGCTTGAGGGCCTACGCGGCGAGAAAGCCCCTGCCGGGCGCTGGAACGCCGTGTTGGACGTCCGCCAGTCACCTGACCAGTAACCGCTAGGGGAGGCCCGCACCCATGACCAATGTGAAGCACCAGAAAATCGCTGTTCTTGGAGCAGGTAGCTGGGGCACCGCTTTTGCCAAGGTTCTTGCGGACGCCGCTACCAGCTCAGGCACCGACCGGCAGGTTGTGCTGTGGGGGCGTAATCCCACTACGATGGCAGCCATGCAAGAGAGCCGCACCAATGAGGGCTACTTCCCCGGGGTGAAGCTCCCCGACAGCATGGTGATGACCGCAGATGCCGCTGAGGCTCTGACCGGGGCTAGCATTGTGGTCCTGGCCGTTCCGGCCCAGGTGCTGCGTTCCCAGCTTGAGGTTTTTGCACCCCTGATGGAGCCAGACGCCCTGCTGGTATCTCTGGCCAAGGGCCTAGAAATGGGTACAGGCCTGCGCATGAGCGAGGTCATGGTCGAGGTACTTCAGGGGCACCTTATTGCCAGCGGCGCTGAGCCGGAAGCGATTGAGGCTGTGCCCGGGCGGGTTACTGTGCTCTCTGGCCCCAACCTGGCCAAGGAGATTATCGCGGAGCAGCCCACTACCAGCGTGGTTGCTGCTCAAAGCGAGGAAACCGCCCGGCAGATTGCCGCCGTCTGCGCTGCCGACTACTTCCGCCCCTATACCAACACCGATATCGTTGGCGTTGAAATTGGTGGCCTGGTCAAAAACGTGATTGCCCTGTGCGTAGGCATGTGTGAGGGTAAGCAGTACGGTGATAACTCCAAGGCCTCGGTCATGACCCGTGGATTGGCTGAGACGACCCGCCTCGCTCTGGCCCTTGGCGGTAAGAGCGAAACTATGAGCGGCCTGGCAGGAATGGGCGACCTGATTGCCACCTGCGCTTCGCCCCTCTCCCGTAACCATACCGCCGGTCGGCTCCTGGCTGAGGGGATTGCCCCAGACCAGCTACACACTGTCATGACCCAGACCGCCGAGTCCATCAAATCAGCTCCCGTTGTGGCAGAACTCGCGCGAAAAGTAGGGGTAGAAATGCCCATCACCGAAGCGGTCACCGCCGTGCTCGACCGTAGAATATCAGTTGAAGAATTAGCCCCCGCCCTGCTGGGCCGCTCCCTCAAATCTGAGGAAAGCACCCCGGCAGCCAGCTAGGGCAGACGGGGCTGAGCCCCGCACGAAACCAAAGGACGTTATGACCGAAACCAGCACCAAACCTACCGTCGCCCTGCTGTGCGGTGGGCGCTCGTCCGAGCACTCCATCTCACTGATTACCGCCCGAGGCGTACTCGGGGCTATCGACCACGACAAGTACGACGTGGTTACTATCGGTATCACTAAGGACGGCCGCTGGTACCTGACCGACGAGGCGGCCCTGGTCGAGCTGACCGAGGCTACCGCCTTGGCAGAGTTCCCCGCTGAGGGCAAGCAGGTCTTCCTGCCCCTGGGCGGCGGCGACAACCGCCTGCGCCTGATTGACTCCGCCGAAGCCACCAGCGTTGAGCTGGGTCCGGCAATTGATGTGGTCTTCCCCCTGCTCCACGGCCCCTTCGGCGAGGACGGCACCGTGCAGGGCCTGCTGGAAATGGCAGATTTGAAGTACGTGGGCTGCGGCGTAGCTTCATCTGCTATCGGCATGGATAAGCACTTTATGAAGGTGGCCTTCGAGGCCGCAGGTCTTGAGGTTGGGCCCTACGAGGTTGTGACCCACCGCCAGTGGGTGCTTGACCAGGCTGGTGCCCGCGAACGCATCGAAAAACTGGGCTACCCGGTCTTTGTGAAGCCTGCTCGTGCGGGTTCGTCCTTCGGTATTACCAAGGTTGATTCGGCGGACCAGCTCGATGCGGCGATTGCCGAGGCCCAGGCACATGATCCCAAGCTGGTGATTGAGGCCGGTATCGTGGGCCGTGAGATTGAGTGTGCTGTGCTTGACGGGCACCGTTCTGAGCTGCCCCGGGCGTCCTACCCCGGTGAGATTGTGGTGGTTGATGAGCAGCACGGTTTCTATGATTTTGAGGCCAAGTACGTGTCGAAGACTTCGGCTGAGACCCGCTGCCCGGCTGACCTGCCCGCTGAGGTTTCTGAGCGCATGCGCCAGCTAGCTGTTGAGGCATTCCTGGCCGTTGACGGTGAGGGCCTGTGCCGGGCTGACTTCTTCTACACCGAGGACGGCCGCCTGGTGATTAACGAAGTGAATACCATGCCCGGCTTTACCCCGATTTCCATGTATAAGACCATGTGGGAGAACACCGGCCTGCCCTACGGCGAGCTGATTGACGAGCTGATTTCCCTGGCCCTGGAGCGCCCCCTGGGCCTGCGATAGGAGCCCTCACTGGCACTGGGGTAAGCCCCTGCTTCTAGATGTCAACGAAACCCCCGCTACCTGAGATGGTAGCGGGGGTTTTCGCTTACGGGGGTTTCTTGTTTAGCTGCCGGTGCCGCTGTCGACACCGGTAAGGGTGTCATCGACATTGGTGCACTGCATCTGCTGGGGTATCTGGGCGACGGCCGACGATAGTTCTGCAAGGACGGTGGAGGACGAGACCCGGTCAGCGTCGAAGGTTACCTGCACGGCGGGGTCACGACCGAAGGTTTCGGCGACCCAGGTGCCGGTGGCAGTTTGCTCGGCGGCAGCGGCGAGTTCTTCGTCGGCGGGCTTGACGATCCAGTCAACGCCGTTGACCGAGACACAGGTATCTGAGACGGGGGCTGTGCCGAGCTCGACCCCGCACTTGAGGATGACGGTGCTGGGGTCGCCCCAGGCGGTGGTGGCCTGGGCGGTGGTTTCGCGCTGAGCCAGGCCGCTTACGGTATCGGGCATAGCAACCAGGGCGTAGGCGCAGGTGGGGTTAGCGGCGTCTGGGGCCGGTTCAAGGTTGACGGCACCTGTCCCGCAACCGGTCAGGCCTAGAGCGGTCAGTAAAAGGATAAGGGGTTTGCGCGGTGTTCTCACCTGGCTATTGTATAACTTTCGTTGTGGTAGGACGCCGGTGGTGAGGGGCGCTAGCCGGGGGAGAGCAGATTCGGTAGGGTAGGGGTAGAGTTTAGCCGGGGCAGGTAACCGAACAAGACTGCCTGGATATGAGCGATGGAAGGAGGGGCTATGAAGCAGAAGACCTATTATGCGGCGGGAACGGCTCTTGCCGTGACACTAGCTCCCCTTGCCTTGCTTGCCGGGCAGGTTCTGACCGGCCCCCAGAGCGCTTTTGCCGCTGACCCGACAGAAAGCCCCGCCCCTACAAGTTCCACACCCACCAGCACACCGTCGGTGGGTGAGAGCCCGAGCGAGAGCCCCAGCCTGGAGGTCACAGTCGCCCCTAGTGCTACTGAATCGCCCAGCCCCGAAACACCCACACCTGAGACTCCCACACCGGAGGCTCCTAGCCCTGAGCCTACGAGTGCGGAGCCGACAAGCCCCGCACCTGAACCTAGTTCGCCTGCGCCATCTAGCCCGGCACCAGAACCCACCAGCGACCCGGTGCCTTCGGCTGATCCTGAGCCGGTTCCTGCCCCCAGCGAGTCGGTCATCGTGGTTCCGGTACCGCCGGGGGAGACGTCCGCCCCGGATGTGACCGGAGGAGCTGCTGGGCTGCCCAGCCTTCCCGCCGCCGACCCCTCGGCCCAGCCGTCCGCCGGTACGGGCCAAAGCGGGGGCAGTGAAGCTGCGGTACCGGGCCAGGGGGCCTTCGTGCCCTCAACCCTGGGCAACAGCGTCGCTGGGGCCCAGGACCCGACCCGGATGGACGCCGATACCAGCCTGCTGGAAACTTCACCGGTAGACGGAACCGTGCTAGGTATTTTCTCAAGTAGCCAGCAGAGCCCCGGGTACGCGGGGGCACCTGAGTGGGTGGAGGGCTTTTTGAACGTGTCGGGGGCCCAGGGGAACAGACCCTCATCAGCCGACCCCAACCAGGCCGCCGGTGTCGCCGGGGCAGAGGCCCAGGGGCACCAGGCCGGGGCGGTGACCGGGGGGAGTATCTTCCAGCGCGGCAATACCATTATGAACGGTGCCCGCCCCCTGCTGATTTTTACGGGTATTGCCACAGCAGGCCTGGCCCTAGTGGTCTTTAACTTTGTCTGGCGTAACCGCGCGCCCCGGAACTAGGAGCCCTATGCAGACCGTTGCCCAGGTGAGTGAGGGCCAGCTTCTTGCCCTGTTTATGCCTGTTCTGGCTGAGCACAATGAGCGGGCGGAGGACGTCCGCGCCAGACTGGGTGCTCCCGGCGCCCTGGTACTGGGGCCGGGGGACGACTCTGCTGCCCTCGATCTGCGGGGCGGGCTGACCGTCATGAGCACCGACACCCAAACCGAAAACCAGGACTTCCGCCGCAGCTGGCCCTCGGGCTACACCACCGGCGGGTATGAGGTGGGCTGGAAGGCCGCCACCCAGAACCTTGCCGATATCGCAGCTATGGGGGCCACCCCGGTCACCCTGCTGGTGTCCCTTACCCTGACTCCCGATACCCCCGTGAGCTGGGTGCAGGACTTTGCCCGGGGCCTCACCGAATCCTGCACTGCCCAGGGGGCTACCACCTGCACAATTGCCGGCGGCGATATGGGCTCCGGCAGCGAAATCTCGGTAACGGTCACCGCCGTGGGCCTGACTTACCGGCCCATTACTCGAAGCGGGGCCCGCCCCGGGGACGCCGTGGTCTTCGCTGGCGCCCTGGGCACCGCAGCTGCTGGCCTAGCCCTGCTCGACTCAGACCCCTTCACCGCCACTGAAGAGCTGACCGCCTGCGTCCGCGCCCAGCAGCGCCCCCGCTCGCCCCTTTACCTGGGGCCGGAGGGCGCCCCCTACCTGACCTCCCTCATGGACGTCTCTGACGGGCTGGTGTGCGACGGCGGGCGGATAGCCTCAGCGTCCGGAGTCGCCCTCGACCTGGATTCAGCGTCTCTGGATCCCTGGCTTGAAGTAGTCCGCCCCGCCGCCGGCCTGCTGGGCGGTGAAAACCCAGCTCAGGTCGAGTCCCTGGCCCTGCGCTGGCTCTTAACCGGGGGCGAAGACCACGGCCTACTGGGCACCTGCCCACCTGAGCAGATACCTCCCGGATTTACTAGAATTGGTAGGGTACAGGCCGGAGAAGGCATCACCGTCGATGGCCGCACCTACACCGCGAAAGGATGGGATCACTTTGAGGCAGGTTCCCGCTGACTGGTGGCTGAACTGGCTGCTGCGCGCTCGCACCCAGCTGATGGAGCACCGATCCCTTCTCAACCGCATCAACGTTTTTCCGGTGGCTGACGCCGATACCGGGGCTAACATGGTAGCTACCCTGGGGCGGGCTGCCGACACCGCTGGAATGGCGAACGAACCCACCCTAGCTCTTGCCGCGCGTGCAGCCCTGCGCGGGGCCAGAGGCAACTCTGGAACCCTGCTCGCTGTGTGGCTGTTGGGACTGGCAGAAGAGCTGGGGGAGGCCGGGCACCTAGCACCGTCCCCGGTGCAGCCTCTTACTCCTAGGGGGCTCACCGCCGCCTGGGAACGCGGAGCCCAACAGGCGTCCGCTGCCCTCAGCCAGCCCGCCGATGGCACCATGCTGACCCTCATGCAAGCTCTAGCCACCTGCCCGCTGCCAGATCCTACCGATGAAGAGGACCCCTGGCAGGTCTACCTCACCCATCTACTAGCCACCTCAGAAACCGCCCTGCGAGCTACCGCTCAGGCAGACCACGCCCGAAACGGCTGGGTTGATTCCGGAGCTCTGGGCCTGCACCTGGTCTTAGTTGCCCTGGCAACAGAGCTACTGGGGGCCGCCCCACAGGCCACCTACCGCGACCTGCTCCAAGTGGGGGCGGCGTCCTTACCGACCCGAAGCACTCGGCAGCGCTCGGCAGGGGAGCCCTGCATCGAGGTCATGTGCGAGATTTATCTGCCCGTGCTTGAAGTAACCCAGCTGCGCAGCGCCCTGGAGACGGTCGGGGACTCGGTCTCCATTGCCCAGGTCGAAGCCGGGAACGAGGCCCTGTGGGCTATCCACGTGCACGTCCCCGAGTCCGAGGACGCCCTGGCCCTCCTCCGCGCTACGGGCAATCCCCTCAACGTGCGAACCACCTCCCTGGATGACCCCGCCCATCAGGACACCCACCGGGAGCCCACCCCCTAATGGCAGCCCGTAAACGAAAGACCCCGGAATTGAGCGAGCAGGCAAAGGACGCCCTGGCCCGCTACGCCGCAGAAGACCGCCTGGATAACGCCCCCCTGACCGACTACCTGGGGGCGACCCTGGCCAAGTCCTTTAAGACCCACCTGGGGCTAGAAACCGTGGGGCAGGCCCTGGACTACTACCCCCGCAAGTACCTGCCGCGCGGGGAACTCACCCCCTTCTCATCCCTGGTCGAAGGCACCGAAGCTACCATCGTCGCCAGGGTAGTGCGGGTGACCACCCGCCAGATGGCATCGCGCCGCGGGTCCATCACAGAAATCACCATCACCGACCAGCTAGATCAGGTTGGCCAGCCCGAGCCCGCCTGGCAACCCCCTAACCCCAACGCCTACCGGGGAGCGGCCCCACCGGCGTCCTACACCCGGGGCTACACCAACCCCCGCCTGCACGGTAGCGCAGGGGGTTCCACCGACACCCAGCTACCGGGCACCCAGCCCAGCTACCAGCTGGGAGACATCTTTGGCGGCTACGCCCCCGAACCCTACTCGCTGACAGCCAGCGGCACCATGACCCTGAGCTTCTTCAACGCCTGGACTGCAGCCCGAGACATTCACGAGGGCGACCAGGTCATGTTCTCGGGCAAGGTGGGCTCCTACCGGGGCGAAATCACCCTGACCAACCCCCACTACGCCGTCATCGCCGGAAAAGAACTGGCCGCCGCCCCCGGCGCCAGCGCCGAAGCGATAGAGCGGGCCGCCGCGCGGGCGTCCGCCCCCATACCGGTCTATAAGGCCAGCCCCAAGTTCCCCACCGATAAGGTGGCCGCAGCCATCGAGACCCTGATTGAGCGCATCAACCTCAAGGAGCTCGAAGACCCCGTCCCCTTTACCGTGCGCAAGAGCCGCAAGATTCCCTCCCTGGAATGGACCTACCGGGCCGTGCACACCCCCGATACCGAAGAAACCTGGCGGGCAGCCCACCACTCCCTGCGCTACCGCGAGGCCTTCGTGCTGCAGGCCGCTCTTGCCCGTATTCGTGCAGCCCGAGCCGCCCACCAGACCGTTGCCCGCCCCTATGTAGAGGGCGGTTTCGCGGACGCCCTACTAGAAGCCCTGCCCTATCAGCTGACCGAGGGCCAGCAGGCCGTGGGTGCAGAAATCCGCTCTGACCTGGCCAGCTCTTCCCCCATGAACCGCCTGCTCCAGGGGGACGTAGGCTCGGGTAAAACCGTAGTGGCCCTGCGCGCCATGCTGCAGGTGGCAGATAACGGTGCCCAGTCGGCAATGCTGGCCCCCACCGAGGTGCTGGCTGAACAGCACTACCGGTCGGTCTGCGAGATTTTGGGCGATATGCTGGCCCCTCAGGACAGCTCCGGGGCGGGCGTCCGCGTCGTGCTGCTGACCGCCTCCCTCAAAACCAAGGCTAAACGGGAAGCCCTGCTGGCTATCGCCTCGGGTGAGGCAGACATCGTCATTGGTACCCACGCCCTGCTCGGAGACTCGGTGACCTTTGCCGACCTCGGGCTGGTCGTGGTCGATGAGCAGCACCGCTTTGGCGTTGAACAGCGCGATGCCCTGCGCGGTCCCGGCGGGGAGCTGCCCCACCGGCTGGTCATGACCGCCACCCCCATACCCCGTACCGTCGCCATGACCGTCTTTGGCGATCTCGATACCTCGGTGCTTGATCAGCTACCGGCCGGCCGCCAAAAAATTACCACCCACGTGGTGCCGCTGGCAGAGCACCCCCGCTGGGCCGACCGCATCTGGGCCCGCGCCCGCGAAGAAATTGACGCCGGGCACCAGGTTTATGTGGTGGTGCCCAAAATTGGCGGGGCCGATACTCCCGGTGATGCTGAGGCTGGTCAGACCCTCTTCGGGGCAGGTGGCCTCACCGGTAAGGGGCTGGGGTCCCAGGCGGCGGCGGGGGAGAGCGCCCGCGGTTCGCTGGCTTCGGTCGAGAGCACCCTGGAGGAGCTCGAGGACGTCCCCGCCCTGGCCGGGGTGCGCATCGAGGGTCTGCACGGGCGCATGGATACCGCCGAGAAAAACCGGGTCATGACCGAGTTCTCAGCCGGTCGTATTGACCTGCTGGTCTCGACCACCGTGATTGAGGTGGGCGTCAACGTGCCCAATGCGACCCTCATGATTATCATGGACGCCGACCGCTTCGGTATTTCTGGCCTCCACCAGCTGCGCGGACGCATCGGCCGCGGCTCCCTGCCCGGCACCTGCCTGCTGGTCACCAAGCAGCCGGCGGACGGCGTCAGTCGGGAGCGACTGGCAGCGGTAGCGGCTACCACCGACGGCTTCGAGCTTTCGCGGGTTGACCTGGAGCAGCGGCGCGAAGGCGATATTCTCGGTGCTGCCCAGTCAGGGAAGAAGTCCACCCTCAAGCTGCTGCGTGCCCTGACCGATGCCAAGCTTATTGAGCGGGCCCGGCAGGACGCCTTTGGAATTATTGAGGCTGACCCCACCCTGGCCAAACACCCCGACCTGGCCCGCACCATCGACCGGGCCCTCGACGCCGACCGCGAGGCCTTCCTGGGGCGCGGTTAGGCTCGGACAAAGACGAAGGCCCCGCATTTATTCTGGTTTACCCGCAACTAGTTGCGGGTAAACCAGAATAAATGCGGTCAACTCAAGTACCCGGCGGGCCTTCCGCCACCAGTCACCCATACCTAACCTTCTCTTTGTTCTCACCAGTCCTACCGGTACCCTTGAAACAGTCCCAACTTCTACTACGAGCGGAGCGCAGCCGAATGAGCCGCATTATTGCAGGAGCCGCAGGCGGTCTGCGCCTAGCGAATGTCCCCGGTGATAACACCCGCCCCACCACCGACCGGGTTAAAGAAGCCCTCTTCTCTCGCCTGGATACCTACAACATGCTGGACGGCGTACGCGCCCTCGACCTCTTTGGTGGCTCAGGAGCCCTGGGCTGTGAAGCCCTTTCGCGCGGGGCCGCCCACGTAGACTTCGTAGATCACTACCCCAAGGCTGTTGCCGTCATCGAGAAAAATATCGCGGCTGTGGGGAAGAGCGCTAGCGGAACTGCTCGCGTGCATAAGATGACGGCCCGCACCTACCTTTCGGCGGGGGCGTCCGCCTGGGACCTGGTCTTTATTGACCCGCCCTACGCCGTGACCAACAGCGAGCTCGAAGATTTGCTGGCCCTGCTGGCGCCCCGCCTGACCGAGGGAGCGGTGGTGGTGGTTGAACGGGCCTCCCGCACCGACGAGCCCGCCTGGCCCGAAGGCCTTGAAAAGTTTGCCGAGAAAAAATACGGTGAGACCGTGCTCTATTATGTGGAGCCCGCCGTCTAGTTTAGGGTGGAACTATGAGTGAGAACACAAACAACCCCGGGTATCAGCCCCAGCCGACCCCAGAAACGAACCAGGGAGCGTCCGCGCCCCTGCTGACCGAAAACACCCTGGTGGTGCAGCAAACCCGCAGCTTCATGAGCAATGACTTTGAGATGCAGAGCCAGGATGGGCGCGTGCTCGGCCGGGTGCTCACCACCGGCTCAACCGCAGGCCGCCTGCTCAAGGGTAACCGCACCTTTGACCTGGTCGACGGTAACGGGAACCTTCTTCTTAAGATTGTTGACCCCTTTGATTTTGGCCTGGACCGCTACGAACTGCTGAACCCCGATGGCTCTCTCTTTGCCCACGTGCAAAAGCAGTTCTCTTTCATGCGCAAGCGCCTCACCATCGAGCTGCCGGGCCTCACCCTGGAGCTCGAAGGTAGCCTCTTTGAGTACGACTTCAATATCACGGTTAATGGCCATGTAGCTGCCCGCGTTGCCCGCGAATGGGGCGGCCTGGTGGCGGGGCTGCGCGGTAAGAGCCGCTACGGGGTGAACTTCGACCCCGGCGCTCCCGAGCCCGTGCGCCTGGCCATGCTGGGTGGCCTGGTTGCCCTTGACCTCATCCGGGCAAAGGACGCCCGCAACTAGGGCTTAGCCGCTATAGGCGCGCAGACGGGTGGCGGCCTCCTGTAGTACTTCCGGGCGTTTGCAGAAGGCAAAACGCACGTAGGTCTGCACCCGCTGCCGGTAGGCCTCGGTCGTAAAGGCTGTCAGTGGAATCAGCGCGACCCCTGCCTGCTCGGGAAGCAGGTGGCAGAGCTCTTCTGCTGAGGCCAGGCCCCGTTCAGCCAGGACCCTCGACACATCGGCTACCGCGAAGAAGGTACCTGCGGGGGGAGTTACCTCCCACGGTGATTCCGCTAGGTTTTCCACCAAAATGCGCCGCTGCTGGGCGTAGCGGGCCTGTACCCCGGTATAGAAGTCATCGCCCAGGCCCACGCCAACAGCCGCAGCTGCCTGCAGGGGAGCGGCCGCAGAGTGCGTGAAATAGCCCTTCACCAGGCGGATGGGGAGTATAAGGTTTTCTGGGCCGGTCATCCACCCCACCCGCCAGCCGGTGGCCGAGTGGGTCTTAGAAATCGCTGAAACTGCCACTGTACGCTCTGCCGCTCCCGGCAGGGTCTGAATGGGCTGGTAGGGGCCGGTAAAGACCAGGTGCTCGTAGACCTGGTCAGCCAGAATCACAGCGTCGAACCTGGTCGCCAGCTCCACGATCTTAGTCTTTGCTTCGGTTGAAAAGACTATACCTGTGGGGTTGTGCGGGTCGTTGACCACTACCAGGGCTGTGCGGTCAGAAAAAGCTGCTTCGAGGGCGTCCAGATCGGGTTCAAAGGTGGGTGGCACAAGCGGAACGGTGCGGACGCGCGCCCCGGCTAGGGCGGCAGCGGCAGGGTAGAGGTCGTAGTAGGGTTCGAAGAGAACAACCTCGTCACCCGGTTCTACCAGGGCCGCAATGGTAGCTGCCAGGGCTTCAGAGGCACCGGCGGTTACCGTGACCTGGGTATCGGGGTTGAGGGTGAGCCCGTAGAAACGCTGCTGGTGCTCGGCAATGGCCTGCCGCAGGGCGGGGTTACCCGCAATGGTGGCGTACTGGTTCACCCCGCTAGCCAGGGCGTCAGCTGCTGCCCGGAGCATCTCGGCGGGGCCGTCCGTATCTGGAAAACCCTGCCCCAGGTTCAGGGCATCGTATCGGTGGGCAAGGGTCGACATCTCTTCGAAGATGGTAGAGCGCCAGTGGCCGTCCGCCCCCATCAGCCCGGCCGCTATCCCAACCCGTTCAAAGGCCCGTTGCTTCTTCTCAGTGGCCATCCGGTGCCTACCCCGCTCTCGTCTAGCCCACCGCCGTACGTGCAGGGCGGGCGTCCGTATCTTTGTCTGAACCCAAGATTACCGGCCTAGCCCTGTTGCCCAAGAGAGCATGACTTAGTGTGTCATACCTAACCAACCTGCGGTAGCCTAGAGACATGCAATTGGTTGTCTGCCCCGGATCCTTTGACCCCATCCATAACGGTCACGTCGAAATCATCACCCGCGCCGCAAAAATCTACGGTAACGTCATCGTCGCGGTCTCCCACAACTCCAAGAAAAAGTACCGCTTCACCCTCGAAGAGCGCGTCGCCATGGTTGAGGAAACCTTCGCCCTGTTCGACGGGGTGAGTGCCAAAGTGCTACCCGAGGGGGAGCTACTGGCTAACTTCGTGCGCGACCAGGGGTCCGTGCTCATCGTGAAGGGGCTGCGCAATACCGCTGACTATGAATACGAGGCTCCCATGGCCTCGATGAACCGGCACATCGCCGGGGTTGAAACCAGCTTTATCGCCGGGGACCCCAAGTACAACCACATCTCATCGACCATCGTTAAAGAGGTCGCAGGCTTCGGTGGGGACGTGCGGGCTTTCGTCCCGCGCGCGGTGCAGCGGGCCCTCCACCCCGAGCATTAATGTGGTCAGCCAAACAAGAGGTTAAACCTAGAGCGCTTGATTCGGCCGGTCTTAAGCCCCTAAAATAGGTACTTGGTTTAAAACATTCGATAGGGAGTTCGTCATTTCACGAAAAGATTCATCGCCCCTTAAGATCTCGGTTCGAGATTTAGCTCATCGCCCGGGCGCAATGGAGACCCTTGATGAAGTTCTGCCAGCGCCAAGCGACTTTGGCAACGCTCTGATTGAGGCGGAAGAAGGCAGCGACATTGACCTCAATGTTCGCCTGGAATCCGTTTCAGATGGTATCTTGGTAACTGGTACTGCAACTGTCACCGTTTCCGGTGAATGCAGCCTCTGCCTAGACCCGGTTGACTTTGATGTTACAGCCGATGTTCAAGAGCTTTTTGTTTTCGAGAAGGCCCCCGAAGGCGGCCCCGAAGATGAAGTAGATGAGCAGTACGCCGTAGAGAACGATGAAATTGATCTCGAACCGGCGCTGCGGGACGCAGTGATTCTTCAACTGCCGTTCCAACCTGTTTGCAGTGACTCCTGTCAGGGCCTGTGCTCCGAATGCGGCGCACGCCTAGAGGACGACCCTGAGCACCACCATGAGGTCATCGACCCCCGGTGGAACGCGCTATCAGCGCTGCTCGATGCGAACGACAAATAAAACTTATAAAGCAACAAGAGAAAAGAGATAGCTGTGGCTGTTCCCAAGCGGAAAATGTCCCGTGCTAACACCCGCGCCCGCCGTTCCCAGTGGAAGGCTTCCGTTCCTCAGCTGGTCAAGACCGTAGAAAACGGTCGCGTCACCTACTCCCTGCCCCACCAGGCAAAGCTCGTGACTGACTCAGCTGGCAACGAACTCTTCTACGAGTACAAGGGCCGCAAGGTAGCTGACGCCTAATTCGCGCCTTATGACTAACTCTGCATCACAAGAGTTTCTGAAACGTCTCGGTATCGACCTCGATACCGAGACGTTTCAGCTTGCAATGACTCACCGCTCCTACTCCTTTGAAAACGGCGGCATACCCCACAACGAGCGCCTAGAATTCCTGGGTGACTCCGTGCTGTCTCTGGCCGTCGCCTCAGAGCTCTACAAGAAGTTCCCTGACCTGCCCGAGGGCGAGCTGGTCAAGCGCCACCACGTGATTGTTTCTACCCGAACCCTGGCCAACCTGGCCCGCAGTCTCAAGCTGGGGCCCTGCGTCCGCCTGGGTAAGGGCGAGAAGAAAACCGGTGGTGCCGACAAGGACTCCATCCTGGCTGACACCATGGAGGCCGTCTTCGGTGCCGTGTATATGAAGCACGGCCCTGAGGCCGCCCACCAGCTGGTGCTGGCCCACACCTCCCACCTGCTGGATGACAACAAGACCCTGAACATCGGGCGCGACTGGAAGACCGAAATCCAGGAATACGCTGCCGCCCAGGGCACCGGCGAGCCCGTCTACGAAGTTGAGGGCACCGGCCCCGACCACGCCCGCCGCTACACCGCCAAGGTCCTCCTGGCCGGTAAGGTCATGGGGCAGGGCAAGGGCACCAGCAAGAAGGAAGCCGAGCGTATGGCTGCCGAACAGGCCTACTACAGGGTCTACGGCTAGGCCAGGCAAGACTTTATCTACACAAAGAGGGGCGGCTCCACCGAAACACATCGGTGGGGCCGCCCCTCTTGTCGTGCTATCAGGCTGATGCCTTGCTGCGGCTAGGGCAGGCTGATTTCGTCATCCCTACCCACAATGTTGATAGAGGTGGTCTGGGTGGGAACCTGCTCTAAACGCTCGGCTGCCAGAGCCCGTACCCGATTACGGACGGCCAGCCAGCCAACCACCAGCACGGGAACCACCAGAAGCATAGCCGCCAGGGCGTAGGTGCCGATGGGGTAGTCGAAGGCAATGAGTACCAGCACACCCACCAGGAAGGCCATGGTGAGCCAGTTGGTGACGGGAGCTAGGGGAGCCTGATACTCGGGGCGGACGCGTTCACCCCGGCGGGCCATGGCCACAAAGCGCTGGTGGGGTAGGGTGATAGCCATCCAGCCAATCACGATACAGACGGCTGAGATGTTGAGGACGATCTCAAAGGCCTCTGAGGGCTTCCAGTAGTTGATGGCTACACCGAGCAGGGCCACGGCGCCGGTGAGTAGGATACCGCCAATAGGTACGCCAGACTTGCTCATAGCCCCGGTGAAGCGGGGAGCTGAGCCGTTCATGGCCATGGAGTGGGTGATACGGCCGGTGGAGTAGAGGCCAGCGTTCAGCGATGAGGCCGCTGCGGTAATGACCACCAGCTGCATGATGGGGGCAGCGTAGTCGACCCCGATAGAACCGAAGAAGGTGACGAAGGGGGACTCGTCAGCTGAGTAAGCGTCGTAGGGCAGCAGCAGGGAGAGCAGCAGTACGGAGCCTACATAGAAGAGGGCGATACGCCAGACCACGGTATTGATGGCCTTGGGGATAGCCTTGCGAGGGTCCTTGATTTCGCCCGAGGCGGTGCCAACCAGCTCAATACCGGAGTAGGCGAAGATAACGCCCTGGGAGACCACCAGGGCAGCCAGCAGGCCGTTGGGGAGGAAGCCGGACTCGGCGATATGGGTAAAGCCCACGGGGGAACCGGTGGGGGTACCGAAGATGACGAAGAAGATGCCAATCACCATGAAGAGCAGCAGGGAGCCCACCTTGATGAGGGCAAACCAGAATTCGAGTTCACCAAAGATCTTGACCGAAATCAGGTTCATCGAGACCACCACGATGATGACGACCAACGCCACAACCCACTGGTCTATCTGCTCAATAGCCGGTATGTATTGGCCGAACCAGTTGAAATAGATAGCGATAGCGGTGGCATCGACGATGGCGGTGGCGGCCCAGGAGAACCAGTACATCCAGCCCACGAAGAATGCCCATTTTTCGCCGTAGAATTCGCGGGTGTAGCTCACGAAGGAGCCGGACGAGGGGCGGTAGCTGACCAGCTCACCCAGCTGCCGCAGAATCAGGTAGCCGAAAAAACCTGCGATCGCGTAGAGGAAGATGAGGGAGGGGCCGGCGTCGTGCAGGCGTCCGCCCGCACCGAGAAAGAGGCCGGTTCCGATGGACCCGCCCATGGCAATCATCTGAATCTGCCGGGGCTTGAGGCCCTGCTGGAAGCCCTCTTGCTCGTGAGCGAAGGACGGCACATCAGCGTGCTGCCCCGTGGGGGTTGGGGGTGTCGACAAAAGTCTCTCCTTTTACAGAAGGGTTGGTTCTGCCCCTGCCGCCCGCCATATATCAGTAGGCTGGTGACAGGTGAGAATGCACAGGGTCTATTCTGCACCTGATATGTTCAAGATGTGGGCACCACGCGGTGCATATTTTTTCATTTTTGGAAAGGCGGAGTGAATATGCCGGAGTTACCCGAGGTCGAGGTGGTCCGCCGGGGCCTAGCCGGGCACATCCTCGGTGCGGTGCTGGAACGCGTGCAGGTAGTGGACGGACGCTCGGTGCGGCGCCACGAGGCCGGGCCGGTGGATTTCGAGCGGCTGCTGACGGGCCTGCGCGTGGCGGATGTGGCTAGACGCGGCAAGTACCTCTGGCTGCTCTTTGAGGGCAACGAAGAATTTGCCCTGGTCATTCACCTGGGCATGAGCGGCCAGGTTCTGCTTAAAGCCCCCGAGCTACCGGCAGAAAAACACCTCAAGGTGCTCATAGACTTAGCAGGAGCCACCGACGAGAGCGGGCGCGAAGCCCCGCTGACTCTTCGCTTTGTGGACCAGCGCATCTTCGGCGGCATGTTTGTAAGCCCCCTGCTGCCCACCCGCAACGCCGCCGGGGAGCCGGTGCCGGGGGCGTCCGCGTCCGCACTGGGGCTACCCCTCATCCCGCAGGCCGTTGCCCACATCGCCCGCGACCCGCTCGACCCCCACTTCGACTTCGGGCAGTTCAGACGCACCATGCTGGGCACCTCCACCGGCATCAAGAAGCTCCTGCTCGACCAAAGCGCCATTTCCGGGGTGGGCAATATCTACGCCGACGAAGCCCTATGGCGGGCCAGATTACACTACGCCAAACCCGCCAAGAGCATCCCAGTCTCAACCGCCCGCGAACTGGTGGACGCCGCGCGCACCGTCATGCGGGATGCCCTAGCCCAGGGCGGCACCAGCTTCGATGCCCTCTACGTCAACGTCAACGGGGAATCGGGCTACTTCGACCGGTCCCTCAATGCCTACGGGCAGGCAGGAAAACCCTGCCCCCGCTGCCTAGAGGCGGGGCGCACCTCGCTGATAGTGCGGGAGCCCTTCGGAGGAAGGAGCTCCTACCGGTGCCCCCATTGCCAGAGAAAGCCCAGAGGAATGTGACTACATCTGACAGCAGGCAGAGCGCCTAGGCCAGCAACCCTCTTGGTCTCGCGCGGGGCGCTCGCCCAATTCACCGCCAGCCCCGGTCCAGCTGGCTGTCGGCGCTCTGCCTGCCTATTCGAAAAGGGCTAGTTATTAGTTCCTACGAAATCTGCGTCCGTAGTAGTCGCCCAGCCGCTCATACCCTTCTTCCAGGGAGATGGCAGGGGACCAGTCCAGGAGTTCTCGGGTGGTGCGCTGGTCGAACCAGTGGGCGGTGGACAGCTGCTCGGCTAAGAAAGAGGTCAGCGGGGGAATCTGCCCGGGGGCACAACGGGCCCAGGCCTTTTCCATCACCAAACCCAGCCCATAGGCCACGGACGCCGGCAGCGAGTAGGCCGGGGGCTTGACGCCGCAGGCGGTACACATACCGGCGATAATCTCACCGACCGGGCGGGGCTGGCCGTTGGTAACCACCAGGGGTACCCCGCGAATCGCTTCCAGGCGCTGGTAGCCGCGTACGAAAGCGTCCGCCCCGTTATCGATGTAGAGGGTGTCAATCATGGCGGTGCCCTGGTTGAGTAGGGGCAGACGGCCTGCGGCGGCGCGTTCTAGGACGCGCTCCACCAGCTGGGTATCGCCGGGGCCCCAGACAATGTGGGGGCGCAGCACACCCACCCAGAAGTCGTCCGCATTGTAGCTTAGGGCCAGCAGCTCAGACTCGGCCTTAGACCGGGCATAGTTACCGCGGGCCTGGTCGGGGCTAGCGGGCGGGTTACCTTCGCCCACGATGGAGGCTCCAGTGTGGGCTACAGAGGGCGAAGAGGTGTGCAGGAACTTGCCGATACCGACTGTGCGGGCAGCCTCAAGCAGGGTGCGGGTGCCCTCGACGTTGACCTGCCGGTAGTCCTCCCAGTCCCCGACCACAGACACCTTAGCGGCCAGATGGATAATCCCCTGAACACCGGTAACAGCCCGGCGCACCGCCAGCTGGTCGGTGAGAGAACCCTGCACCTGGTCGAAGCGGTCGGCCAGGTGGGTGGGGAGCATCTGGGCGATACCGGAGTCCCCGCGCTGGAAGGCCCGCACAGCATACCCTGCCCTCAGCAGGGCAAAGACAACCTCACGGCCCAGAAGCCCAGAGGCGCCGGTGACCAGCACCCGCTCAGAACGGGCAGTCTGGCAGACCTCGGGGGTGAGCGGACGCAGCGAAACTACCACGCGATAACCCCCTTTCCCAGACGGGCCTTTTTCCCCTGGAGGAGTTGCTCAGCCCAGGCAGCAAGAACCGGGCGGTCAATCTTCGAGTTGTGTCGCACATCGGTGGGGTGCTCAGCAACAACCAGCACAGCCGATACCTCTACACCGGTCTCAGCCAGTACCCGCTCCCGCACCCGCTGGGCCAGGTCAGCCGGAGCCAGGCCGTTGCGGGTCTTCTTGCCCCGGAAGGTGGGGCCAACCTCGGCCACGATGAGGACGGACGCCGCCCCGGCCGGGCCGGTAGCAACAGCGGCTGCCCGGCGCACCTCAGCATCGAGCTCGGCAGCCTGTTCCAGGGCAACCGGGGTGAGTACGCCCTGGGCGGTCACCAGCACGTGGGCAAGGCGGCCCTCAACCCAGAGGCGTCCGCTGGCATCGAAATGCCCCACATCGCCGGTGCGGTGCCAGCCGGGGGTGGCGCTGGAAGCGCGTTCGGTGACCCAGAGGGTGTCGTAGCGGTCCTTGATGTGCGGGGCTGCCACCAGAATCTCACCGGTGATACCGGGCTCGGTGGTGACCTCGGTTGAGGCGGTTCCATCCGGCAGCAGGGGAGCAATCTGCAGGGCTGCCCCGTGGACGGGGGTACCAACGCAGACACCGCCGCCAGCGCCGAGGAGCCCGGCTGCCGCGTCCTGCTCGGCCTGCTGAATCTGGTCGTAGGAGACGTCGGTGGTGGGCAGGGACTCGGTCATGCCGTAGGGGGTGTGCAGGGAAGCTGCCGGCAGCAGGGTCTGCAGGCGGGCCAGCAGGGGAGAAGTAATGGGAGCCCCGGCGGAGAGCAGGGTGGTGACCTGCCCCAGGGCAGAGCGCTGCTGGCTGCTCAGGCCATCGACGGTCTCGAGCACGTTCATCAGGGCTGCCGGGGAAGCAAAGACCGTGGTTGCCCCAATTGCCGAAGCTGCGGATGCCAGGGCTGCGGCGGTGAGGGTCTTAGGTTTGGTGACGTCCATGGCCGGGGTGACAGAGGTAGCTCCCAGGGCCGGGCCCAGCAGGGCGAAGGGGGCAAAGCCCGCCACCAGACCGCTGCCGGCAGCCAGATCGTAGGTGGCTGCGATGGTATCCCGCATAGCCGCCAGCTGGCGGTGGGTGTAGACCACGCCCTTAGCCGGGCCGGTGGAGCCTGACGTGTAGAGGATGGCGGCGTCCGCATCGGGGTCAGGGTCGGCTACCGTAAAAATCTCAGGGGCTGCAAAGTCATCGACCGCACCCACCACGCCCAGGGCCCGGGCAGCGGCAGCGGGGAGGGAACCGGCCGCAATGCGCTGGCCGGGCCAGCCCAGGGTACGGGCCAAGGTGAGGGCAGCCGGAATACCGATGAGCCAGGACGGGCGGGCCCCCTTGAGCGCGCGCGTCAGCCCCGCAGCGCCCAAGCCGGTATCGGCTACAACGATCACGGCCCCAATCTTGAGGCAGGCGTAGATGAGGGTGGTGAGTTTAATGCCGGGTGGCACCAGCAGATTGACCCGGTCGCCGGGCTTCACCCCGAGCCGGTGCAGGCCAGAGGCAACCCGGTCTACCTCGGAAGCCAGTTCAGCCCACGAGAGCTGGGCGGCTACCTCGGTGCCATCCCCCTTGCTGCTCATATCAACGATAGCGAGGGTGGTGTCGTCCGCCCGGTCTGCCAGCTCAGCTCCCATGGGGCGGTAATGAGCGGACGCCGGCACCCGGGCAGCGCGCGCGGTGAGGTGGAGGTCCCGCTGGGTGGTGCCGGTGACGAAGCGCTCGGTGAGCCAGGCCAGAATGGGGGTTGCGATGTCTTCGTCTTCGGCAACCAGGTGGCTGGCGGTTTCAAAACGGTGGATGTCGGCCTGCGGCAGGCGGGTAGCCAGGTCAGCCATGTAACGGCGCTGAAAGACCGGGTCTTTAGTGCCCCAGAGCATCAGGGCAGGTACATCGAGCTCGGTAATGCCTTCGGCAATAGAGACCATAGGGCGATAGCTGGCAGCCGCTTCGGTTGCCGGTATGTCGGCCACGAAATTTCGCACGCCCACCCGATGCTCGGCGGTGGTGTAGGGAAGCTTGTAGGCCTTCTTGACCGCAGCATCAAGCCCGCCCTGGGCCAGGCCCAGAGTCACGTCGATAAAGGCGGTTGATTTTTCGGTCGCCCAGGAATGTAGAGCCGGGTTGAGGGCTGCCTGCAGGGCTACCGGGATCTTCTCACCGGCGTCATGAAAAACAGCGGTGTTGGTCAGCACGACACCCGAGACAATCTCACGGTGGCGCAGGGCCCACCCCAGCGAGATCAGCCCGCCCCAGTCATGGGCCAGCGTGACAAGGGGCAGCTCGGTAGTATCAAGCCCAAGCGCGGCGGTAAAATCACCGAGGTCAGCGATACGGTCTGAGAGCGAGCGGGTTAGGCCGGTGCGCTCCGAATAGCCCATATCGAGCTGGTCTACCGCTACAATGCGCCAGGGCTGCTCGGCAACAGTGGCGGCAGCGATGACCGACCGCCAGAGATAGGACCAGGTGGGGTTACCGTGCACCGCCAGTACGGTACCGACCGGAGTGCGCCCGGCGGCCTCGAGCGCCGGGCCATTATCGAGGTAGTGCCAGCGGCGGCTAGCCCCGGCTTCTTCTACCGGGGCGGACGCGGGCACCTGCACCTGCTGGGACCAGGCAGGGTCAACGCCTGGCCAGAGGGCAGGAACAGGAGTGAGCTGAGAAAACGTCATAGCGGCTCCTACCAGGTGATTTCCATGAGCGCGGTATTCAGGCCGGAACCCACACCCATGCAGAGAATACGGTCACCGGCTACGAAGTGGGCGCTTTCCTCAGCCAGGGTCATGGGAAGGGCGGCTGCCGCCACGTTACCCCAGACCGGGAAAGTCATGGGGATGCGCTCGCGGTCGATACCCACGGCCTCAATAATGGCGTTGGTGTGGGCGTTAGAAATTTGGTGGGTTACGTAGGAGCGCATGTTGCCCCAGTCCCAGCCGTTTTGGTGGGCTTCTTCCCAGGCCTCAGCGACCAGCTGCAGGCCGTGCTTGAGCAGACCCGCGGCGTCCGTATTCATCCCCTGGTCGGCTTCACCGCCAATGCAGAGGTTGCGGTGCTCGGTTCCCGCGCGGGAAACCGAACCGACAATCTTGTGGCCAGCGGGGTGCAGGTCGGAGCGGCCAATGACGGCGGCTGCGGCTCCCGAGCCCAGGGTCAGGGTGGCGAACTGGGCCAGCACGTCGTCTCGGGTTGAATCGGGGCGGTTGAGCTGGCGCAGGGCGGTGGCATGCCAGGGGGAGGGGTCTTCGCCGTCGACGATGAGGGCGTAGTCGATAGCCCCGGCATCAATCATGGTGGCGGCAACCGTAATGCCGTTGACGAAGCCCAGGCAGGCGTTGGTGATATCGAAGTTCAGGGCGTGGCGGGGCAGGCCCAGGCGGTCGTGAATACCCACGGCCACGGCCGGTTCAAAATTATCGCGGGTGACCGAGGTGTTAATAATCAGCCCGATTTGTTCCTTGCTGATACCGGCCTGGGCGATAGCCTGCTCAGCAGCCTGCACCGCGCCGTCCTCAAAATGCATGGAAGTGCCCCAGGAGCGGCGCTCGCTAATACCGGCGAGGCGCTCGAGTAGACCCTTGGGCATCCTCAGTCGCTTGTAGGTGGCCGCTAGTTGCTCGTCAAAGTAGGAGCTGGTGACGACCTCCGGCGGTAGCACCCTGGTTACCGATAGCAGGGAGGCGTTCTTGTGGCGAATATCTGAATTAGCGGTCAATCTACTCTTCTAGCCTTAGTGCGGATTTGGGTAAGCCCTTATTTGAAGAAACAGGGCACTTTTTCAATAATATGCCCCGGCGGGGCAGGTGCGGTGATTGATGGTGCGGGTTCATCTCACACCGAACAGGGGCGCGGGCCTGCGGTAAAGTGGTAAGCCGACCCAAACCCGTTTTTACCCAACCGATGGGGCCTACCACTATGTACCTAAAATCTTTGACCGTGCGCGGCTTTAAGTCTTTTGCGTCGGCCACCGTCTTTGAGTTTGAGCCGGGCTTGAATGTGCTGGTGGGGCCGAACGGGTCGGGTAAGTCGAACGTGGTGGATGCCCTTGCCTGGGTGATGGGTGCCCAGGGGGCTAAGCAGCTGCGCGGTGGTGCCATGAAGGATGTCATTTTTGCTGGCGGTGGTTCCCGCGGTGCGCTGGGGCGCGCCAAGGTTGAGCTGGTGATTGATAACGAGGACGGCGCCCTGCCGCTTCCCCACGCTGAGATTCGTCTTTCACGCACCATGTTTTCTGCAGGCGGTTCTGAGTACGAGATCAACGGGGAGCCTGCCCGCCTGGCTGATGTGCAGGACCTACTGGCGGACGCCGGTGTGGGCCGGGAGCTCTACACCCTGGTGGGGCAGGGGCAGGTCGATAAGATTTTGCACGGTACCGCTGATGACCGCCGCGAGCTGATTGAGCAGGCTGCCGGCTTGCTCAAGCATCGTAAGCGCCAGGCGAAGACCGCGAGCAAGCTTGATGATTTGAAGACCAATCTTGACCGGCTGGAGGATCTAGCCGGTGAGCTGGCTGAGCAGCTGGAAGGACGCCGGGAGCAGGCTGATGCGGCCCGGGCAGCTAGCGAGGTGGCGGGCCGTGTTCGTAGCTTGACCGCTGATCTTCTGGCTCATGACGCGCGTGCCATGATGCAGGAGCGGGAGGCCGAGCATGCCGCTGGCCAACAGGCTGAGGCTGCCCGCCTACGGGCGCAGGAGCGCAGCCGCACCCTCGAGGGGCAGCTGGGGGAGTTGGCCAAGGCCCGGCAGGTAGCCCAGCAGGCACTTGATGAGGCCACCCAGCGCCGTACCTCCTTGAAAGAGGTTGCCCACCTGGTGGAGACGGTTCAGCTGGTGGCTGCTGAACGTTTGTCCGCCTCCCACCACGAGGAAGAAGACCAGGACGCCGCCACCCGCCTAGATTCGGCCCAGCAGGCCTGTGCCCGGGAGGAAGAAAACCTTGAACGGGCCCGGGAGGCGGGGAAAGCGGCTGAAGAAGAACTTACCGCTGCCCACTCTGCCCTAGAAAAGGCTCGGGCGGAGCAGAGCGCGGCCCAGCAGGCACTGGCTACGGCCGACCAGCAGGTGCGGGACTATAAGGAGAACCTGTCGCAGCTCACCGCCCAGCTGGCTACCGCCCGCGTAGCTTTTGAGCGAGCCGGTGAAGAGGCCGCCCGTCGGGTGGCTGAGTATGCCGAGGCTAAAGAGCAGGGGGCTTCAGCCGGTGCTGATACCGAGCGGGCCCAGGCCGCCGTGAACGGCTACCGGGAGCAGCTAGAGCGGGCCGAAGCCGAAGAAGAAAACCTACGTTGGGCGCGGCAGCGGGCGAGCGAAGCGGTGGAGTCCAGCGGCAAAGAACTGCATCAAGCTCAGGTAAAGCTTCATGCTGCTCAAGCTCGCTGTGAGGCCCTTGAGGCGGCCTGGCAGCATGACGATGCCGAAAGTGGCGATAGTGAAGGTCTCCGCCAGCAGGCCCTGGAGCAGGGAGCTCAGGAACTTATTTCTCTACTTGAGATTGAAGATACCTGGCAGGCTGCTGTGGCTGCTGCCTTGGGCCCCTATCTGAGGGTCCTCACCCTGACGAGCGGTGAGTCCCTGCCTGCTGGAGTAACCCAGCTTTATTCCTTTGAGGGTGACATTGACCAGATTGACCTGCGCGAACTATCTACATCTCAAGCTGAGGTTTATCAAGCTCGCCCGCTGGCGGACGTCCTGACCGCACCGCAGGCCCTCAGCCGCGCCCTCGCTGTGCTCACCGCTGATACCTACCTGACTCCCGATCAAGAAGCCGCCCGCGCCCTGGTAGCTGCCCACCCGGGCGTCCGCGCTGTGACCCCCGACGGTACCGTGCTGACCGCAGGCTCAACCCTCTACCCCTCCCAAGAGCGACCCCTGACTGAACGCTACGCTGAACTCACCCGAGCTCAACAGACCCACCGGGAGCTTGCCCAGCAACAGGAGCAGGCAGAGAGAGCCCACCAGCAGGCCGAAGAAGTACTAAAGACTGCCCAGGAGGCTGAAAAAGCCCAGGCCCGCACCACAGGCTCCCTGGTGGCCCAACTAGCCACCGCCCGCGCAGAACTAGCCACTCTTACCGGCCGGGCAGAAAGCTCCCAAGCCTCTCTTAGGCGCCTACAAGAAGCTGCCGCCCGCGCAGACGAAACCCAGAAAGAAGCCCAGGCAGCACTGTCCAAGGCCCAAGAAGCTCTGGCTCAGACTCAGCAGAACAAACCCGAGGCTGACCTCGATACCCTGAGCGGGGCCGTCCGCGCGGCAGAACAAACCCTGGCCGAGGCTGCCGAAACAAAAACCCTGGCCGAGGCCGCTTGTATTTACGCCCGCGAAAAAGAAGAGGCCGCCCAGGCTCGCCTAACCCAGGCTCAAGAGGCGCTCAGCGCCCTGGAGCAGGCGGATAAGGCTCGCCAGCAGCGCCAGCAGGAGGAGGCGGACGCCCGCCACCAGGCGCGCAGGGTCGCTGCCCGGGGTCAAGCCCTGGCACTGGCTATTGAGCGGGTACAGGCTCTCGAAGATGAGGCGCATCAGAAGGCCCTGAAGAAAGTCCAAGAAGCCAGCAAGGCTCTGAACGTTACCCGTGAAGAACTAGCAGGATCCCAGGCTTCGCTTGCTGCCGCCCTGACTCTGCACGCTGAAGCTGCTGCCCAGGGAGCCCGGGTAGAAGCCCGCTGGGAAGCCCTTGCCCGACGGGTGGAGAAGGACCTGGGGCTCAGTCTCGACACCCTGCTCGAAACCAGGGAAGTGAGCGACCTGCCCCGCGAATCTCTTGAAGCTCACCTGGTAGCAGCCGAGGCAGAACTGGCCCGTTTTGGAGCCATCAACCCCCTGGCCCTTGAAGAATACGAAGCCCTAGAGCAGCGTCACAGCTACCTGCGCCAGCAGATTAAGGACATCAAGGCATCGAGATCTGACCTACGGGCCGTGATGAAAGATGTGACCGGTCATATTGAGTCCTCTTTCACCCGGGCCTTAGCCGATGTGCAGGTGGAGTTTAGTCGTATTTTTGCTCTGCTCTTTCCCGGCGGCCAGGCAGAACTGGTGCTTGCCGATCCAAACGACCTGGAACACAGCGGCCTTGATATTAGGGTCAAGCCAGCCGGTAAGAAAATTACCCGCTTATCCCTGCTCTCTGGCGGTGAGCGCACCCTGGCCTCTTTGGCTCTGCTGCTGGCAGTCTTTATGGCTCGCCCAGCCCCCTTCTATGTGCTCGATGAGGTGGAAGCGGCGCTTGACGACAGGAATCTAGGTCGCCTGCTGGAAGTGCTGGGGCAGCTGCGGGAGAAGTCTCAGCTCTTGATGATTACCCACCACCAGCGCACTATGGCCCAGGCCGATACCCTTTACGGCATCTCCATGCGGCAGGGGGTATCGACCGTGCTGTCTCACCGGTTAGCTGACTAGATTTTTACCTGCCGGTGTAGCCTTCGTCGGCTATATCAGCCGGGTACTTGGGCCGGTAGCCGGGGAACCAGCCGATAGCTGCAAGAAGTAGCAGGGCGCCTGCGATGATAAACGCGGGGAAGAAGCCCCAGGCATCGATGATAAAGCCGGCCACAAGCGGGCCAACGATCAGGCCGATGTCCGAAACCATCTGGTAATAGGCCAGGGGCTGGCCACCGGAGCGCTTATTGCCCACGATGTCTGACACGGCAGCCTGTAGGGAAGGCCCGAGCAGGGCTGAGGCGATACCGAGAAGCACAGCCGCGCCCACAAAGACTGCCGGGCTGGTAATCAGACCAAAGATGATAGTGACGATTCCAGCCAGAATCAGCCCAGAAAAGACCATGGGACGGCGGCCGATCTTATCGCCCATCTTGCCTGAATAAATCTGTACCAGGGCGTTGCCCGCTGCGTAGGTAGCGAGGGTAAAGCCTGCCAGCTTGGCCCCGGCAACAGCGGCATCGTAGCCAGCCTCCCCGGCATGCAGGTTGGCTAGGAGGGCTACCGCGGCAAGGGGGACCACGGTGGACTGTAGTCCGAAGACGCTCCACCCTACCGCCAGATTAGTGACCAGGGCGGCTTTGAAGTTGGTGAACTTGAGGGCGTCAGCCAGTTTGAGTTCGGGCTTGGGAATAGCAATGCCCTGGGTATTGAGGTTGACCTCCCGGGGCTCGTCCTTGAGCTGGGTAAGAACCACCAGAGCTGCGCACAGGAGCATCGCGGCATAAACGAAGAAAGGCACCCGCATGCCCAGAGAAGAGGTCGCTGCGCCCAATACCGGCCCCAAAATATTGCCCAGCAAAAATGAAGTGGCAAAGTAGCCCGATACCTTACCCCGAATAGTGGGGGGAGAGTTGCGCACCAGAATACCCATGGCCGCTACGGTAAACATGACCGAACCGGTTCCGCCTACAATTCGGGAGGCAATCAGCATGGGGTAATTGACTGAAAGACCCGCCCCGATGGAGCCCAGCCCCACAATAATGAGGCCCGCCGAGTAGATACGGCGCTCGCCGAAGCGGGAGATGAGGCGACCGGACGCCGGCGCGAAGGCCAGGCGCGAGAGGGCGAAGGCTGAGACGACGAAGGTCGCAGCCATAGCTCCCACATCGAAGCTGCGAGCAAATCCTGGGAGGACTGGGGCTACGAGGCCGTAGCCGAGGGCTATCAGAAAGGAGGCTGCAATGAGCACCTTGATCTGGGTGGGTACCTTGACGGCTTCGCTTGCGCTCGGCTTTTGAGTGCGGCTTTCCTGCCGCACTGATTCGGGGATGATGGGGATAGCCCCGGTGTCCATGGAAGGGGTGGGTATGTGGTTACTCATGTGCGTGTGTTGTGGTGCCTCTGTGCGGTATCTATCGTTCCGAAAAGTATCTTAGCTCACAATGCCTGCTGCTGTGGGGTGGCGCTGTGCAGAAGTGCATTCTACTCCCATCATCGGGGCTGTATGGAGCGTGGAGAATATGGCAAGCTAGAAGGGTGAATGATTCTCTAACTCTCATTGTGTACATACTTCTGGGTGTGCTGATTTTAGGTGGCGTGCTCGCAGTTCTGTTGCGCGGCCCTAAGGCCCCTCAGGGCGGCTACGAGGGCACTCGCGATTCTGATGACCTACCATCAGATAGCGCTGACGGCCCGGTTACCACGATCGAGCGTCCGGCGTCCGCTCAAGGCCGTCTGGTGCGCCTGCGCGCCCGCCTTTCCCGTTCCAACAACTTGCTGGGCAAGGGCCTGCTGGCTCTGCTGTCCCGCGACAAGATTGACCAGGACGTCTGGGATGAGGTCGAGGAGACCCTGCTCCTGGCAGACCTGGGTGCTGAGCCCTCAGCCCGCCTGGTAGAAGCCCTGCAGCAGCGTGTGCGCGTGGAGGGCACTGAGAATCCCGCCCACGTCAAGCAGATGCTGCGTGAGGAGCTTCTTTCAGTCGTGGGTGAAGATACCGATCGCTCCCTGGCCCTGGACGGCACAGACGGCAACCCCGGCGTCGTGCTGGTCGTTGGTGTAAACGGCGTGGGTAAGACCACTACCGTGGGCAAGCTGGCCCGCGTGATGGTCGCTGAAGATAAGAACCTCCTGCTGGGTGCCGCCGACACCTTCCGCGCGGCAGCTGCCGACCAGCTCCAGACCTGGGGCGATCGCGTAGGGGTCGACACCGTCCGCTCCGATAAGGACGGCGCCGACCCGGCTTCCGTTGCCTTCGAGGCTATCCGCGAGGGCAAGGCCCGCGGCGTCGATACCGTCATGATTGACACCGCCGGACGCCTGCAGAACAAGGCCGGCCTGATGGACCAGCTGGGCAAAATCAAGCGCGTGGTCGAAAAAGAAGCGCCGGTCACCGAGGTGCTCCTGGTCATTGACGCCACCACCGGTCAGAACGGCATGATTCAGGCCAAGGTCTTCTCCGAGGTGGTTCAGATTACCGGTATCGTGCTGACCAAACTCGACGGCTCAGCCAAGGGCGGCATCGTGGTTGCTATCCAGGAAGAGCTGGGCGTGCCCGTCAAGCTCATCGGCCTGGGTGAGGGCCCTGACGACCTGGCGCCCTTCGAGCCCGGTGCCTTCGTCGACGCTCTCCTCGACTAAAGCGCAATCTAAGTTCATCTAGGAACCGGGGGAACTGTTTCTAACAGTTCCCCCGGTTTTTCATGCCCGCTAAGAGGGCCGGTAACCTGCCCGTTACCGCCCGAAACACCCCCGTAACCGGTGTTTTCATACCCGCAACACGGGGAGGGCACCTGTAACCGGAGCGAAACTCCACGCGCAAGCAGCCGAAACACGTGCAGAGAACAATAGAAACTGTCAACACACCAAGAGCCGGTCTACCGGCACACAGGTTTTTCTTTACGGGTTTTGAAAGGGGTAACAGGCATGGAACTCACCGCCAGTGATGTTTGGACCGTGGTTGCCGCGGCACTTGTTCTGTTCATGACGCCGGGTCTCGCTCTCTTCTACAGCGGTATGACGCGAGCCAAGTCAGCACTCAACATGATGATGATGTCGGTCATCTCCATGGGTCTCGTTGGAGTCTGCTGGGTGCTCTGGGGCTACAGCATGAGCGGGGGAGATGCCCTCATCCACGACATCGTCGGCTCACCCTTCAACGATTTTGGCCTATCAGCTACGCTTGCGGACGGCGGCACCCACCTCCTCTCGGTAGCCTTTAGCTCCACTTTCGCTATCATCGCGGTGGCTATCATCTCAGGGTCTATCGCAGACCGCGCCCGCTTCGGGGCCTGGTGCATCTTTGTGCCCCTCTGGCTCACCCTGGTCTACTGCCCCCTGGCCTTCATGGTGTGGGGCGGCGGCCTCTTCGGTGAAGAGGGCTTCATCGGGTCCATGTTCGGCGAAGCCATCGACTTTGCAGGCGGCCTGGTCATTCACATCAACGCCGGTGTCGCCGGTCTTATCCTGGCCCTGGTACTGGGCGCTCGCAAGGGCTTTGGTGAAGACCCCAACCAGCGCCCCCACTCCCTGCCCCTGGTCATGCTCGGTGCAGCTATCCTCTGGTTTGGCTGGTTCGGCTTCAATGTGGGGGCTGCTGCGGACGGCGCCCAGGCAGGCCTGATCTGGGTCAACACCCTTGCTGCCCCGGCAGCTGCCATGCTCGGCTGGGCCCTGCTTGAACGAATCCGCGACGGTCATGTGACCTCCCTGGGTGCGGCGTCCGGCCTGGTCTCTGGCCTGGTTGCTATCACCCCGGCCTGGTCTCTGGCCTGGTTGCTATCACCCCGGCCTGCGCCAACGTTGACCCGGTCGGTGCCCTGGCCCTGGGCTTTATCTCGGGTATCGCCTCAGGCTGGGCTGTGGGCCTCAAGTACCGCTTCGGCTACGACGATTCTCTTGACGTAGTGGGTGTACACCTGGTCTCCGGCCTCATCGGCACCCTGGCCCTCGGTTTTATCGCAACCCCGGCCACCGGAACCGCCGGTCTCTTCTACGGTGGCGGTCTAGGCCTGCTGGTCACCCAGACCGTAGCAACCCTGATTTCTATGGCCTACTGCGCGGTTGTGACCCTGCTGATTGTGATCCCGATTCACCGCACCATGGGCTTCCGGGTCAGCGAGAAGCAGGAGATCCAGGGTATCGACCTGGCTCAGCACGCTGAAACCGCCTACGCCATGTCGAGCGGCACCTCCGGTGCCTTCGCTAAAAACTAGAGGGAGTTCACGCCATGAAACTCATTACCGCTTTGATTCAGCCCGAAAAATTTGACGATATCCGCCAGGCCCTTGAAAACTTTGGGGTCGACGGGATGACGGTCTCAGAAGCCCAGGGCTACGGACGCCAGCACGGGCACGTAGAGGTCTACCGCGGCAAGGAATACGACATTCGTCTGATTCCTAAGGTTCGCCTGGAAATCCTGGCGGACGCTGACCGGGCCGAGGACATCATCGACCTCATTATCGCCACCGCCAATACCGGTAGCGCCGGGGACGGCAAAATCTGGGTGAGCAGCGTGGACGAGGTAGTTCGAGTCCGCACCGGAGAACGCGGCGTCTCCGCCATCTAAACACAAGCGACATACAAATTTAGGGCAGATCCACGGTTTCGTGGGTCTGCCCTTACTTTTTGCAGTCTGGGTAGGAGAGCTGGCAGGGAGGGGCGGACGTGGGTCAGGGCGGCGGCGGGGGAGTGCCGGGTAGACTAGAGGGCATGAAACTTGTCTCCTGGAATGTTGATTCACTCAATGCTGCACTCACCAGTGAGTCGGCCCGTGCCCTGCTCTCCCGCGATGTCTTTGCCTCCATCGCCCTGCTGAACCCCGACGTCCTTGCCCTCCAAGAAACCAAGCTTTCAGCCAAGGGGCCCACCAAGAAACATCTCGAAGCCCTGCATGCCTACTTCCCCGATTACAAGATCGCCTGGGTATCTTCCGACGAACCCGCCCGCAAGGGCTATGCGGGCACCATGTTCCTCTACAAGCAGGAGCTAGAGCCCACCGTCACCTACCCCCGCCTCTCTGCCCCCACCACCATGGATGCCGAAGGGCGCATGATTACCCTGGAATTTGAGGACTTCTACGTCACCCAGGTCTACACCCCCAACGCTTCAGACGGGCTGCGCCGCCTGCCTGACCGCCAAGTCTGGGACCGCCTCTACGCCGATTATCTTGCCGGCCTGGACGCCTCCAAACCCGTGCTTGCAACCGGCGACTTCAACGTTGCCCACACCGAAATTGACCTGGCCAACCCCAAGGCTAACCGCCGCTCACCCGGCTTCACCGACGAAGAGCGCGAGGGCTTTACCCACATTCTGTCTAGGGGTTTTACCGACACCTTCCGCCACCTGCACGGGGACGTCACCGGCGCCTACACCTGGTGGGCCCAGCGGTCCCGTACCTCAAAGATCAACAACACTGGCTGGCGCATTGACTACTGGCTGGTTTCCAACCGCCTTGCAGATAAGGTGCGAGCCTCAGAGATGATTGACTCTGGGCCCCGCCAGGATCACACCCCAATTCTGCTAGATATTGACCTGGCCTAAAGACGCCTAGGGGGCAAGAAACGCCCAGCTAGGTCAGCGTGAACAGCCCGAGGGCTCTCCGGAGGGAGGCCCCGGGCTGATTCGTTTCTGCTGTGGCGCCCTTGACCAGCCGGGTTCTATACATGAGATGTAGCCCGGTAATTGTTTAATATTTTTAAAGATTTCATGAGCCTAATACTGCACCATTGCTAGTGCGGAAGCTAGGGTGCACCGTATTTTCCGCGGTATTGCGGGCTTTAAGGAAATGCCTTTGTTTCGCCCGTGTTTCCAGGGTAAGTCCTGATACAAAAGGGGCGTGTTGGCTGACTTGATGTGATGGGTGCGACTAAATATACTCATCTCAACACGTCAGTATATGTTGGGCATCACAAGCCTAGCAGTATCTGTAAAGGCTCACACACAATGATCATTTCTTTGAAAGAGTTCGCCTCATGATTAAGTATCTCTTGAGGCGCCTGGCTACCTACGCCGTCATGATTTTCATAACGACAACCGGTGGCTACTTTCTCGCTGTTAACTCACTGAATCCCGCCCTGCTGGAGCAGGAACGTATTCCCCGCCCCTCACCTGAGCAGGTTCAACGAAACTTCGCTGCCCTGAACCTGGACCCCACCATGAGCGCCTGGGACCGTTATGTCCAGTGGCTGACCAACGTCGTTCTGCACTGGGACTGGGGCCGTAGCCCCAACGGCGCCTACATCAACGCTGAATTCGGCCAGCGAGTATGGGTCTCCACCCGCCTCTACCTGGTTGCCGTGATTCTCTCCCTGATTATCGGCGTAGCCCTGGGTGTTTACTCGGCAGCCCGTCAGTACAAGTTCTCTGACCGCGTGATTACCGGCTACTCCTACCTGGTCTACATTCTGCCCGCCCCCATTGCCTACTTCCTGGTCCAGCTGGGCGCCGTAGCTATCAACAGCGCAGCGGGGGAGCGCATCTTCTTCGTGACCGGTATTTCCTCGCCAGGCCTCACACCGGGCAGCGTCGAATACTGGGTAGACCTAGCAGCTCACTACATTGTGCCCACCTTCTGTATCACGATTATGAGCTGGGGCGGCTACCAAATTTCCCAGCGCCAGTACCTGCTTGACAGCGTCAACGCCGACTTCGTCCGCACTGCTCGCGCTAAGGGCTTGACTCGCAATCAGGCTATCCGTCGTCACGCCCTGCGCGTCTCCTTTATTCCGGTTGCCCAGTCCATCGCCTACACCGTTCCTGCGATTTTCACCGGCGGTTTCTTCGCTGAGGCTATCTTCGCCTGGCCCGGCATCGGCCTCTGGTCTGTTCAGGCTATTGGTGCCCAGGACGTCAACGCTGCGGTAGCAACCCTGGCCTACGGCTCCTTCATCTTCGCTGTTGGCGCTATCATCGCCGATATCGCCACCACCATCGTCGATCCCCGAGTGAGGATCTCATGAGTAATTCACCCTCCATTGACCACAACAACCTCACCGGCATCATTACCAAGGTTGATCAAGCTAACGCCGACTTCGAAATCATCAGCAAGAAGAAAATCATCTTCCGCCGCTTCATGCGTAATAAGACCGCTGTCTTCGGCCTGGTCGTCCTGCTGCTGGTGATAGCCTTCGGACTCTTCGGCGGTTTCCTCTCGAAGTGGGATACCACCACCATTGACCCCTTCTACATCTCCACCGGCCCCAGCGCCGAACACTGGTTTGGTACCACCAGCGCCGGCACCGACCTGTATGCCCAGATGGTTGAAGCGGTGCGTACCTCGGTCTTCATTGGCCTCATTGTCGGTGGTGTCTCCGTCATTTTCGCCGCTATTTACGGCTGCATCATGGCCTACTTCGGTCAGAAAATCGACAAGACCCTGCTCTTCATTCTTGAAACCCTGATTATGGCCCCCAGCCTCCTGGTCGTTGCTATCGTCATTAACGGTGCCGGTGGCCAGGCTATCCGCGATAATCTACCTGGCTGGCTGATTTTGACCATCGTGCTTCTCTTCTTCGGTTGGATGTACACTGCCCGTGTTATCCGTGCGATGGCCATGTCGCTCATCTCCCGAGACTACGTGAAGGCCGCTCGCTACATGGGCGTACACCCCTTCAAGATCGTATGGCGCCACCTGGTTCCCAATATTGGCTCATTGATGGTGCTTGAATTTACCCGCGGTATCACCGCAGCGATTCTTGCTGAGGTGTCCTACACCTTTATCGGTATCGGCGTGAAATACCCCAACTTCTCACTGGGGTCACTCATCGCCCAGGCATCAAGTCAGATCAACACCCTGCCCTGGATGTTCTGGATTCCGCTGCTGTTCTTCTTCCTGCTGGTTGGCCCCCTGGCCCTGATGAATGACGGCTTGCGCGACGCCTTCGATCCCACCTCCCTGTCCGTTGGCAAAGTTAAGAAAAAGAAGAAGTAAATGAGCACTACACCAGTACTGAGCGTTAGAGACCTCAACGTCAAGTTCAATACCGAAAACGGTATTGTGCACGCGGTGCGCGGCATTGACTTCGACCTGTATGCGGGTAAGACCCTGGGTATCGTGGGAGAATCTGGCTCCGGCAAGTCAGTTGCCTCCATGGCGATTATGGGTCTACACCCTACCACCGCAGACATCACCGGTTCCATCAAATACAACGGCACTGAGCTGCTGGGTTTGAGTGATAAGCAGATGTGCGATTACCGGGGTAAAGAAATTTCCATGGTCTTCCAGGATCCCCTGTCATCCCTCACCCCGGTCTTTACCATCGGCCACCAGCTGGCCGAGGTGCTTAAAGCCCACAACAAGGGAATGAGCGATAAGGCAATTCAGGCTCGTTCCGTGGAGCTCTTGCGTCTGGTTGGTATTCCATCGCCCGAAAGCCGCCTCAAGTCCTTCCCCCATGAGTTTTCCGGCGGTATGCGTCAGCGCGTCATGATTGCCATGGCAATCGCCAATGAACCACGCGTGCTGATTGCAGATGAGCCCACCACCGCGCTGGACGTCACTATCCAGGCCCAGGTGCTTGAAGTCATGCAGAAGGCCCAGGAAGAGACCGGGGCTGCGACCATTATGATCACCCACGACCTGGGTATCGTTGCCGGTATGGCCGATGAAATCATGGTCATGTACGCGGGCAAGGCTGTAGAGCACGCCGCTGCCACCGACCTTTACAAGAAGCCCTCCATGCCCTACACCATCGGCCTGCTGGGTGCTGTACCCCGTGTGGACCGCAAGGAAAAGGCCTCACTGGTTCCGATCGAGGGTACTCCGCCTAACCTGCTCAAGCCCGTGGTTGGTTGCTCCTTTGCCCCTCGTTGCCCGGTAGCGACGGACGCCTGCCTCACCCAGGAGCCGGAGCTTAAGTTGATTGCCGGTACCGGTGAGAACCACCGCTCAGCCTGCCTGTACGCGGAAAGGTTCGTGAACGAGCGTCCCGAGCAGATGTTCCCGGTACCGGCTATCCCCACCTCTGCCCTCGATGGTATTCCCCGCGAGGAGCGTGCCAGCGTCCTTGAGGTCAAGAACGTCAAGAAGTTCTTCCCTCTCACCAAGGGGGCTCTCATCAAGCGCCGCGTGGGCACCGTCAAGGCTGTCAACGGGGTCAGCTTCGATATCCGCGAAGGCGAGTGCTTCTCCATTGTGGGCGAGTCAGGCTGTGGCAAAACCACCACCCTGCTCGAAATCATGGAGTTCTCTAAGGACATCGACGGTGAAATCGTTATCGCTGGTGTCTCCAACAAAAAGGGCCTGCGAGGCTCCGAACTCAATGCCCTCCGTAAGAACCAGCAGATGGTTTTCCAGGACCCAACCGGTGCCCTGGACCCCCGCTTCACTGTCTACGAAATTCTGGCCGAGCCCCTGCAAAATCAGGGCTGGGCAGTCAAGGACATCAAGAAGCGCGTGCTGGAACTGATGAAGACGGTAGGTCTGCAACCTGACCATGTCAACCGCTTCCCCAACCAGTTCTCAGGCGGTCAGCGTCAGCGTATCGGCATCGCCCGCGCGCTGGCCGTCAATCCCAAGCTGGTGGCCCTGGATGAGCCGGTCTCTGCTCTTGACGTTTCTGTCCAGGCAGGCGTCATTAACCTGCTGGAAAAGCTGCGGGTGGAGCTGGGTTTGAGCTACCTGATGGTGGCCCATGACCTGGCGGTGGTACGGCATGCTTCAGACCGCGTGGCTGTGATGTACCTGGGTCGCGTGGTTGAGATTGGTGATGTGGATGAGGTCTTTGATAACCCCGTACACCCCTACACCAGGGCTTTGCTCTCAGCCATTCCGGTACCTGATCCGGAGGTGGAAGCCAACCGTCAGCGCATCGTGTTGGAAGGCGATTTGCCTACACCTGTGAATGCGCCCGACGGATGCGCCTTTGCGACTCGTTGCCCCATTTTCAAGCTACTTCCTGAGGATAAGCAGAAGAACTGCACCGAGAACGTGCCTGCTCTGAGTAGGGCGAGCGAGGATCACCAGTACGCCTGTCATTATCCTGAACACGAAGTTGCTATGAGCTAAATTACATGTATAGTATGTAATCGAAATCACTTCAATTCCACTTTTACCCATCCTCTTTACAAAGGAGAAGAGAGAATGAACAAGAATGTAGTTCTGAACCGCCGTACCCTGCTCTGGGGTACCGGCATCTTGGGAACCACCGGCCTGCTGACCGCCTGCGGTGGCTCAGGCTCCAATACCACCAGTGCTGCAACAGCCAGCATGGCAGCAGCCGGCGACGAAGTTAAGGTTGAAATCAACGAGCAGGACGTCGCCAACCTCCAGACCGGTGGCGTCGTCAACCTGCCGGTGAGCTCCCTGGGCCCTGACTTCAACATCTCATCTCAGAACGGCAACTCAGCAAACAACAGCTTCGTTCTCTCCACCTTCCACACCTCGATGACCAGCGGTATTTGGCAGTCAGACTTCCAGGGTAATCTCAGCGTTAACCCCGATTTTTGTGAGTCCTACGAGTCTGAAACCGTTGATGGTGTGCAGACCATCCGCGTGAAGCTCAACTCCAACGCGAAGTTCAATGACGGCACCCCTATCGATATTGAGTCCCTGCGCACCTCCTGGAACGTCTTCAAGTCCACCGAGGGCGACTACAACATTGTTACTTCGGGTATGTATGAGTTCATCGAGTCCATTGAAGAAGATGGCGACGCCTTCTCTGCTGTTGTGACCATGAAGGAACCCTACTACCCGGCAAATAACCTCTTCGGTACCCTGCTGCACCCTGCCATGGCAGACCCCGAGGTCTTCAACAATGGTTGGACTGACAACCCCAATCCCGATTACGGTGTCGGCCCCTTCAAGCTAGAAGAATGGAACTCTGCAGAAAAGCGCCTGTCCGTTGTGCCCAATGAGAACTGGTGGGGCACTAAGCCAATCCTGGACCGCATCAACTTCCGCCAGATGGAAGCAGCTGCTGCCCGCGCAGCCTTCCGCAACGGCGAAATTGATGCAGTGGGTGCTCGTACCCTGGCGGCCTACAAGGACGTTGAGGGAACCCCCGATGCTGAGCCCCGTCGCGCTCTGCGCCTCTTCTCCGGCGGTTTGAACCTCAACCCCGCCCGTATCCAGGACGCCGCCCTGCGCCGCGCAATCTTTGCAGGCACCGACCGCAAGGCCCTCTCAGATATCCGTTTCCAGGGCCTGAATTGGACCGAAGAGACCCCGGGCTCCATGCTTCTGTTGCCCATCTCTGAGTACTACCAGGACAACTTCCCCGCCGATCGTGGCGTTGAGGTTGCCCAGAAGATTCTGGAAGATGCCGGTTACACCAAGAACGGCGACTACTACGCTAAGGACGGCGCTAACGCTAGCTTCCGCGTGACCAACTTCGGTGACGACCCTGGCTCAGCTGCCCTGGCTCAGACCATGGTTGAACAGATGAAGACCATCGGCATTGAGTGCTCCATCGACCAGCAGCCCGACGCTAACTTCGCCTCGGTGGTTGGTAACAAGGAATACGACATGACCTTCTCAGGCTTCACTGTTGGCTCCGATGCAACCTCAGTAACCCGTCAGTTCTACCACTCATCTAACCTCGATGGTGCCGCAGGCTCTGAGGAAATCGATGCCATGATCGCCGAGATGGAAAAGATTGAGGACGACGCTGAGCGTAACGCAAAGTGCAACGAGATCGAAAAGAAGTTCATGGCCGAGTTTGCAACCCTCGGTACTGTCTTCAACGGTCCCGATATCCACTACTGCAAGACCAAGCTGGCTAACTACGGTGCCGCTATGTTTGGTGGCCACTCTGCCAACCCCCATCTCTGGGCCCGTGTTGGCTGGATGAAGGACTAAGTCCCTTTGACCTAGAAAACTCCTAGGGTGAATCCCGGCTTGCCCCACTACCTAACCTGGGTGGTGGGGCAAGTTTTCTTTAATCCCGGCTAAGACCTTGGGGCTGCACTAGGTCTGTGGGTTGAAGGAGGGGGAGAGGCATTGTAAACACTGAAAAATCAAAAAATTTAGAGAAACTAATCTATTTCTGATAAAAATACTCAGCACTTACAGCGCCAGTATGTGAAATAGAGATTGAAAAAGCGTTTCTATGGCCCACATTACCTGCTAGGGTAGTCTCAATCACACAAAAGGTGTGGCGAACAATAAGTTCTGCTTATCTAAGGATGGCATCATGACTGCACGTATTAACCTCAACCGCAGGTCCTTCTTCATTGTCTCGGGCGTCGCCGGTATGACCGGCCTGCTCGCAGCCTGTGGCGGCAACAGCAATACCTCAAGCGCCGAAACCGGCTCAGCCCTCACCAGCGGAGACGACATCTCAAAGCTCGTAGCTATCAACGAACATGATCGCGCAGACCTGCAGACCGGCGGCGTCCTTAACCTTGCCGTAGCCACCCTGGGCCCCAACTTCAACGTCGCAACTCAAACCGGCTACACCACCAGCAATCTCAACGTCATGGCGGCCGTTAATACCGCCACCGTCAGCGGCCTCTGGAAAACCAACGCCCTGGGCGAGTACAGCATCAACACCGACTACTGCACCGCTTACGAAGCTAGTGAAACCGACGGCGTGCAGACCATCTCCATCAAGCTCAACCCCCAGGCAAAGTTCAACGACGGCACCCCCGTGGACGTCAAGGCCCTACAGGTGACCCACAAGACCCTCACCGAAGAGGGCTATAACATCGTAGACCCCGGCGTCTACGCCCACATTGCATCCATCGAAGAAGACGGCGACGCCTTCTCGGTTAAGATCACCATGACCGAACCCTACTACCCCATCGAGGGTCTCTTCGGCACCGGCCTGGTACACCCCGCTATGGAAGACCCCGCAATCTTCAACGACGGCCTGCTCGATACCATCAACAACGACTACCTCTCCGGCCCCTACAAGGTCGATAACTGGGACTCCGCCCAGAAGGTGCTCACCGTTGTGCCCAACGAGAACTGGTGGGGCGAAAAGCCCCTGCTCGACCGCATCACCTTCCGCCAGATGGAAGCCTCAGCAGCCCGCGCAGCCTTCCGCAACGGTGAAATCGATGCTGTGACCGCAAACAGCCTGACCGCCTACAACGACATTGACGGCACCAGCGGTGCTGAGCCCCGCCGCGGGCAGAACCTCTATGCCGGCGGCCTGGTTATTAACCCTGAACGACTCACCGACACTGCCCTGCGCCGTGCCATCTTTGCAGCCATCGACCGTAAGGCCATCGCAGCCGTCCGCTTCAACGGCCTGAACTGGACCGAAGAAGTACCCGGCTCCATGATGCTCATGCCCTTTGCTACCGACTACCAGGACAACTACCCAACCGAAACCGGTGCAGAGGCAGCCAAGAAGATCCTGGCCGATGCGGGCTACAGCCAAAACGGTGACTACCTGGCCAACTCTTCAGGCAATGCCAAATTTGCCATCACCACCTTCGGCGATGACCCGGTTTCATCAGCTACCGCCCAGACCATCGTGCAGCAGATGAAGGCTGCCGGTATCGAATGCACCATCGATAACCAGCCCGACGCAAACTTCTCCACCGTCATCGGTAACAAGGAATACGACGTAACCTTCTCCGGCTACGGCATCCTGGGTGAAGACGCATCGGGTTCGGCAGAGTACTTCTACCACTCAGCCACCTATAACGGCATCGGCACCGACGAAATCGACGCAATGTGTGAGCGCCTGCGCACCATCGAATCAATGGAAGAGCGTAACGCCCTGTCCAACGAAATCGAGAAGAAGCATATGGCAGAGGTTGCCACCATGATTCCCATCATTAACGGCCCCGAAATCTGGTTCTGCAAGACCAACCTGGCCAACTACGGTGCCTTCCTCTTTGCTCGCCCCTACGCCAACCCGTCCGCCTACATCAATGCAGGCTGGGTCAAGGAATAGGCCCAACGCCTAAGTTTCCACTTTTTCGCCGGTTTTCGACGGTTTAGCCGTTGAAAACCGGCGAAAGTGTCGAAACAGGGATTCTAACTCTCAACTGCGCAAACCCGGCGGCTTCTTGCCTATATACGTTATTCTTAATAGCTGATTCTTAAATTTGTTAGCGGGCTCCTTTAAGCCCGCGACGCCCATCCAGCCACGAAAGTAGTGCACAGCCCGTGTTTAATTCACTCTCAGACCGGTTGACAGCAACCTTCAAAAACCTGCGCGGCAAAGGCAAGCTGACTGAAGCAGACATTGACGCTACAGTACGCGAGATTCGCCGTGCCCTGCTGGATGCCGACGTGGCCGTACCCGTCGTCCGCGAATTTACCTCCCACATCAAGGAACGCGCCCTGGGCGCCGAGGTCTCCGAAGCCCTCAACCCCTCCCAGCAGATCGTCAAGATCGTCAACGAAGAGCTGGTCAACATTCTGGGCGGCCAGACCCGCCGTATCAACATGGCCAAGACCGGCCCCACCATCATCATGCTGGCCGGTCTGCAGGGTGCCGGTAAGACCACCCTGGCCGGTAAGCTTTCCCACTGGCTCAAGAAGCAGGGCCACACCCCTATGCTGGTGGCCTCTGACCTTCAGCGCCCCAACGCCGTCAACCAGCTCAAGGTAGTGGGTGAGCGCGCTGGCGTGCCCGTCTACGCCCCGCACCCCGGCGTCACCAGCGAATTCGACGTGCCCACCGGTGACCCCGTCCAGGTCGCCCGCGACGGTGTAGCTGAGGCCCGCGCCAAGCTACACGATGTAGTCATTGTCGATACCGCAGGCCGCCTGGGTGTTGACGCCGAGCTCATGCAGCAGGCCCGCGACATCCGCGATGCCATTGAACCTAACGAAGTTCTCTTCGTTATCGACGCCATGATCGGTCAGGATGCCGTCAACACCGCTAACGCCTTCAACGAGGGCGTAGACTTCACCGGCGTCGTGCTCTCCAAGCTGGACGGTGACGCCCGCGGCGGTGCAGCCCTGTCAGTTGCCTCGGTAACCGGCAAGCCCATCATGTTTGCCTCAACCGGTGAAAACGTCACCGATTTTGAGCAGTTCCACCCCGACCGCATGGCCAGCCGTATTCTCGACATGGGTGACGTCCTCACCCTAATCGAGCAGGCCGAGCAGACCTGGGACAAGGCCGAAGCTGACCGCATGGCCAAGAAGTTCGTTGACCAGGAGGACTTCACCTTCGAGGACTTCCTGGCCCAGATGCAGCAGATCCGCAAGATGGGCTCCATGAAGAAGCTGCTCATGATGATGCCGGGTGCCGCCCAGATCCGTCAGCAGCTAGAGAACTTCGATGAGAAGGAAATCGACCGCGTCGAGGCAATCGTTCGCTCTATGACTCCTCACGAGCGAGTTGCCCCCAAGATTATCAACGGCTCCCGCCGTGCCCGTATCGCCAAGGGTGCAGGTGTTACCGTCTCTGAGGTCAACATGCTCATGGAGCGTTTTGCCCAGGCCCAGAAGATGATGAAGAAGCTGGCCAGCGGCAACATGGCAGGTATGCCCGGTGGCATGCAGATGCCCGGTATGGCAGCTGCCGGTGGTGCCGCTCGCAAGAACAAGGGCAAGGGTAAGGGCAAGCAGAAGGCTCGTTCTGGCAACCCGGCTAAGCGAGCTCAGCAGGAGCAGGCAGCGGCAGCTAAGCAGCAGGCTGCTCTGGGGTCAGCTTTCGGCCAGCAGGCCCAGGACGTCAAGCCCGAGGACCTGAACCTACCCAAGGGCTTTGAGAAGTTCCTCAAGTAAACCTGCTCTAGGGGCGGGGGTAAGCGGTCAGCTTCCCCCGCCCTTTTAGTCATTAAGGACGCGAGGCGGGCGGGGAAGTTCTGCTGAGAGAGTGCAAGGGCCCCTCTACCTTTCACGCTGTGGTTTGGCGCGGTACATTGGGTGTAGTAACCGCCAGCCGAGAAGGAGCAGTGCCGTGGTTGATTCTTATCTTCCTGAAGAAGAGCTGAAGGCCTTTATCGCAACCCTACCTACCCGTCGTCTGGCAGCCGGTGCCCTGATTCGAAATGATGAGGGGAAGATGCTGGTGGTCAAGCCTAACTATAAGGATGGCTGGACTATTCCGGGCGGTACCGTAGAGGCTGGCGAAGCCCCGCAGGTCGGTTGCTTCCGTGAGGTAGCTGAAGAAGTCGGTCTTGACCTAGAACCGGGCCGCCTGCTGGTAATTTTTCACGGGCTTCAGATGGGTATCTGGGGCGACTCTACCTACTACATTTATGATGCTGGCGTGCTACCTGCGACCGCGACGATTACCCTGCAGGAGGAAGAGCTCACCGGCTATGAGTGGGTTGCTCCTGAAGATTTAGATGATTATTTTGGGCCCCGTCACGCCCACCGTCTGCGACAGGCTTTCCGCGCTGTGCAGACCGGCGCCGTGTATGAGTTCTCTAGCGAAAGACCTGCCAGCTAGATTTTTCTTCCCCTGTAGCCCGGGTAGAGCTCTGCCCTTTTGATGTAGCCTTGATTAGGATTTTAAGCATATGACTGATTCACAGCGTGAACCTGCCCAGCAGAATACCTCCCGGGGGCAGGTCGTGGGTTCTGATGTACTGTGGGTGCGTCTACGCATTGACCGTGCGCAGCCAGGGGTGGACTGGCGTGAACTGATTTCAGCTACAACCGGCGGCGAGACGGAAGATCCTCAGCTTGCGGACGCCGGTGACCAGACATCCTTACCCTCTGATGTTGAGCAGCAGGTCAGAGACCAGCTAGAGAGCATTATCGGTATGATTCGCGAGCAGGCTCAGGCCCCAGCTCAGAGTTATGAGTACACCGATGATGAGCTCAAGAGCCTAGACGAGCTGGCGGCCGACCCCGAGAAGTTTGACGACCTGATTCAGCAGATTATGCAGGCTGAATTAGAAGAGGAGGACACCGATGAGCTGCCCGAGCCGTCTGAATCTGAGCCGGCTGACCTCACCACTGAACAGCTACAGGCCCTCACCGGCGACCTAACCCCGGAAGCTCAGGCCGCTATAGAAGAGTTGAACTGGGAGATTATCCCCGACCTGGAGGGCTACCTAGAGTCAGCAGCTACGGTTACTGCGCTGGAGACGGACGGACGCCGCGCCCAGCTTTTCGTGCTCTGCGAGCGGGTGCCGGGGCAGGCGTCCTTACGTACCGTGCAGACCGATGGCACCGGGGTACTCCTACCGGGCCAACCTCTGGCTGACTTTCTGACCCAGCTGGAGCAGACCTTCCCAGGGGCTACCGACTTACTACCCCAGAAGCCGGGGGAGGACTACTACCTGGCCTCCTTCTCCCAGGGTACTGACTCGCTGAATCTAGACCCTTGGGGCAAGAGCGCAGCTTTAGTGGAGCTATCCATGGCTGGGCTAGCCACCTACATGCAGCCGGAGCTGATGCACGGCGATGTTGAAGCGGCACCAGCTGATAAGGGCTGGTCTCTTATCACCGCTGACCCCCCAGACTCTAGCCAGCCTGCTTGAAGCTATGGACGTGCCCTCAATTGTGGCTGAACAAACCCTCTTTGGCCAGAACCTGACATTCGTCCTACCGGCTGATTCCACCGGTCCCGAAACCGGTAGCGTCACCGACTGGGTCAACCAGGTCATGGGTACACCCGATTCCGGTCTGGTGGGTTCCGTGCTCACCTTTAACTGGTCACCCTACACCAAGATTGGTTCGTCTCTGGAACGCCCCTCCAGCGAAGTGGGCAACCTGGTCTGGAGTCTGCCCGGTCTACTCCCCGCACCGTTCAGGGAACTAGCCGCCCGCGACCAGCTTGAACAGCTCATCTGGCTGTATGGGCTTGATGAACAAACCGCTAACCGCCTGACCAACTACGTGCTGGACTGCGAAAGCAGCGACGGGCTCGAGTCCACCATTCACGCCCTGGAACTGCCCGAAGAGCTCCTCAAAGTGCTCACCGGGGCCGTAGGCCTGGACGAGTTCGTGGGCTACCGCCGCTTCACCGCCGATATGAACGGTCTTGACCGTTTCAAGGAAAGCGTCACCGCCTACCCCAACGGCACCGATACGCTCAGCACTGTCAGCCGCGAAATCCGCCAGCGCCCCTGGCTTCTGACCGCGGACGCCGCAGCCCAGCTGGGTGCCTCAGGAGCCCTGGCACTCTGGGCAGCCCGACGTGCGACACATGGGCGCTCACCCCGAGCAGCGCTGATTGCAGCAGCGACTCTAGGAGCTACCGGTGCTGCTGAGATGCTGATCGCCCGGGTCTACCAGCGGGTTGTAGCCGCAGAAAAGCTTCCCCCGATGGAGCATCATCAGACCCGCCCCCTCTCACTGACCGAAGAGCTACGGGCCCAGGCTCAGCAAGAGGAAGAGAGAAGTCCTGAGCCCAAGGCTCCCAAGGTTGTGCGCAATACCCAAATACTGGGTCGGCAGGCTGGGCAGCTTGCCCGCCAGCAGCTGGGGCGCTTCTTCGGGGCACGCGACCAACAGTAGGTACTTTCCCTCTAGCGGGGGAGTTGCCCCGTGCTAGGTCTTGATACAGTGGACAGGTGAACACTGCCACCCGTTTTTCCTTCTCACAGATAGACCCCGACTGGGAACGGCCCACCCCACCGGCGGCGTCCTTACGTAAGGATGTTCTGGTGTGGGGCGTGGTGCTTGCAGCTACTCTTCTCTTGAATGCCGCCTACCATTCTGCGGGTTTTCTGGGGGACGATACCGAGCAGATTCGCTATTCCTATGGGGCAGCTGCTGCTATGACCCTGCCCTTGATTCTGCGCCGTATCTACCCGCTGAGCATGATGCTGGTAGCCACCGCCCTCTTCATTGCTCTGAGTTATGTGTCCGAAATAGCGCCCGCCACCCTGAGCTACCAGCTCTGCTATTTCGCGGTGCTTTTTGCCGGTATAGCCTGGGGCAAAAACCGCACCCTGACCTGGATTGTCTACGCTCTGGTCTGTGCTGCTGCCCTCGTCTGGATCGTGATTGCCTGGGTGGTAACCGACTCGGCCTACAGCATGGCAGGTATCGAGGAGTATTCCGGTGGCCTGATGAGCCAGGCTACCGCCGGATACGTGATGGCCTCGGTAACGAACCTTTTTTACTTTGGGTGCGCAGCCCTCATGGGGCGAACCGCCTGGAACCAGGCCTACCAGCGAACCGTGCTTGCTGCCCAGGCCCGGCAGCTTGAGCAGCAGGCCGAGCAAATGGCCCAGGACGCTGTCACCCGCGACCGCCTGCGTATTGCCAGGGAGCTTCACGACTCGGTGGGGCACCATGTTTCTTCTATGGGAATTCAGGCTGCTGCTGCCCGTCGGGCTCTAGAAAAGAAGCCGGAACTGGCGGCTGAGCCCCTGGCTAATATTGAAAAGTTGGCTCGGTCCTCGGTTGCTGAGATGAAGAACCTGATTCGAGTGATGCGGGCTGCCGGGGAAGCGGAGCAGGGGAGCGGGGCTGCCAAAGAGCCCCAGGTGACCGAAATCTTTGACCTGGTGGAGCATATGGCGGCGGTAGGTGTGACAACTCGAGTGCAGGTCAGCGAACAGGACCTGACCCGGCTAACCGGCTTGCAGCAGGGAACCCAGCTCTCTATCTACCGCATGGCCCAAGAAGCCCTGACCAACGTGCGTAAACATTCAGCGGCCCAGAATGCGGTGCTGGCCCTGCGTACCGGCGGCAGCACCGGTGCCTACTGGGCTGAATTAGAGGTCACCGATGACGGCCCTGCCACCGGCCCAGAGCGGGGAGAAGGCCAAGAGTACATACCCGATTCCAGCCACCACGGTTACGGTCTGCAAGGCATCCGGGAACGAGCTGCCGCCCTGGGTGGTACCTGCTGGGCAGGCCGGAGGCAGGGTGCCCCCGGCTGGAAGGTGCAGGTGCGTTTCCCTATAGACATTGACGAAACCCACGACCCCGACGCCTCTAGGAGCACCTCATGACCCTCAAAGTACTGTTAGCTGACGACCAAGACATGGTGCGATCCGGTTTCGCCCTCATTCTCTCCATGGAGGACGACATCGAGGTAGTAGGCCAGGCCCGCAACGGCAAAGAGGCCCTGGAACTTGCCGCAAGCGTCCGCCCCGATGTGGTGCTCATGGACGTTCAAATGCCCGTGATGGACGGAATCACCGCCACCGCCGCCTTGACCGAGCAGCTGCCGGGCACGGCCGTCCTTATTCTCACGACCTTTGACCGCGAAGACTACCTCTTCTCAGCCCTGCAAGCCGGCGCCAGCGGTTTCCTGCTCAAAACCTCAGACGCTGATGAGCTGGTTGCTGCTATCCGTAAGGTTGCCGGGGGTCTAGCTCTGCTCTCACCCGAAATGACCCTGCCGCTCATCGCCCGTTTTGTGGAGCAAACTAAGGGGCAGGACGCCGCCACCCCGGCAGGAAGCATCGGGCAGGGACAGGCTGGGGGAGTGCAGGCCACCAGCGACCTGAGCCCCGACGATGCCTTTGCTCTTGCAGCCCTGACACCGCGCGAGAAAGAGACCCTGGAACTGCTCGCCCAGGGGCTCACCAACGCGGAAATTGCAGAAAAACTTTTTCTGGGAGCTGCAACCGTCAAGACGCACGTATCGAACATCTTGGCCAAAACCCACAGCCGTGACCGGGTTGGCGCCGTAATTTTTGCCCACCGGGTAGGGCTAGCTGGCTAACTCCGCCTGTTGGCATCCCAAAAGAACTCCCCCGTGAAGCTCCGCCCCACGGGGGAGTTCTTCTTCGCGTGGACTTTCTAGACTTGGGGGTACAAGCAAGCCACAGGAAGTGCCCTTATGAACGACCGTACGATAGAAGTCCGCGACCTCACCAAGGTCTACGGCAATGGCCCCACCGCCACAGCCGCCGTAGAAAAGGTGAGCTTTACCGTTGAACCCGGCTCCATGACCGGTTTTCTTGGCGCAAACGGTGCTGGCAAGACCACCACCATGCGCATGATTATGGGTCTGCTCGAACCGACTGCCGGGCAGGTACTTTACGGCGGGCGTGCCATCACCGCCGAAGACCGCGCAAACTTTGGCTACATGCCCGAAGAACGCGGCCTCTACCCCAAACAGGCTATCCTGGCCCAGCTCGTCTACCTGGGCCAGCTACGCGGTATGAGTGCCAGCACCGCCCGCACCATCGCCACCGATCGTCTCACCGAACTGGGGCTGGGGGAGCGCCTGAACGACAAACTCGAATCCCTCTCCCTCGGCAACCAGCAACGGGTGCAGATCGTAGCCTCTATCCTGCACCAGCCCACCGCCCTGATTCTTGACGAACCCTTCTCTGGCCTTGACCCCAAAGCCGTAGACACCATGGTCTCCATGATGCGCGAGCTCATGCGGGGTGGGGTCCCCATCCTCTTTTCCTCCCACCAGCTAGACCTGGTTGACCGTCTCTGCGACCGCGTGGTTATTCTGCACGGCGGAACCGTCCGCGCCAGCGGCAGCGCCACCGAACTGCGCGCATCAGGCGCCCCCCGCTACCTCTACCGGGGTGGGGAGGATGCCGCCTGGCTCCGCGACCTGGCCGGGGTGAACGTCCTCGACGTCTCCGGCACCGACGCTGTCCTCGAACTAGCCCCCGGCGCTGACCTGGCCAGCGTCCGCCACCAGATCTTGAGCACCGGACTCCACCACGACATGCATGAGTTCTCCCGCCAGCTCCCCACCCTCGGCGACATCTACCGAAAGGTCACCGGCCAATGAACATCGCACCCACCCGCCCCAGTACCGCCCCCAAAAACGCCTGGCAAATCGTCGCAACCCGCGAAATCATGGTCAAGCTGCGCGACAAATCCTTCATCGGCGGAACCATCTTCTCCCTCGTCATCATCCTGGCAGCAATCCTCATCCCTTACTTTATGAGCTCGGGGTCAACCGATTACACCGTAGCCACCAGCGACGACCGAGCCACCTCTCTGGTTGCTGCCGCTGAAGCCAGCAGCGACGAGAACACCAGCTACACCGCCACCCAGGTCGACAGCGCGGACGCCGCCCGCACCCTCGTTGCCGACGGGGACGCGGACGCCTACCTCGCCCCCACAGACCAGGGCTGGGAACTCGTCTTTGACTCTTCCCCCGACAACAGCCTGGTCACTGAACTGGGTGCCGTCATCACCTCCACCATCACCGCCGAAAACGCAACTGCCGCAGGCGTTGATCTCGAAGCCCTGGCCGCGGGCACCCAGGTGAGCACCAGCGTCCTCTCCGGCAACAGCAATGCAGGGCTGGCTTTCCTCATCGCCATGGTCTTCGCCATGATTTTCTATATGACCACCGTGCTCTTCGGCGTAGCCATCGCCAACTCCGTGGTCGAAGAAAAACAAAACCGCATCGTCGAAATTATCGCCACCGCCATACCGCTCGGCCAACTCCTCGCTGGAAAAATCGTGGGCAATATCGTGCTCGCCATCTTGCAAGTAGCCATCTACGCAGTCGCCGGCCTCATCGGCATGCAAATCACCGGCAGCGCCTCAGAATTCGGCTGGATCCTGCCCTCAGCAGGCTGGTTCGCCCTGTTCTACGTCGTTGGCTTCGCAGCTATCGCCACCATCTGGGCCGCAGTCGGCGCCATGGCAGCTCGCACCGAAGACATCGCCAACCTCTCCAACCCCATCACCATGGTGCTCATCGCCGCCCTCTTCGCTGGTATCTACGTCTCAGGAACCTGGCTCAAGGTCGTCTCCTTCGTGCCTGTCCTATCTTCCATTGCCATGCCCCGCCGCCTGCTCACCGAAGACGTAGCCCTCTGGGAACCCCTACTCGCCCTCACCCTCACCCTGGCAGTAGCAGCCCTTCTCACCCGGCTCGGCGCCCGTATCTACCGCGCCAACATCATGCGCGGCGGCACCTCCGTGAGCTGGAAGCAGGCGCTGAGGAAATAAAACGGTCAGCTTGCTCACAACACGCTGACTGCACGGGGCGTAACCCTAGATTAAGCGGGGCCAAGCTGGCATACTTGACGGGTACTCGATTTTTCCCGGCCCCTCTCATCCGGGAGAAATTGTGTCCGCAGAGGTCTTGACGACGCCCGCCCCACGAGCTGACCCCTGACCTCGAACAGTTATAGAAAACAGGAGAAACCACTACAGTGGCTGTTAAAATTCGTCTGAAGCGTTTCGGTAAAATCCGCGATCCCCGCTACCGTGTTGTAGTAGCTGACTCACGCACCAAGCGTGACGGTAAGGCTATCGAGGAAATCGGCATTTACCACCCGACCGAGAACCCCTCACGCATCGAGATCAACTCAGAGCGTGCCCAGTACTGGCTGTCAGTTGGCGCCCAGCCCACCGAGCAGGTAGCTGCTCTGCTGAAGCTGACCGGCGACCTGGCTGCTGCCAAGGGCGAAAAGGCCGAGTCAACCGTAAAGCCCGTTGACGCAAAGCCCGAGTTCGTTGTTCCCGAAAAGGGTTCCGTCATCCTTCCCGAGGCAATCACCCCCAAGGGCGAGGACAAGGCTGAAGAAGCTCCCGCAGAAGAGGCTGCTGAAGAAGCAGCTTCTGAGGAAGCAGCTGAGTAATCATGTTGGCTGACGCTCTCGAACACCTCGTTCGGGGTATCGTCGACAACCCAGACGACGTCCAGGTCCGCGCCAAAACCGGCCGCCGGGGCGAAACCCTGGAGGTTCGCGTGAACCCTGATGACCTTGGCCGCGTGATTGGCCGCTCCGGCCGCACCGCCAAGTCCATCCGCACCGTGGTCAACGCCATCAACGACGGCGACCACGTGCGCGTAGACGTCATCGACACCGACCGACGACGCTAACTGAATACTTCTCAAGAAGCCCCTACCGCTTATCAGCTGTAGGGGCATTCTTGTACCTACCCACCCGCGTCCGCAAAACCCGGTAAAGTTAGACCCAAACCCCACAACACCTTTACCCCCAAGGAGATACGCGTGCAGGTACAGGTCGCCCGCATCGGCAAACCCCACGGCATCCGCGGCGAAGTCACCGTCCAGCTCTTCACCGACGCCCCCGAAGAACGCTTCGCTCCCGGGGCCGTACTCGACATCGAAAACTTCAACCCTGCAAGCCCCGCAGGTACCATCGCCCCCGCTGGCACCCTCACCGTCAAAAAATCCCGCTGGAACAAAAAAATCCTGGTCGTAGCCTTCGAAGAAGTCATCAACCGCAACCAGGCCGAAGAACTCCGCGACACCCGCCTCACCTTCGACTCCTCCGCAGAAACCGCCACCGACAGCGACGACGAAGGCTACTACGAGCACGAACTGCTCGACCTGCCCGTCTACCTGGCCGCCGACATCAAGGACGGCTATCTGCCCGAAGAGCCCATCGCCATCGTCACCGGCCTGCAGACCATGCCCACCCAGGACCTGCTAATTCTCGAAAATACCGCAGACGGTGAAGAGGTCATGATCCCCTTCGTCGAAGAACTCATCCCCGCTATCGACACCGAAGGGGGCTACATCATCATCAACCCGCCCGCCGGCCTGCTCGAACTCAACAGCGACGATGAAGAAGCAGAACCCGAGACCGAGAGCGAGCACAACTAACGCTCATGCGCTTTGACGTCATCACCATCTTCCCCGAATACCTGGCCCCGCTAGAGCTCTCCCTCATGGGCAAAGCCCGCGAATCGGGCAAGGTTGACCTGCACCTGACCAACCTGCGTGACTTCGCCTTCGACCGGCACAAGACCGTTGACGATACCCCCTACGGCGGGGGAGCAGGCATGGTCATGAAACCCGAACCCTGGGGCCTCGCTCTGGACCAGGCGCTTGCCGCCTCACCGGCGTCCGCACGGGCGGACGGGGGCAAACCCCTGCTGATCGTGCCCTCACCGGCCGGCACCGTCTTCAACCAGCAGCTGGCCTACGACCTGGCAGAAGAAGAGCACATCGTGTTCGCCCCGGCCCGCTACGAAGGCATCGACGAGCGTGTGCTGGACTGGGCTGAGCAGGAATTTAGGGTGCTGCCCGTATCAATCGGCGACTACGTGCTCTACGGGGGTGAAGTGGCCGTGATGGTGATGATTGAGGCCATTACCCGCCTGATTCCCGGGGCCATGGGCAACCCCGAATCCCTGGCCGAAGAGTCCCACACCGGCGGGCTGCTGGAATACCCGGTCTACACCAAGCCCGCCACCTGGCGAAACCAGCAGGTGCCGCCCGTCCTGCTCTCTGGCAACCACGGTGCTATCGCCCGCTGGCGCCGCGACGAGCAAATCAAGCGCACCTTCGCCCGCCGCCCCGATATGGTCAAGGCCTACCCCGCAGAGAACTGGGACAAGAAAGACCGCAAGCTCCTGCAGGAGCTGCACACCGAGCAGAAAGCTGCCCAAAAAGCTGAGCGTGAGGCCGAGCTTTCGAGCGAAGGTCGGTAAAGTAGGTAAGCTCACAGGCAACACGCGGACGCCCGCCCCGGGACCCCTGGTGCGGGCGGGTTTTCTGTGGGATAATTTTTCTTTGTGTTCATGCTGGGCACGCCCCTGCCGCAGGGGGAAGAGCGACCTATAACAGCGTGAACCACCGGCTCTGACCGTTCAGAGCGCGGTGAGTAAAGAATTCATCGCAGACAGCATCAGTCTGGCACCACCCGGTGACCCTAGACACTGCCTGCGACGTACACCGAATATGTTTGACCTGCGGCAGAGATATTCACGGAGAAACTCAATGCAGACTCTTGACTTCATTGATAACAAGTCACTTCGCACCGACATCCCCGAGTTCGGCCCCGGCGACACCCTGAACGTACACGTCAACATTGTTGAAGGTAACCGCAGCCGTGTCCAGGTCTTCAAGGGCTTCGTTGTTGGCCGTCAGGGCGCTGGCGTCCGCGAAACCTTCACCGTCCGCAAGGTTTCCTTTGGTGTCGGCGTAGAGCGTACCTTCCCCGTACACTCTCCCGTCATCGAAAAGATCGAGGTTGTCACCCGCGGTGACGTCCGCCGTGCAAAGCTCTACTACATGCGCGACCGTCACGGTAAGGCTGCTCGTATCCGCGAGAAGCGCGAAGCCTAAGCCATTTAGGTTTCACCAGATTTATGGAGACTGGCGTAAACGCCGACTCTTCTGAGGCAAGGCGCCAACCCTTTCTACAGGGCTGGCGCCTTGTTGCTGTCGCTGCGACCCTCGCCTTTACCGTGCTCCTGGTGGTTCGCTCCTTTTTCATTGATGTGTTCTACATACCCTCAAGTTCTATGGAACCCACCTATGAACCGGGCGACCGTATTCTAGTCTCAAAACTAGCTACCGAGCCCCAGCGTGGCGATGTGGTCGTTTTTGACGGTACCGGCTCCTTCGCCCCCTATGTACCCGGCAGCCCCTGGGTACGTGACCCGCTCACAACCGCGGGGCAGTGGCTCGGGTTGGTGGGATCAGATACGGTCTACATCAAGCGCGTCATCGGAGTAGCTGGCGATACCGTCGAGTGCTGCGATGCCGAGGGCTATCTTCTAATCAACGGGCAGCGCTCTGAAGAGCCCTATCTTTATCCCGGCGACAGCGCCAGCGAGGTGAGCTTTAGCGTACAGGTGCCCGAAGGACGCATATGGGTGATGGGCGACCACCGCTCGGCGTCCGCTGACTCCCGGGCCCTGCTAGGGGCACCCGGCGGCGGTATGATCCGCACCGAGAAAATCATCGGCACCCCGGTCTTCATCGCCTGGCCGGCCCACCGCTTTGGTCAAGCTCCCAGCTAAAACCACTAAACTATCCTCTAAACACGTTCACAGCAGAAGGGTGCGGGCTCATGGAGCAGCAGAATTCAGACAGCATCGAGGCAGCGGCACAGGACGCCACCACAGCCTCGACCGAGAAGCCCCGCGGCGGTAAGCGCCGCCGCGAAAACAGCGCGGTCAAAGAGTACGCCCTGATTATCCTCTACGCTGTGCTCATCGCCTTCCTGCTGAAAACCTTTGTGGTTCGCGGGTTTTACATTCCTTCTAGCTCCATGGAAGATACCCTGCAGATCAACGACCGCGTTTTTGTGAACGTGGCAGGTGGACTCTTCACCGAAGCCGAGCGCGGTGACATCGTGGTCTTCAAGGACACTCAGGGCTGGATGCCGGTCTCTACCAGCTCTAACCCCGTGCGTGATGCCCTAGCCTTTGTGGGGGTTATGCCCGATAGCTCATCAAACTACCTGGTCAAGCGTGTGATTGGCGTGGGCGGTGACCATATCGTAGGTACCGCCGATGGTCGCATTACCGTCAACGGCGTAGAAATTGACGAGACCTACCTCAAGCCAGGTGTAAGCCCCACCGAGCTTCCTTTCGACGTGATTGTTCCCCAGAACTCCTACTTCGTCATGGGCGATAACCGCTCTAACTCTGCTGACTCCCGCTACCATATTCAGACCGGCACCGAGTTCATCAACGACGCCGACGTCGTGGGCGAAGTCTTCGTGGTTGCTTGGCCCCTGTCTAGCTTCACTTTCATTGGTGGGGCCAGCGATGTCTTTGCCGACGTACCCGATACCGAGTAAGACCGTGCCAGCTAAAGAACCCGCGTCCGCTGACCTGAGCGTCGAAACCGAGCTTTTTACAGCGGGCAAGACCCTGGTGGCGGGTATGGACGAGGTGGGGCGCGGACCGCTGGCCGGGCCGGTCACCGCTGGGGTTGCCGTGATCGATGCGAGCGCCCAGCTCAGCATCGAGGGGCTCATCGATTCAAAGGCCCTGACCGAGAAAAAGCGGGTGGCGATGGCTCCGCAGGTGAAGCAGTGGGCCGTGACCGCGGTGGGGCACGCTAGCCCTGCTGAAATCGATGCTCTGGGTATCACCACGGCCCTGCGTTTAGCGGGGCAGCGGGCTCTTGCCCAGGTGGCTCGGGCTGGGGCCTACCCTGATGCCATCCTCTTGGATGGCAAGCATAACTGGCTTTCTGCTCCCGAGGCTGACCTTTTTGCCGACCTTGACCCGGCAACCGCCCTCTACCGTGGGCTGGTGGCTGAAGCCTGGGCAGGTCTGGCGGGGGAGTCAGGTGGCTGGTTTGGGCCGGTGCAGATGGAGATTAAGGGTGACTATCGTTGTGCCTCTATCGCGGCAGCTTCGGTTGTGGCTAAGGTGGAGCGCGATACCCTCATGGACGAGCTGGACGTGCGCTACCCCGGCTACGGCTGGGCGAAAAATAAGGGCTACGGGTCGGGCGCCCACCGCACCGCGATAGAAACGATGGGGCCCACCCCCTTGCATCGGCTGAGCTGGTCGTTGCCGGCTACCGAGGCACAAATCCAGCAGGCTATGGTGGAACGAGAGAAGGAAGAAGTATGAGCCAAGAGGATCTTGAGAGCTACGAGTCAGGTGCCCAGCTAGCCCTGTATGAAGAGTACAAGAGTGTAGCTGAGCTCTTTACCTATATCGTTGAGACCGATCGCCGTTTTTACCTGGCCAACCAGGTGCAGGTGACCCCGCGAACTGCTGACGGGTCTCTGTATTTTGAGGTTGAGATGCAGGACGTGTGGGTGTGGGATATTTTCCGCCAGTCTCGATTTGTTAAGAACGTGAAGGTGTATTCGGTGCGCGATGTGAACGTTGAAGAACGCGCTGCCGCCGAAGACCTGGTCGTGCCGACCATGAGTGATTTCGACCCCGGTTCGGCCTAAAAGCTAGCGTGTGAGCCCGCCTCCTTCCCGTGAGGGAAGGGGCGGGTTTTTCGTCTATAGAGGGTAGAGGTGCGCGGACGCCCGGTGCAGCTGGCTGGGGATAAGGACGCGCGGGGCGTCATGGTTGCGTCACGGCTGTACCGTTTATGAGCGTGAATAGGGGAGCTATCTGGCGCTGACCTGGTGGTATAGGGAAAGGGCGATATCCACAGCCAGCACAGAGGTAGGTAGAACCAGACACAGCAGGTCATGATGGGGCTAACCCTGATACTTGAAGGAGGCCCCTATGAACCCCGCACTACAGCCAGTCTCGCCCCATGCGTCCTTGCGGCCCAAAGAAGTGGGGCGCTGGGGTGAAGATATCGCCCTGGCAGTCTTAGAGCAACAGGGCTATACTCTCTTGGCTCGTAACTGGCGGCCCGCACGAACTGAAGAGCGGCCGAGGTGGAGCGGTGAACTTGATTTGATTATGCGCGATAGCGACCAGACCCTGGTCTTTATCGAGGTTAAAACCCGTTCTGGTGCGGGTTACGGGCACCCTCTTGAATCCATTACTGCCCGGAAATGCCAGATGCTACGACACCTGGCCTACGCCTGGTTAGCAGAAAACCGGGCTCCCTATACCACCATGAGAGTAGACGCTATCGCCCTGTGCGGGAGCCCAACGGATTTCACGTTTGAGCATCGGCAGGCGGTGGTGTAGCTGTGGCCTTCGCACGAACCTATTCGGTTGCCCTGGTGGGCGTTACCGGCTACCTCGTTGAAGTAGAAGCCGATATTTCATCTGCCTTACCCGGCTTCGTGCTGCTCGGGCTGCCCGATAGTTCTTTGAACGAGGCTAAAGACCGGGTGCGGTCTGCCGCGAAGAATTCCGGGCTGCCCCTGCCTCCCCAGAAACTCACCATCAACCTCACCCCGCCTACCCTTCCTAAACGCGGCTCGGCATTTGATGTGGCCATGTTGGTTGCAGCCCAGCAGGCGGCGGGGCAGCTAGGTTCATCAGGTCGCACGGTCTTCCTGGGCGAAGTTGGTCTCGATGGGAGCGTGCGACAGGTTCCCGGAGTACTACCTGCCGTCAAAGCGGCCCGCGATGCCGGGCATGAGCGGGTAGTTGTACCCGAGGGTAACGCCCAAGAAGCAGCCCTCATAGAGGGGGTTGAAGTGACCGGGGTCACCTGTCTCGCTGAAGTGTTCGAACTCCTGGGCTGCCCCGAACCAGAAAAACTCAAAAGACCAGTTCTGGTGGGGAGCCAGAGGACCGTTGCGGAGCCCAGCAGCCCGCAGCAGAGCGCTGATATGGCAGATGTTGCCGGGCAGGCTGAGGGGCGCCTAGCCCTTGAAATAGCGGCTGCAGGGGGCCATCACCTGTTGCTGACCGGCCCACCCGGTTCTGGCAAGACCATGCTGGCAGAACGCCTCCCCGGTATTCTTCCTCCGCTCACACCGCAAGAAGCCCTGGATGTCACCGCGGTGCACTCGCTCTGCCGTTCGGGTGAGCCGCTCACCGAACTGATGACCAGACCGCCTTTCGAAGCACCCCACCACACTGCCAGCGCACCGGCGATTATGGGAGGCGGTGCCGGGCTGCCCAAGCCGGGGTGTATCTCAAAGGCGCACCGGGGCGTCCTTTTTCTCGATGAAGCCCCGGAATTTAAGCGCAGCGTCCTAGATTCTCTGCGCCAGCCCCTCGAAAGCGGCGAAGTTATTATTAGTCGCTCAGCTGCTTCAGCCCGGTACCCGGCTAGGTTTCAACTCGTTTTAGCTGCCAACCCCTGCCCCTGCGGCTACAACGTGGGGCGCGGTCTAGACTGCACCTGTACTAGTCGTGAGCGAAGATCCTACTTCAGCCGGCTATCGGGCCCCCTGCTCGACCGTATTGATCTTCATATCAGCGTCCCTAAAGTAACGGCCGCCGACCTCGCTACCAGCGGCACCAACGAAAGCTCAGACGAGATTCGTTACCGGGTCAGCCAAGCCCGCAAAGCCCAGGCGGAAAGACTAAGCCCGCTGGGCGTGACCACAAACGCTGAGACGAACGGCAAGATTCTGAGAGGCCCTCTCAAGCTTTCAGCTCAACTGACCTCGTCCCTCTCCACCGCCCTGGACCACGGAACCCTCACAGCCCGCGGCTATGACCGAGTGCTACGAACCGCCTGGACCTTAGCCGACTTAGATGGAGCCACCAGCCCCAGCCGAGACCACCTTGACCTTGCCCTCTACTTCCGCAACCACGCCACTGAAAGCTACCAGACATGACACATCACGACCCCCACCACGATATTCGTAGAGCCCGCACCGAGATCCTGCGCATTACCGACCCCGAGGACGTCGCAACCTACACCCTGCTTCGGCTAGTCGGCCCGGTCCGTGCCGCAGACTACCTCACCGGCCGTCAGGAGCTCACCCCGCATCTTCTAGCCCGCCACCTTGAGGAAGCAGGAGCACGCGATGTCTCTGCGGCACCTGCCCTCGCTAGTGCCATCGGTGAACGGACGCAGCGGTGGAAGAGCAGACGGGCAGGTATCAGCGTTCAACAGGATATGGCTTTAGCCCGGGCCAGCGGCAGCTGGCTGTGTATCCCCGAAGACCCCGACTGGCCACAGGCCTTGAATGACCTCGCAGAAAAAATTCCGGTCGGCCTCTGGGGCAGGGGAGACCGCCAGCTACTAGCCCAGCTCACCACCGAAAAGAGTTATGCGGTAGTGGGGTCCCGCGATGTCAGCTCCTACGGTAACTCAGCAACAAGCCACCTGGCCGGTGAACTAGCAAACCGGGGCTATACGGTGGTCTCAGGTGGAGCCTTTGGCGTAGACGCCACCGCCCATCGAGCTGCACTCGCTACAGCAACGTCTTCCCTGCCCACGGTAGCGTTAATGGCAGGAGGTCTTGACCGTCTCTACCCCAAGCCCAATGAACGCCTGCTGCACGAGATTATTGAACGGGGCCTGCTGCTGAGCGAGGTTCCCCTGGGGCAGAACCCCACCCGTTACAGGTTCCTTCAACGTAATCGGCTCATCGCCGCTCTCACCGGGGCCAGCATAGTTATCGAAGCCCGCTGGCGCAGTGGCGCGCTCAACACCGCCCATCATGCCCTAGAACTGGGGCGCCCCGTCTATGCTGTACCCGGCCCTATCTTTTCACCGACCTCAGAAGGCTGCCACCGTCTGATTCGAGACGGCCTAGCCCAGCTTGTGACCGATGCCCGGCAGATTCTTGACGACAGAACCTCGGAGATAGCTGCAGAACAAACCAGCCTATTTGCAGCTCCCTCTGCCCACCAGCAGCTCCTGGACTCGCTTACCGAAACTCAAAGACGGGTGTGGGACGTACTGCCCCTCCGCACTCCGGCTACCGTTGAACAGCTCAGTGCTGACCTTGCGCTACCTGCCCGAACCGTCATGATTGCCCTAGCCCAACTCAACCGACTCAACCTCGCAGAGCAGGAAGGCATGGGCTGGCGAAAAAACCAAACCGTCGGCGGAAAGCTCCGGGGGATAGAATGAAGACCTGACCTCAGCCACCGGTAGGAAGGAGCGGTACGGTGCACCCTGCAGACCAGCTACCCACCACCCTCAAAATCGGGGCCTCCACGGTCGATGAAGACCGAGAGTTCGTACGAGCCCTTGAAGCCTTTGAACGCTACCTCACCTACGAACTCCACCGCTCACCCCAAACAATTCGGGCCTACGTCTCCGACCTCACCGATTTCTTTGCCCACGCCCGCAGGCACGGCACCACCCACCTCTCCCACATCACCCTTGAAGTCATTCGAGACTGGCTAGCCTACCATCACCGCAAACAAGCTGCCCGGAGCTCTATGGCCCGACGGACCTCGTCCTTGCGGACCTTCTTCACCTGGGCGGAGGAAGAAGAACTCATCCAAGCCAACCCGGCACTCAAACTCACTACCCCCAAGAAGAGCAACCACCTGCCCTCGGTACTCAGCGAAGCCCAGATGCAGGCCCTCACCACAACCCTCACAGCAGCTCTGGAGCAGACCCCGCGGGACGCCCGACTCCTGCGACTTCAGGCGGTAGTGGAGCTACTCTACGCCAGCGGGTTGCGCATCTCAGAGCTCACCGGTCTCGATCTAGCCAGCATTGACCGTCACCAGCGAACCCTACGCGTACTGGGTAAGGGCAATAAAGAGCGGGTCGTGCCCTTTGGAGCCCAGGCTATGCAGGCCCTCAACCGGTGGGTTGTGGCAGGACGCCCGCAGTGGCTTCCCGAGACAGAAGCAGCTAAAAGCGCCCCGGCTCAACACGCCCTCTTCATCGGCCCCCAAGGTAAACGCGCCAACCCCCGGCAGATTCGCCAAGACCTCACCACCCTGCTGGGTACCCTGGGCGACACCGAAGCCACAGGCGCCCACGTCTTCCGCCATACAGCTGCAACCCACATGGTCGATGGGGGAGCAGATATCAGAGCCGTCCAAGAGTTTCTTGGGCACAGTTCTTTAGCAACCACCCAGGTCTATACCCATGTCTCGGTAGACCGCCTTGCCCAGGCCTATAGCAGGGCTCACCCCCGGGCCTAAAGGTAAGGCAGAAGGTATAGGATGGGAAGACCATGTTTTCACCAGCAGAAAAGACCGGCCAGCCCGTCCCACTACCGCCAGAGACTATCGGCAACCCTACCGGTGGTTTTATCTTTCTGCTGGCTGTCCCCTCAGCTCTCACAAGCCACGTGACCTGGGCTCTTGAAAATCTCACTGCTCACCGGCTGACCCCCACCTGGCAAGCCCAACCCCAGAAACCGGGCTACCACCGTGCAGATATCAGCTGGCAGGGCAACAGCGGGGGAGCCGCTCTCATCGCCTCCACCCTCCGTCACTTCAAGGGTAGCTATTTTGAAGTCACCGAGCGCCGCACCGCAACCTCCGATGCCTTACGCATCATGCATACCCCCGAACTCGGTATCTGTACCCTACCGGTAGACCTCCAGGGTAACTTCACCGTGACCGAAGACCGCATCCGCTATGCCTTCGAAAAGGCAGCCGGTAATTTCGATGAACTTTACCGGCAGTTCTCTGCGGCCGTTGGCCAGCCCTGGGACGATGAACTTGAGCCCCTACGTCCTAACGCTTCATCGGCTAGTGCTACCGTCAGGCTCCGGGCCTAAGACAAGAGAGCCTGCCCCAGAGCACAGCAAAGGGCCCTTCTGCCCGAACCAGGGTTCGCGCAGAAGGGCCCTTTCTCACAAGCTAGACCAACACGGTGCTAGTTGCTGACGCTACGGAAAGCCGCTACAGCGTTGTGGCCACCAAAACCGAAGGAGTTCGAGACAGCAACAATCTCACCGGCGGGAAGGTCCCGAGCCTCGGTGACAACGTCGAGGTCAATCTCGGGGTCCTTGTTCTCCAGGTTGATGGTGCAGGGAGCCTTGCGGTGGTAAACCGCAAGAACAGTCAGTACAGCTTCAAGAGCACCGGCACCGCCGAGCAGGTGACCGGTCATTGACTTGGTTGCAGACACAGCTACCTTGCCGGTGTGCTCACCGAAGACCTCACGCAGAGCCAGGGACTCGGGGATATCACCCACGGGAGTAGAGGTTGCGTGCGCATTGACGTGCACTACCTGCTCGGGAGAAATACCGCCATCGGTCAGAGCTTCCTGCAGGGCGCGGGTAGCACCCAGAGCAGCCGGGTCGGGAGCGGTGATGTGGTGGGCGTCCGCTGAGACGCCGGTACCAGCCAGCTCCGCGTAGATACGGGCTCCGCGGGCCAGCGCGTGCTCCTCAGATTCAAGAATTAGCGCAGCACCGCCCTCACCCATCACAAAACCGTCGCGGCCGGTATCGTAGGGGCGGGAAGCACCAGCAGGGTCATCGTTGCGGGTCGATAGGGCCTGCATCTTTGCAAAGGCGCCAATCGTCATGGGGTGGATCGCGGCCTCAGAACCACCGGCAATCACCACATCGGCCTTACCCGAGCGAATCAGCATCAGGCCGAGCTCGAGAGCTTCGGTCGACGAAGCGCAGGCGGACACCACGGTCTGGGCAGCGCCACGGGCCTTCAGGCTCATCGAGACGGCAGCAGCATTTGAGTTGGGCATCAGCATGGGAACAGTCATAGGCAGCATACGGCGCGGGCCCTTCTCGCGCAGAGTATCCCAGGCATCAAGCAGAGTCCACACACCACCGATACCGGTACCAAAAGCAACCGCGGTCCGCAGCGGATCACACTCTTCGGCAGCCTCAGCGTCAGGGCCGCTAAAACCGGCGTCCTCCCAGGCCTCGCGCGCAGCAACCAAAGCCAGCTGACCCGAGGGGTCCAGGCGCTTAGCCTCAACCTTGGTCAGGCGGCCCGACTCAACAGCGTCTACAGCCACACGGCCAGCAATCGAAACCGGCAGGTCGAATTCCTCAACCCAGGGCTCTTCAATAGTGGTGATGCCTGAGACACCTGCAAGCGCATTTTCCCAGGTCGTCGGAACATCCCCACCGATGGGGGTGGTGGCGCCGAGGCCGGTGACCACAACTTTACGAGTCATGCTTGATTCCTTCGAATACAGTCTTGGGTTGGGGTAAAGAATAAAAAGCAGGTTGGGCACGATCAGACCGTGCCCAACCTGGTCAACGTGACTTAGGCGTTAGCGATGAAGTTAACAGCGTCGCCGACGGTCTTCAGGTTCTTGACCTCTTCGTCGGGAATGGTAACGCCGAACTTTTCCTCAGCGTTCACAACGATGGTCATCATTGAGATGGAGTCGATGTCCAGGTCTTCGGTGAAGGACTTCTCGAGCTGGACGTCCTCGACCTCTACACCGGTCTCTTCGTTCACGATTTCTGCAAGACCTGCGAGGATTTCGTTCTGATCTGCCATGATGGCTCCTTCGTCTTAGTATGAGTGGCGTGGGGCCACTGATGTAACTCACCGCGCAGGGGTGCGCAGCGGTTGAGGGATAAGCGGGCAGAGCCCACTTTAGCTTCCAAAATTGAGTGTAGCCCCTAGCCCGCACAAAGCTAAGCTGTGACGCCACCTAATTTTTGAAATAAATCTAACATTTTGTCAAAATACGGTGCGGACGCCCGCCCCGCCCACCCGGCACAGGGCAGGTTAGGGGAGCACAACAACCTGGGCTGCGTAGGCCAGACCTGCACCGAAACCAATCTGCAGGGCAAACTTGCCAGAAAGGTCGGGGTTGTCCTGGAGCAGCTGGTGGGCAGCTAGCGGAACAGAGGCAGCAGAGGTGTTACCCGCACACTCGATATCACGGGCCACCACAACGCTCTCGGGCAGCTTCAGGGTTTTCACCATCTGGTCGATAATGCGCATATTGGCCTGGTGGGTCACCAGTGCCCCCAGGTCATCTGCAGTAATACCGGCAGCATCGAGAGCCTTCTGAGCAACCTTAGCCATCTCCCAGACAGCCCAACGGAAGACCGTCTGACCGTCCTGGCGCAGGGTCGGCCAAAGCTTCTCGCCCTCCTGCACCGGGTTAGCCACAAAATCACGGTTGCGAATCTCAAGCATGGAATGGGTCATACCCACAGCGCCCCAGCGCTCGCCGTCCGACCCCCAGATAGTGGGGCCGATGCCGGGCTCATCGGAGGCACCTACGACCGCTGCACCAGCACCGTCACCGAGCAGGAAGGAAATGGTTCGTTCGGTGTTGTCGATGAAGTCCGAGAGCTTCTCAACGCCGATGACCAGAACCTTCTGAGCGGTGCCGGAGCGCACCAGTGCGTCCGCCTGGGCGATGCCGTAGCAGAAGCCTGCACAGGCTGCTGAGATATCGTAAGCGGGAGCCTTTGAACCTACAGCTTCAGCTACCAGGGTTGCGAGGGCGGGGGTTGCGTAGGGGTGGGAGATGGTGGCGACGATGACAGCATCCAGCTCTTCACCCTGCACACCTGAGGCGGCCAGGGCGTCCTTAGCAGCCCCCACAGCAAGATCTGTTACAGAAATCTTTTCTGAGGCACGGTGGCGGGTCTTGATGCCGGTGCGCTGAACGATCCATTCATCTGAGGAGTCAATCGGGCCGGCGATATCGTCGTTGGTGACGATCAGGTCGGGGCGGGCAGCCCCGTAGCCCAGAATACGGGAGTAGCGGTTGGGCTCAACCTGCTTGAGAGTAGGCATCGTGAAGTCCTTTCGGGGAAACTTTAGGCCTGGAGAGCCTGGGCTAGGGCGGCAAGGTCGTCGGGGGTGTTGATGGCAGACGCCGGTGTGCCGCGCATACCGCGCTTGGCGAGACCCACGAGGGTACCAGCGGGAGCAACCTCAACAAGACGGGTAACTTCCCGCTCCGCGAGGGTTGCCATACACAGGTCCCAGCGGACGGGGCGGGTCACCTGGGCAACCAGCGATTCAAGGGCCGCTGCCCCCGAGGCAACGGGCTGGCCGTCGAAGTTTGAGAGCAGCTCAGCAGTCGGTTCTGCGGGGGAGAGGCCTGCCGCAAAGTCTGCCAGGGGCCCCTGGGCTGCCGCCATGTAGTCGGTATGGAAAGCACCGGCTATCTTCAGCGGAATCACGCGGGTCTTGGCGGGCGGGTTCTCGGCGAAAGCTGCAAGAGCGTCGAGGGAACCAGCGGCTACAATCTGCCCGCCGCCGTTCGAGTTAGCGGCAGTGAGGTTGGCTTCGGCGATAGCGGCGCGGACGTCGTCCTCAACTCCGCCAAGCACGGCGGCCATGCCGGTGGGGGTAGCGGCAGCTGCCTGAGCCATGCCGTCGGCCCGTACCTTGATAAAACGCATGGCGTCCTCTTCGGTGAGCACACCGGCTAGGGCTGAAGCGGTAATCTCACCCACTGAGTGACCGGCAAAAACAAGCTTCTGGCCCTCTAGGGCCTTCTGGGCTAGGCGACCGGTGACAAGACCAGCTGCCACAATCAGGGGCTGGGCAATAGCAGTGTCCTTGATGGTTTCCTCATCGGCCTCGGTGCCGTAATGAACCAGGTCGAGCTCTACAGCCTCAGAGAGGCGCTCGAGGTGGGGGCGTACCCCATCGAGGTCTAACCAGCTTGAGAGGAACCCGGGCTTCTGCGACCCCTGGCCGGGGCACACCAGTGCTATCACGCGTAACCGCCTTGAAAATAGAGTGTGAGACCTAGAACTTGAAAGTTTCTAGCGCTTTGTTCAAATAACTATCCTACTCCTGTTAGCAGGCCAGCTGGGACGGCACAGCTGTTCAATCTCAAAAGCCAAGAAAACTCACAGCTAAGGGCTTCGGCCCAAGAAAACTAGAGGGTAAGACCGACTGGGCAAAAGACTGCCCAGAACAAAAGCGGCCCCCACGATAATCGTGGGGGCCGCCCTTACACTCAGCGCGAATCTAGGACTCGCTGTGAGCTAGGAACGTGTCAGCACAGGGGCTTAGGCGTCGCCACCGGCGGTACCTGAGGTGCCTGCATTGATGTTGTTCAGGTCGTACTTCTCGAAGGCCTTAGCAGGTGCATCAGCGGGGACCTCGCCTCGCTTAGCCAGCATCTGCAGAGTACGGACGACGATGGACTCGGCGTCGATCTTGAAGAAGCGGCGGGCACCGGCTCGGGTGTCTGAGAAGCCGAAGCCGTCTGCACCCAGGGTCGCGAATTCGTTGGGAACGAACTGGCGGATGCCGTCCATCAGGTCGGTCTGGTAGTCAGACACGGCAACGATGGGGCCGGTTGCACCCTCAAGCTGCTGGGCAACGAAGGGGGTGCGGGGGGTGGCGGACGGGTTGGTCAGCAGCTCGCGCTCGGCGGCAAGGCCGTCGCGGCGCAGGTTGGTCCATGAGGTAACTGACCAGACGTCTGCTGAGACGCCCCAGTCCTCGGCCAGAATCTGCTGTGCCTTTTCAGCCCAGGGAACTGCAACGCCTGAGGCCAGAAGCTGGGCGCGGGGGCCGTCATTCTTTGCCTCGTGCAGGCGGTAGATACCGCCGAGCAGGCCGTCAACGTCGAGGTTTTCGGGTTCAGCGGGGTGCTGAATGGGCTCGTTGTAGACGGTGATGTAGTACATGACGTTGTGGTCTTCGTCCTTGTCACCGTACATGTGCTCGATACCGCGCTTGACGATGTGGCCGATTTCGTAACCGTAGGCGGGGTCGTAGTGAATCACTGCGGGGTTGGTGCCAGCCAGAATCGGTGAGTGGCCGTCTGCGTGCTGCAGGCCTTCACCGGTAAGGGTGGTGCGGCCGGCGGTTGCGCCCATGATGAAGCCACGGGTCATCTGGTCAGCTGCTGCCCAGAAGGCATCGCCGGTGCGCTGGAAGCCGAACATCGAGTAGAAGATGTAGACGGGGATCATGGGTTCGCCGTGGGTGTCGTAGGAGGAGCCTACGGCGGTGAAGGCAGCGGTACCGCCGGCCTCGTTGATGCCCACGTGAATAATCTTGCCCTCGGGTGATTCCTTGTAGGCCAGCATGAGCTCACGGTCAACAGCCAGGTAGTTCTGACCGTTGGGGTTGTAAATCTTGGCGGTGGGGAAGTAGGAGTCCATGCCGAAGGTTCGGGCCTCATCGGGGATGATGGGCACGATGCGGTGGCCGAAGTCCTTCTCACGCATGAGGTCCTTGAGCAGACGCACGAAGGTCATGGTGGTAGCAGCCATCTGCTTACCGGTACCCTTGAATGCACCCTTGTAGGCCTTGTCTGAGGGCAGGGTAATCTTGGGCTGAACATTCTTGCGGGAGGGAACGAAACCGCCCAGTTCCTCACGGCGGGCCATGAGGTACTTGTACTCTTCGGAGTCCTTACCGGGGTGGTAGTAGGGCGGGTTGTAGAGGTCTTTCTCCAGCTCTTCATCGGAGATGGGGATACGCAGGTGGTCGCGGAACTGCTTCAGGTCTTCCATCGACAGCTTCTTCATCTGGTGGGTGGCGTTGCGGGCCTCGAAGGAGGCGCCCAGGCCGTAACCCTTAACAGACTGAGCAAGAACGACGGTGGGCTGACCCTTGTGCTCAACAGCTGCCTTGAAGGCTGAGTAAACCTTCTGGTAGTCGTGAGCGCCGCGCTTCATAGCCCAGATTTCGTCGTCGGTCATGTCTGCAACGAGTTCCTTGGTCTCAGGGGTCTGGCCAAAGAAGTGCTCGCGGATGAAGCCGCCGGACTCAGCCTTGTAGGTCTGGTAGTCGCCGTCGCGGGTTTCGTTCATGATGCGGACGAGTTCGCCGGACTTGTCCTTCTCGAGCAGGGAGTCCCATTCGCGGCCCCAGAGGACCTTGATGACGTTCCAGCCTGCGCCGCGGAAGAAGGCTTCAAGTTCCTGGACGATCTTGCCGTTACCGCGAACGGGGCCGTCCAGACGCTGCAGGTTGCAGTTGACCACGAAGGTCAGGTTATCGAGCTTGTCGTTGGCAGCCAGCTGCAGGGCGCCGCGTGACTCGGGCTCGTCCATTTCGCCGTCACCCAGGAAGGCCCAGACGTGCTGGTCTGAGGTGTCCTTGATGCCGCGGTTGTGCAGGTACTTGTTGAACTGTGCCTGGTGGATGGCGTTTAGGGGACCAAGGCCCATTGAAACCGTGGGGAACTGCCAGAAGTCAGGCAGGTTACGGGGGTGGGGGTAGGAGGGCAGGTGGGTGCCCTGCTTGGTCTTTTCCTGGCGGAAGCCGTCGAGCTGCTCTTCGGTGATGCGGCCTTCGAGGAAGGCACGGGCGTAGTTACCGGGGGATGAGTGGCCCTGGAAGAAAATCTGGTCGCCGCCACCGGGGTGGTTGCGGCCGCGGAAGAAGTGGTTGAAACCTACTTCGTAGAGGGTAGCTACACCCGCGTAGGAGGAGATGTGGCCGCCTACGCCAATGGTGGCCTTCTGGGCGCGCTGAACCATCATGGCAGCGTTCCAGCGCAGCATGGCGCGGTAGCGGCGTTCAATCTGCTCGTCGCCGGGGTATTCGGGTTCCTGGTCGACAGGAATGGTGTTGACGTAGTCAGTGGTGGTCACCATGGGTACGGTGATCGACTTCTGGCCAGCGCGCTGCATGAGTGAGCGCACGATGAACTGTGCACGTTCGGTGCCGTGAGCTTCAACCAGGTCGTCGAAGGACTCAATCCACTCGCTGGTCTCTTCGGGATCAATGTCGGTGAAGCTGTTGGTCAGTGCACTCAAAACGTGATCGTTCGTTTCTGAGGGTCCCACTAGTCAACCTCTCTTTGTTGTAGGGGTATATGTTCACCTGCGGCAGCGTGTGTGCCCGGTGAGCCTTCGGTGTATGCCTCGCGCGGCCGGTGGGCAGGCGCTAAGACAACTTCTCTTCTATGTTGTCACAAATTGCCGGTTTTAAGGTTGTGGTTTCAAGGGTTTGGGAGTGTGAATTAGCCGTCACTTGCCCCTTCTTTTTCTGTGGGTGAAATTAGCTGACCTGTTTTGGTCGTGTTCTGTTGATTTGGGGCCTTGAAGCGTGTTCAGTAGGAACTATGAGCATGCCTGAGTTCGCTCAGCAAAGGGGCGGACGCGGGCATGCAGGGTCTGCGGTATGGCAGCCCGTCACTTTCTTATGATTCTTTGGAGGACATACGTGAGCGCCACCGGTGCTACTAAAGAGACTGTTGGTCAGAAGCTGGGCCTGCCTGCTGGCAGCCTGATGCAGGAGTTTGGCTACGATGAGGACGTCGACTTCGACTTGCGCGATTCCCTAGAGGATTTTCTGGGTACGGAGCTACTAGATGAAGACGATCAGGAGGTTGTCGATGGCATCTTGCTGTGGTGGCGCGTTGAGGACGGCGATCTGGTTGACGGGCTCATGGATGTACTAGCAACTCTCGATGATGGGGGAGTTGTATGGCTTCTGACTCCAAAAAATGGTCGTGAAGGGCATATCCCACCGGTGGAGATTCAAGAAGCTGCCCCGCTGGCGGGCCTGCACGTGACTACATCTGAGTCTCTCGCTCAAGACTGGGCTGCTTTCCGCCTAGTGATGAAGCAGGGGAAATAGGCACAAGGGTCTTCTGTCTGGTTAGACAGGGGGCCCTTTTTGGTAGGTTCTAGCCCCGAAAGAAGGTGGTGCAGAAAAAAGTTAATAATTTTTTAAGAAAAATATAACCCCATGTCAAAAAGGTATTTTCTGATGTTTGTCTGCTTGAAACAGTCAGAAAATGGGCTCTTTTTGTGCTTCAAGGGGGGTTTTCGATTTGCGCGACTGTTTTGACCTGCGTAGAGTATTACATGTCGCCGCGAGAGATAACGCGGAAGAGACAAGGGTCTTTAGCTCAGCTGGTAGAGCGCCACGTTTACACCGTGGATGTCATCGGTTCGATCCCGGTAGGACCCACAGATAAGCCCCACACTTCGGTGCGGGGCTTTTTTGTATTCCACCACTCTTGTAGTCAGGTTGGGGAGAGCTGTGGGCGCATGTGTGGGCGCCATGCCAAGGTAAATAAAACACCAGCAGAAGCCGTCGATAGGTAAACTGGAAACTTCAGTTTTACCACGCACACACATGACTCTAGAGGGGAAACCTATCTTGCCTACCTCACGTCGCACCCTGCTGCAGGGCACCGCATGGGCTGCACCTGCCGTCCTCGCCACTGCCGCTATCCCTGCCTACGCAGCATCAACTCCCTCCGTGGTAGCCCACGGCTCCACCACCGAAATCACCCTGGAAAACACCGTCTCCGGTGCAAGCGGTCGCGTCAGCGGTTCTGCGGTCTCATCCACCGACCCCGCTGGCTTCCGTCTTTACCGGACATCAGGTACCGCAACCACCGCCACGATTTCTGCCCTGACCTACTACATCGCCTTCCCCAAGAACCAGGGCTGGACTGTGGATATGGTCAAGCATAACTTTGACCTTGTCGACACCGCCTGGACTGCCTTTGGCCTCGCCAGGGACGCTTCAATCGCTACAGCAGATGGTCAGGTGCTGACCGCAGCTGATTACACTTTCTACTCGGTTAGCTACTCCACCCTGCCCATCACCAACTACGCTGTTGGTGGCCAGGCTGATTCACTGCCGGTTGACCGAAGCACCATCAACGCTGACATCGCCATTACATCTGGCGACCCCGCCGCTGTCGCCGGCATCTACGCAGGCTACGTCGCAACCTACGCTGTTGACGGCGGCTCTGCAGCAACAGCATCCACCGTCAGCCCCGCTGCTATCAGCGTCCGCTAACCACAAAAACACTCACAGCAACCCCGATGAACCGAAATTTTAAGCCCCGCAATTTCACAGCAGTCTTCCTCTCAGTTGTCTGGCTCCTGATATCGATTTTCTTTATCACTCAGGGAGCTATGGTGACCCTCTGGTCGATTTTTGCGTGCGTGGCCCTGGTCATCGGGGCTGCTGCTCTGTGGGTGCTCTTCACCGATACCTACGACTCCTAAAAACCCATGACCCCTACTGCTCTCCCATAATGTGAGAGTTTGCTTCATCTCACCCAGCCCTGAAGCATAAATAGAGCAGACCAGCGTAGTCTTAAGACATGACTGAAAACAATACTGCTCGTAAGGCACAAATTGGTGTAACCGGCCTGGCTGTCATGGGTGCAAATCTGGCCCGCAACCTGGCCCGCAACGGCTACACCGTAGCCCTGCACAATCGCTCCGTTGAAAAAACCGACGCCCTGCTCGAAGCCCACGGCGATGAAGGTGACTTCATCCGCACCGAGACCCTGCAGGAACTGGTCGACTCTCTTGAAGCCCCCCGCCGCATCCTGATTATGGTGAAGGCCGGTGGCCCCGTCGACGCCGTCATTGAGCAGCTCGAACCCCTGCTCGATGAAGGTGACGTCATTATCGACGGCGGTAACTCTCACTTCCCCGATACCATCCGCCGCGAGCGTGCCCTGGCTGAAAAGGGTCTGCACTTCGTCGGTATCGGTGTTTCCGGTGGCGAAGAAGGCGCCCTCAACGGCCCCTCCATCATGCCCGGTGGCTCCGCTAAATCCTACGAATCCCTCGGCCCCCTGCTCGAAAAAATCTCAGCTAAGGCCCCCAACGGCGATCCCTGCTGCGCCTGGATTTCAACCGACGGCGCTGGTCACTTCGTCAAGATGGTCCACAACGGCATCGAGTACGCCGACATGCAGGTTATCGGCGAAGCCTACGACCTGCTCCGCACCGTGGCAGGTCTAGAACCCGCTGCCCAGGCAGAAATCTTCAAGCAGTGGAACACCACCGACCTCAACTCCTACCTCATCGAAATCACCGCTGAGGTTCTGGCTCAGGTCGATGCTAAGACAGGCAAGCCCTTGGTTGACGTTATCGTCGATGAAGCTGGTCAGAAGGGTACCGGCCGCTGGACCGTCCAGGCCGCTCTTGACCTGGGTGCCCCCGTCTCCGGTATCGCAGAGTCAGTATTTGCCCGTGCCCTGTCTTCTAGCAACTCTGATGCCCGCAAGCAGGCCCAGGAAGAGCTACCCGCAGGCCTGATCGCAACCACTGCTGTTGCTAACGGCGACGAAGAGTTTATTGAGGACGTCCGCAAGGCCCTGTTTGCCTCCAAGCTGGTTTCCTACGCCCAGGGTCTCGACATGCTGGCTAAGGCCGGCGACGAGTACGGCTGGGACCTCAAGCTCGACGTCATCGCAGGTCTCTGGCGCGCAGGTTGCATCATCCGTGCAGAACTGCTGGGCGAAATCATGAACGCCTACAAGGACGAAACCCCCGCCAACATGCTGCTGGCTCCCGGCTTCAAGAAGCTCATGGAAGAACTCGTTCCTTCCTGGCGTCGCGTGGTTGTTAAGGCAACCGCCGAGGGCGTCCCCGTCCCCGTCTTCGCGTCCTCCCTGAGCTACTACGACGGTCTGCGCCGCAAGCGCCTGCCCGCTGCCCTGATTCAGGGCCAGCGCGACTTCTTCGGCGCTCACACCTACGGCCGTATCGATTCCGAGGGCATGTGGCACATCGAGTGGAGCGGCGACCGCAGCGAAATCAACGCTGAGGACTCCCACACCCACTAGTTACCCCTAGGGATGACTATATGTGCCCCGCCTACTGTAGTAGGCGGGGCACATCTCTAGGCAAAACCCTACAATCATGCCGGCCACCGGGTACACTGGTAGCCAACACTCGCATTCTTGAAAGAGATTCTCCGTGCCAAAACTTCCGGTTTCTAAAGAACGTCTTTTAGCCCTGTTTGACAGTGATAGAGGCCTGCCCCTGCGTTACGCATACGGAATTGTGGTCAATAATTACATTCGGTACCTCAGATTTGCTGCCCGCCGTAATGGCAGAGGGTTTGAGCCTTACAGCGCTGAGCTGAACCGGGATGTCACTATCGTTGCTAAGACCTTCTCTCGCCCTAAGGCTATGGATCGTTTGCTCGCTTCAATCCGAGAGGCAACCTTTACCGGTAAAGTTCTGGTCGCTGATGACTCTGAGAAATATTGGTCAACCCGTGACCCCCAGGTAGAGGTCCTGCAGCTACCGTTTAACGTTGGTATTTCTGCAGGGCGCGACCGAGCCCTAGAACGGGTAGAGACTCCATACGTCCTACTGACCGATGACGATTTTGTCTTCACCCGTCTGACCAACTGGCAAAAAGCCTACGATTATTTAGAAGCCCACCCCGACGTTGACGGTGTTGCCGCAACTCAGGTTGAAGTTCCCACCTTCAAAACGCATATTCACGGTACCAGCGACCTCGCCCTGTACCGTGGGGCAGACAAGCCTATCTACGAGGCCGGTCATGACCTTTACGGGCTGCCCGTGCGTGTCAAAACCCCGAACATCTTTCTAGCCCGTACCGAGTCAATTCGCTCAATCGGTGGCTGGGACGAAGAGTTACGCGTGATTGAGCACAGTGATTTCTTCAGCCGTGCCAGCGGGAAGCTGGTATTTGTACAGGACCCCGAAATTCAGATCTATCACGGACGTACTCCCTGGCTCAAAACCTTCTCAAAGCACCGCAACGATATTGAATCTTCTCGCCAGGTTCTCTCCCGTAAGTGGGGCCCTCAGCGAGGTAACTTATAAGCTGTTTACATCAAAGGGCCCGGTACTCCTTCCACGAAGGAGTACCGGGCCCTTTGACGTAAAGGTCTCTAGATCCACATGGTCGGGTCCACGTACTCGACGGCGTCGACCAGGGGTTTTTTGTTCTCGGGAGTGCGCGGACGCGAGCGGGCGGGAATACCGGTAATGATGGAGTCCTCGGGGTGGTCATGTACGACCACCGAGTTACCGCCGATAGCCGAGTCAGCACCAATAAGCACCGGGCCTAGGACCTTGGCACCAGCACCGATGGTCACACGGTCGCCAATAGTGGGGTGGCGTTTCCCCTTCTCCAGAGAACGTCCGCCCAGAGTCACCCCGTGGTAAATCATGACATCGTCACCGATTTCGGTGGTTTCACCAATCACCACCCCCATGCCGTGGTCGATGAAGAAGCGGCGGCCAATGGTGGCACCGGGGTGAATCTCAACCCCCGTCATGAAGCGGGCAAACTGGCTGAGGGTGCGGGCTAATGTACGGGTAGAGTCCTTCTGCCACAGTTTATGGGCCAGCCTGTGAGCCCAGATGGCGTGCATACCCGAGTAGTTAATCATGATTTCCACATCGCCGCGGGCTGCGGGGTCGTGTGCTTTGACGGTGTCTAAGTCTTCACGCAGGCGCGCTCGGAAACTCATGCTTCTCCTCAAAATCTAGGCAGGGGAGCGCAGCGGGCGCTCTTGCTGAACTCTACAACAGTCACGGCTAGAACGATATTCCGTCTCACCCAAAATATTTACGTCAAGCCGGGGCAGGCGTCCGCGCGGGCCACCAGACGCAGACACACGGGCACCCCGCTGCCAAGCAGCGGGGTGCCCGAGATTATCACGGAACTAAATGTTTAGCCGCGGATATCTTCGTAGAGCAGGGTAGAGATGTAGCGCTCACCGAAGTCGGGAACGACAGCGACAATCAGCTTGCCGGCGTTCTCGCTCTTCTTCGCCTCTTCCAAGGCGGCCCAGACGGCTGCACCGGAGGAGATACCGCCCAGGATGCCCTCTTCGGTACCCAGCTTACGGGCGGTAGCAACGGCGTCGTCGATAGCAACGTCGGTGACGGCGTCGTAGATGTCGCGGTTGAGGGTATCAGGCACGAAGTTAGCGCCCAGGCCCTGAATCTTGTGGGGGCCAGCCTTACCCTCGGTCAGCAAGGGGGAATTCTTGGGCTCGACCGCAACAACCTTGATGTTGGGGTTCTGCTCCTTGAGGTACTTGCCGGTACCAGAGACGGTGCCGCCGGTGCCAACGCCAGCTACGAAGATATCAATCTTGCCTTCGGTGGCTTCCCAGACCTCGGGGCCGGTGGTGTTGTAGTGAATCTCGGGGTTGGCTTCGTTGGAGAACTGGGAGGCCAGAATAGCGTTCTCGGTGGAGGCTACGATTTCCTTGGCCTTTTCAACAGCACCGCGCATACCCTCAGAACCGGGGGTCAGCACGATTTCAGCACCGTAGGCGCGCAGCATGACGCGACGCTCGTTGCTCATGGTTTCGGGCATGGTCAGAATGACCTTGTAGCCGCGGGCAGCGCCCACCATAGCCAGGGCGATACCGGTGTTGCCTGAGGTACCTTCAACGATGGTGCCGCCGGGCTTGAGGGCGCCGGACTTCTCAGCGGCGTCGATGATAGCTACACCGATGCGGTCCTTGACGGAGTTGGCGGGGTTGTAGAATTCCAGCTTGACTGCGACGTTGCCGGGCAGATCAGCATCCAGGCGGTTGAGGCGGACGATGGGAGTGCGGCCGACAACTTCGGTGATATTGTTGTACATCTTTGACACGAGTGTACCTTTCAGGTGGAAGCGATGAATGGTTCGCCCTCTAGTTTACGAAACAAAGGGGGAGGGCTTAACTTCTAAGAAACCTGGCGTAATGTTGCCTAGCCTTAGCCAGCTTGGGATTGATGACGGCCATGCAGTACCCCTGGTAGGGGTTAAGGGCGTAGTAGTTCTGGTGGTAGTCCTCAGCCTCATAGAAGGCGCCCAGGGGTTCTACCACCGTCACGATGGGCTGGTCCCACAGCTGAGAGGCCCGCTGAATGGCGGCCTCGAAGAGGGCCTTTTGCTCCTCGTTCTCGTAGTAGAGGGCCGAGCGGTACTGGGGGCCGGCGTCCGCCCCCTGCCTATCCCAGCTGGTGGGGTCGTGCGAGGTGAAGAAGATATCGAGCACGGTTTCGGCGGGAATGACGGTCTCGTCAAACTCCACCTTGACGACCTCGACGTGGCCTGTGGTACCCGAACAGACTTCGCGGTAGGTGGGGTTCTCAACGTGCCCACCGGTGTAGCCGCTGATACTGGCGGTAATTCCTTCAAATTGACGATATACGGCGTCGATGCACCAGAAGCATCCGCCGCCTACAACAAAACTTTGCATACTTCGGGTAACCGTAGGTTACCCGGTCTTATTCCCGCCCCGGCGCTCATGACACAATAGGGGCATGACTGAACTTTCAACTCCCACCCTGAACGATGTAACCCGGGCCTTCCACGATATTTTCCCGCCCGCTCTTGCCGAGAAGTGGGACGCTGCTGGTCTGGTGGTCGGGCGAGCTAACGCCCCCGTCACCACCGTTGGTTTCGCGGTGGACGCCACCGTGGCAACCGCCCGCGAGGCCGCAGAAAAAGGCGCGGGCCTGCTCATTACCCACCACCCCCTGCTGCTGCGCGGGGCGTCCTTCCTGCCCGATACCGACTACAAGGGCGAAATCGTGCACACCCTCATTGAGGCTGGCTGCGGCCTGCTGGGCGCCCACACCAACGTAGACTCGGCCCCGCACGGCACCAACGAGGTCTTCATGGGCAAGCTGGGCATCACCGACACCGAGATTCTGGCAGAGGAAGAGACCGTACAGATTGAGGGGGCGGACGTTCGCGTCGGCATTGGGCGCGTTGGCAGTCTGCCTGCCCCCGTCACCCTCAAGGAACTGGCTGAAAAAATTGCTGACTTCCTGCCGGCAACCGCCGGCGGTCTGCGCATCGCAGGCCGGCCCGATCAGAAGGTTCAAAAAATTGCCCTCTGCACCGGGGCAGGCGATTCCCTCTTTGGCGATGCCCGCGCATCGGGTGCGGACGTCTACATCACCGCCGACCTGCGCCACCACCCGGCTTCAGAAGCCCGCGAGCAGGCCCTCATCAGCGGCGGCACCCCGGCCCTGATCGACTGCTCCCACTACGCCAGCGAATGGCTCTGGATGGACGGGGCAGCCCGGCTCCTTACCGAAAAACTGGAGGAGCGAGGCTTCACTATCGATACCTACGTCTCGACCCTCAACACCGACCCCTGGGACTTCACCGTCTCCACCGGGCAGGTAGCAGGCTCAGCCTCCACCCGCTAGGTGCCCTACTCCCTCACCAGAAGAGTCAGGGTACCCGGCTTCTTCTCGGTGGGGGAGAGCAACTCCACCTCAAAACCGGGGGCAAGCGCCTCAGCCAGCTCACCGGCGTCCTCAATCTCAGTCAGATTCTCCTGCACCAGATAGCGGCCCAGCAGGCCCCGGTAATGCTTAGCCATATGCGAGACCACCTTGCGGCTCCCGTCAGCCGCCACCCTCTCCACCCGAACCAGCAGATGGTGCTGCGGGGCAGGCGTCCACGCCTTCGCATAAGCAGCAGAGCGGCCATCCACCACCAGCTGATCCCCGGCCAACTCATCCAAGGGGCGTCTGAGCTCGCCCTTCCAAAACTTAGCCAAATCTCCGATCTCACCCAGCTTCGTGCCCATCGACAGCCGGTAGGCCGGAATCATATCGGTAAGACCCACCGCGCCCCAGGCCGCAGATATCACCACAACAGCCCTATCAGCCCGCGCCCGCGCGTCCGCCCCCAAAGAACCGTACCCAAAAGCCTCAAACAAAACCCCCGAATACACCTCGGACGCAGGCGCCGCCGGCTCCGACCACAACCGAGTATTCCGCTCAACCTCAGCCAGCAAAGACGGGCCCACCTTCAACAGCTGCCCCGCATCGGGCAAACCGCTCACCCACACCAACTCATCCACCACAGCCTCACGAGCCCCCGTCAACTCAGGAGCCAACAACTCACCCAACTCAACCCCGGAGCCAGATGTGGCAGGAGTCTTACCCTCAGACGGCGGAAACAAAATCAACATACCCACCAGTGTAGTAAAGTAGAACCCCAGAACGGGACGCCCAGGCAATCGCGCAGCGCACAAACGCTTCGAGGAAAGTCCGGGCTCCACAGCACAGGGTGGTCGATAACGTCGACTCAGGGTAACCTGCAGGCCAGTGCCACAGAAAACAAACCGCCCCACCACGGGGTAAGGGTGAAAAGGTGAGGTAAAAGCTCACCAGTACCGCAGGCGACTGCGGTAGCTCGGTAAACCCCACCCGGAGCAAGGCCAAACAGGGCGCGCTAGTAACCAGTGCGGTGAAGCGCCCGGGTAGGCTGCTTGAACCCGCCGGCAACGACGGGTCTAGATGGATGATTGCCGCCTACCCTCGGGTAGGTACAGAACCCGGCTTATCGGGCGTCCCGTTCTTTTAGTTTTATGCGGCGCACGCCGGGTTCTGCGGTTCGCTGGCGCTCACCGATTCAGCGCATTTTTTGATTCCTCGCTCGGAAAAATGCGCTTCATCCCAGGCTTATCGGGCGTCCCGTTCTTTACTCCCCGTGACCAAAGGGGTCGGGGTCGACGCCCGGCATCCAGGTGTTACCTTCGGCAGTCCAGCCCTCAGCCTTCACAACCTTCTTGTACTTCTTGCTGTACTTGGCGTTCAGTCGATTCACGTAGAGCTTGCCATCCAAGTGGTCAGTCTCGTGCTGCATGACGCGGGCAAACCAGCCGGTCGCCTCAAACTTCAGCGGGTTACCCTCACCATCAAACCCGTTGACCGTGACCCAGTCAGCGCGCTTGAGCGGGAAAGAATAACCGGGGAAGGACAGGCAGCCCTCAACCTCATCGTAGGGATCAGGATTAGCGGTCGAAATCTTACCCAGAGTCAGCACGGGGTTAACCACCACGCCCAGCGGGGGCACGCCGTCCTCATTCTCAAACTTATAGGTGAACAGGCGCAGACCCACGCCCACCTGGGGTGCCGCCAGGCCCACACCGTTCGAGGCCTCCTGGGTCTCGTACATATCGTCGATCAGCTTGCGCAGCTCATCATCAAAGGATGTCACCGGAGCAGCCGGGCGGTGCAAAACCGGGTTACCGTGAATAACAATGGGCAAAACAGTCATGACATAACCTCTCACACGGGGTAAACAAAAAGGGCCGCTACGATAAAAACCGTAGCGACCCTTCTACTCGGGGTGATCGACGGGGGTTGAACCCGCGACCTCCTGGACCACAACCAGGCGCTCTGCCAACTGAGCTACGACCACCATGTTTACAAAAACCACCGTTTCTTTCACCGGCTTGTTTTGGCAACGGATACTAGCTTACACACAGTTTTGATTCCTCGCAAATCGAAAATGAGGTTATATGGGGTGACTGTGCTCACGAACTTTTGGGGCTGGGGAGCAGGCGGACGCGGCCCGGCTGCGGGTGGCGTCCGCGCCTCCTGAGCCCCTAGGCGGGATTAATCTGCTGGCGGGTTGCTGCGACCTCCTGGGCAACCTTCTGGGCGGCTGCACTATCGGGCCCGGGGGAGGGCACAAAAACCGTGCCGCGGTAGTAGCGCAGCTCGTCGATAGAATCCTGGATATCGCCCAGTGCCCGGTGGTTGCCGGTTTTTGCAGGAGCGTTATAGGTGGCCTTCTCAAACCAGCGGCGGGAAAGCTCCTTGATAGTAGACACATCAATCACGCGGTAGTGCAGGTAGTCCACGAGCTCGGGCATATCTCGCACCAAAAAAGTCTTATCGGTACCCACAGAATTACCCCCCAGCACAGCCTTGCGCGGCTCGGGGACCCACTGCTTCACATAATCCAGCACCAGCTGCTGGGCCTCAGCCATGGTAATGCCCTGATCCAGGTCGTCCAGCAGACCAGAGACTGTATGCATGTTGCGCACAAAATCATCCATCTGCTCAAGGGCCTCGGGCTCGGGCTTAATGACGACGTCCACGCCGTCCCCCAAAATATTGAGATCCCCGTCAGTCACCAGCGCGGCGACCTCGATTAGGGCGTCCTTCTCTAGAGAGAGGCCGGTCATCTCACAATCAATCCATACGATACGTTCATTTGAAATAGACACAGAACCAATCTACCCCTTTTTGGCCCCTAACCCACAGCAGATTTTCAGAGAGCAGAAGGTCTAAGACCTGCCTGTGCCACTCAGCCGGCGGGTAAAATCAGGTGTACTCATTTGCTCGGCCAGGAGGACCATGAGCCCCAGAACAGCGCAAACCCATACCGCCAGCATCCCGGTGCACCGGTATAACCCCAAGACAGCTCACTATGTCTCGGGTAGCCCCCTTCGAACCCTCATCTTTGGAACCATCGGTTCTCTACTGGTGATGTTCGCATCCTTCGGCGTGGGCTGGCTCGCAGATGCCTCCCCCTTCCGCCGGGTGGACTGGATTATCCCGCTGCGCTACACGGCACCCGGACTGGTGACCTGCATCGCCCTACTCGTTGTGGGGTCGATGATGCTCTGCCGCGAATGGTTGCGCATGGTGCAGAAACTGCTCGTCTGGGACCAGCGTGCAAAACGCTGGGCAACCGCAGCCATTATCTGCTGGATGCTTCCCCAGCTTTTTGCTTTCCCCCTCTATAGCCGTGATGTCTTCTCCTACTTTGCCCAGGGGCGCGTCATGGCATCAGGGCTTAACCCCTACGAGTACGGGGTTTCTTCCGTCAATAACTTCTTCCAGTATGGTGCTGACCAGATGTGGTCCGAGTCAGCCCCGCCCTACGGCCCCGTCTTCCTGCTCATCGAAAAATGGGTAGCCCAAATCGCCGGTGATTCCGTAGATACCGCCCTCTATCTCTTTAGGCTGGTTGCCCTCATCGGAGTAGGGCTTATCGCCTACTACGTGCCTAAACTGGCGAGCCTCCACGGTATCAATGGCATACGAGCTAACTGGCTGGTGCTGGCCAACCCTCTCTTTATTGCCGCCTTCATCACCTCTTCCCATAATGACGCCCTGATGACCGGTCTGGTGCTGGCAGGTGTCTACCATGCGGCGGCCCGCCGCGATACCGTCGGTGGCCTGCTGGGAATTACCCTGGTGACCGCGGCGGTGGCCGTCAAGCCTATTGCCCTGGTCGCCCTACCCTTCATCGGGCTTTTCTGGGCCGGTAGGGGAGCCAGCTGGCTCCGCCGCTTTATTTTCTGGGCCATGACCCTGGCTATCTCTATGGCGGAGCTCTGGGTGCTTGGGGCCGTGACCGACCTGGGCTTTGGCTGGATTGGGGCCCTGGCTACCACCGGTGGCCAGTACATCTGGTTCACTCCCATCGGCTTCCTGGGGCTGCAAATCAACCAGATCCTGGTATCTATCACCGGCGATAATGCCCTGGCGAACTCGGTGCGCGACACCTTCTTCTCTCTAGGAAAGCTCGCGGGCATGCTGCTGGCCGTGGTTGTCATGTTCGTTGGCAAGGACGAAAACCTCATCCGCCGCACCGGTCTGGCTCTAGCTATGGTTGTGGTTTTTTCACCCATGTTGCAGTCCTGGTATCTGCTCTGGTTTATTCCGCTGTTTGTGGTTGCAGGCGTGCGTACCGACTGGCAGCTAGATTTCTATTTCCTGACAACTCTGTTCTTTGTCATGTACGGGGTCTCAGATCAGCTTGCCGTCTCGCCCTATCTCGATAATTTTGATCAGAATATGGGCCGCCTCATTGCGGCTGTGCTCAGCGTAGCCTATGCCTTCTGGCTGGTCTTCTTCGACCCGGCAACCCGCCGAGTACTCCGCCGCGGCCAGCGCTCGTCCCTCTACGAGGTGAGTATCTAGCTCCCAGATGAGAGTAAGAGCCTTCTAATCTCTTGGTCGGGGGTTCGACTCCCTCCCGGGTCTGATATGACTTTTAGTCGAGGAATCGATAGTATAAACAGCGGCTAGCCTCAGTAGCTCAGTGGATAGAGCAGGAGCCTTCTAATCTCTTGGTCGGGGGTTCGACTCCCTCCTGGGGCGCAAAACATATCCCTCACTTGGTAAAACAAGTGGGGGATATTTTTATTATCAAATATGGCTTACACACAGGAAAATCAAATACTTTCGGAATACACTAGAGGGCATGTCTACAGCCAACCTGCCTGAAACGCTCAGTGGCGCACCCGCGTCCGCCCCCGTCCTGCCCCGCCGAACAATGCTGGCAGGAACCGGTACCCTAGCCCTGAGCACTCTACTTGTTGCCTGTGGCCCTGCTGAAGAACAAATCCAGCCCACCGCCACCGGTGATGAACACACCAACGAGGCCCACGACGTAGACATCAACCAGGCACTAGACCAGCTCGAAGCAGACTACGGCATCACCCTTAGCCTGGCTGTCTATAACCACGCTACCGACAGTCTCTTTTTGCACAAGGGTGACCAATGGACGTATGAAGCATCTATCGTCAAAGTCCCTATTTCTCTCACCCTACTCAGGCTTGCAGCCTTTGAAGAGCGCGAACTGACCGACGACGAAAAAGCCCTCATCGAAGCGTCCATTACCTACTCCGATAACAACGCAACGATTGAGATTTACCGCAGATTTGGGTCTGACGACGGGGAATCTACGGCCAGCGCCCAGTCCCTCAACAAGACCTATGAGCTGCTGGGTGTCACAGAGACCCGATCTGCCGGAACCTGGGGCGATAACCAAACCTGGGCCGAGGACCAGGTACGCATCATGCGTGCCATCGTCGATACCGTTGAATGGGTCAATGCTACCGACGCCCAGTTCCTTCTCGAAAAAATGGTTCCGCTCGACTGGTCACAAACCTGGGGTGTGGGCTCCCAATACGGGCAGACCGTGCTGGGGAAGCTGTCACCGACGTATCGGTTAAAAATGGATGGATCCAGGAAGATACTGGCGAATGGCACATCAACTCCGTTGGTGTTGTTAGAACCGAAAGCTCTACCTATTCCATTGCCCTGTTGAGCAAGGGGTTCGAAGACCAGCAGGTAGGGTACGAGGTGGCTAGCCAGGCAGTGCAAGCCTACTTTGACCATGCCGGCTAAGCGTATGGGTTTCTAACCTGATATAGCCAGCGGCCTGAGCTACCGCGCATACCACCACCGGCCCTAAGCGTTGAAACCCGAGTGCCCGTAACTTGCGAGCCAGGGTATCGGTTTCAGCGGTGGTGCGGGGGAACGCTTCAGCACCCGGGCACAGTAATTCCTCTGGAAATGCCTCAGCAAAGAGATCTGCTAGATTTACCCGAGACTCTTTCAACACTCTCGCATTATTGATGCAGGCCCGAAGTTTAGATTCGTTCCTAATTCCGATATCGCCCTTAAGGTAGGCACTGATATCGTCTTCAGCCATGGCAGCCAAGCGGTCGGGTTGAAAATTGTGTAAGGCCCGGCTCAATTCCTCCCGTTTTGCTAGAACCGTAGACCACCACAGGCCGCTTTGAAACACCAGCAGGCAGAGGTGCTCGAAAAGGGCCTCGTTGGTGCGCGGCACGTTCTGCCATTCCCGTTCAAAGTAGGTGCGGGTACGGTCATCCCGTACCCAGGCAGGCTCATCGGGAACACGTGTATTGGTCACTGTGCTGTCTCCTTTGTGCTGGTAGATGCGGACGCCCGCCCCGGTGCCTTAGCGGGGCAGGTGGTATGAGCCTAGAGGGGTAGGGGCAGCCTGCACCAGGGGTGTGAACAAAATCTGTCATGAAAGCTCTTGCCCGCGTCACAGCTTCACCAATTTTCTGCCCTTTACCGTGCGGTAGCAGCACATACGTTATCCACAGGCAACATTTTTCTGGCTCTTAGACCTTTGCTGGTGTAACCCTTGAGACACCCGGTTCACCCACAACTCAAGGAGGAGTCATGACCGACACCGTCACTATCCGAGGCTTTATCGCAACGGCACCTACCCAAAAATTTCTGCCCAATGGCAATATCCCGGTAACGAACTTCCGTATTGCCTCCACACCCCGCTGGTTTGATGCCACCAGCGGCACCTGGAAAGAAGGCACAACCAACTGGTACACCGTCAACTCCTTTAGAGCTCTGGCGTATAACAGCGCCCGGAGCCTGCAGGTAGGGCACCCGGTGCTGGTTACCGGACGCCTGCGCGTCAAACAGTTTGAACGGGCGGACGGCTCACCCGGCACCAGCATCGAAGTAGACGCCACCAGCATCGGGCACGACCTCAACTACGGGCTAGCCAATTTTGCCCGTGTTACAGACCGAAAACCGGATGTCGATGAGACCGATCGTAAGTTCAACGAGCAGGTAGCCGGGGAACAGAAACTCAACCACGGCTATAGCTCTCTACCAGCTGTTGAAGAAGACCCCCAAGGCAGCCATTCTCCCGAAAAAGGCCATCAGGTTTCTGACCAGGGGCTCACCGATAAGGCAGCAGACGATGAGGCTGTTGAGGCTCTGACCAGCTAGAGGGCGGGGCAGGGCAAACTCACACCAAGATTCTTGGCCGATGCCCTGCCCTAAACCCCCAACAGCTTGACATCAACCGGTAGGCTTAAACGCATGGCAGAATTTATCTACACCATGACCAAAGCCCGCAAAACTGTAGGCGACAAAGTCATCCTTAACGACGTATCAATGTCGTTCTTCCCCGGTGCAAAAATCGGTATGGTCGGCCCCAACGGTGCCGGTAAGTCAACCATCCTGAAAATCATGGCGGGTCTCGATACCCCCTCCAACGGCGAAGCACGACTTTCAGAAGGCTACACCGTGGGCATCCTCATGCAGGAGCCCCCGCTGAACGAAGAAAAGACCGTCCTGGGTAACGTCCAGGAAGGCGTCGGCGAAATCTACGAAAAGATTGTTCGCTACAACGAAATCTCAGAAGAGATGGCCAACCCCGATGCTGACTTCGACGCGCTCATGGAAGAAATGGGCAAGCTGCAGGAAGCCATCGACGCGGCCAACGCCTGGGACATCGACTCCCAGCTGGAACAGGCCATGGACGCCCTGCGCTGCCCTCCCGGTGACTCACCCGTTACCCACCTCTCCGGTGGTGAACGCCGCCGCGTAGCGCTCTGCAAGCTCCTGCTCCAGAAGCCCGACCTGCTCCTACTCGACGAGCCCACCAACCACCTGGACGCAGAGTCCGTCCTCTGGCTGGAACAGCATCTGCAGTCCTACGAGGGCGCAGTAATCGCCATTACCCACGACCGTTACTTCCTCGATCACGTTGCAGAATGGATCGCAGAAGTAGACCGCGGTAACCTCTACCCCTACGAGGGCAACTACTCCACCTACCTGGACAAGAAGCGCGCCCGCCTTGAAGTTCAGGGTAAGAAGGACGCCAAGCTCGCTAAGCGCCTGGAAGAAGAACTCGAGTGGGTTCGCTCCAACACCAAGGGCCGTCAGGCTAAGTCAAAGGCACGTCTGGCCCGCTACGAAGAGATGGCTGCAGAGGCTGAAAAGACCCGCAAGCTAGACTTCGAAGAAATCCAGATTCCCCCGGGACCCCGCCTGGGTAACGTCGTTATCGAAGCAGAAAACCTGCAGAAGGGCTTCGACGGCCGCTCCCTCATCAACGGTCTCTCCTTTTCCCTGCCCCGTAACGGCATCGTCGGCGTCATCGGCCCCAACGGTGTAGGTAAGTCAACCCTCTTCAAGACCATCGTTGGCCTTGAGCCCCTCGATGGCGGCAACCTGAAGATCGGTGAAACCGTCAAGATTTCATACGTTGACCAGAACCGCGCCAACATCGACCCTGAAAAGTCGCTGTGGGAGGTTGTCTCAGACGGCCTGGATTACATCCAGGTAGGCCAGGTAGAAATGCCCTCACGTGCCTACGTCTCAGCCTTCGGCTTCAAGGGCCCCGACCAGCAGAAGAAGGCAGGTGTGCTTTCCGGTGGTGAGCGTAACCGCCTCAACCTGGCCCTGACCCTCAAGCAGGGTGGCAACCTGCTGCTGCTCGACGAACCTACCAACGACCTGGATGTCGAAACCCTCACCTCCCTCGAAAATGCCCTGCTGGAATTCCCCGGCTGTGCCGTCGTGGTCTCCCACGACCGATGGTTCCTCGACAGAGTAGCCACCCACATCCTGGCATGGGAAGGCACCGACGAACAGCCCGACAACTGGTACTGGTTCGAGGGTAACTTCGAGTCCTACGAGAAGAACAAGATTGAGCGTCTTGGACCCGAGGCTGCGAAGCCGCACCGCGTCGTTCACCGTAAGCTGACGCGATAAGCTAGCTAAAAATCCCTCCCACCTTCACCGGCGGGAGGGATTTTCTTACCTGTTTACTGATCGCGGTACTCGGGCAACCTAATCATGGCTTCTTGGGTTACGGTGGCAACGTGTAGGCCGTCGCGGGTGAAGACCTTACCCACAGAGAGGCCGCGGGAGTCCTGGGCACTGGGGGACTCCTGAACCAGCAGCAACCACTCATCGGCGCGGGCCGGGCGGTGGAACCAGATAGCGTGATCCAGTGAGGCCACCTTCATGCCGGGTTCAAGCCAGGTCTTGCCGTGCTGCCGTAGAACCGGTTCAAGCTGGGTATAGTCCGATGCGTAGGCCAGGGCAGCCTGATGCAGGGCAGGGTCATCGGGCAGGGGCTCGAAGGTTTTGAACCAGACCATATTCACCGGCTGCTTCTCTTGGCTGGGAGTGGTGTACAGCGGGGAAGTCACATGCCTCACGTCGAAGGGGCGGGAGAAGGCAACCTTCTGGGCGATGGGGACCTGTAAATGCCCCAGCAAGTCAGCTGCAGTGGGCAGACCCTCGGGTGCGGGAACGTCCTGCGGCATACTGGCGCCGTGGTCTGGCCCAGGAGCAGGCACCTGGAAGGAAGCAATACAGGAAAAGATTGGTTGCCCGCCCTGGTAGGCCTGTACCCTGCGGGTGGAAAATGACCTGGCGTCGTTGAGGGCTTCGGCCCCGTAGGAGAGATCGCCTTCTACGTCACCGGGGCGCAAAAAATAGCCGTGCAGGGAGTGCAGGGTTTTACCGTCGACCGTATGGGCAGCAGCCATCACAGCCTGGGCGAGCACCTGCCCGCCGAAAATGCGCGGGGATTCCTTGGTGAGGGTCAGGGCGCTAAAGACATGCTCGTGGGCGGACGCTCCACCGGGGGTGAGGTTGAGCATGGCCAGTAATTTTTGGGTAGGGGAGAGACTTTCTAGGGTTTCGTGACTCATAGTTACACTCTCTCACAGCTAGCCCCATTTTTCTCATCCCACTGGAAGTGCAACTGAGTTTCTGCGATAGGGTGGTGGGTGACTAGACCGCATAAACTCGTTTGAAAGCTAGTGATATGACCGAGCCAAAACTCTCTGACTACACCGACTACGTTTACCTGCCCGATGCTACAACTGCTCGTGATCTGGCGACCTATCTGACCCGGGCCCGTTCTGTGGATCCCCAGGCTGCCGTCCGCCTGCTGGCTAACGGTGAGGTGCTGGGGGTATCGGTGTGTGTGCTTGCACCTGAAACCCTGCTCGATTTGACGCCCACGGTGATCGGTCTGCGCGCCATCAAACTGGCCCAGCCTGCCGAGGTTGATCTCACGGTTGAGGCGTCGGCTCTTCTTGACCGGCTCGCCCGTATTGAAGAGGCCGGGCTGGCCCTGGCCCTGCCGCCGGTTACCGTGACCGCCCCCTGGGCCGGGCGTACCGCTCCGCGCAGCGGCTGGGAGAAGAAAGGGTTTTATCTCTCTGACCATGCCCGGGCAGCGGCCCAGGAAGGTATTGCCGCGGTAGACGGGGCTCTGCCCGCTAACCCGGGGCACGCGGTGGTGGCAACCGTCCGCTCCCGTATCTGGTCTTCACTCCTACAAGCCCCCGATACGACGGTGAGCCTACCCACCGGTGCTGCTTTTGCCCTTGAGGTGCTCGGGTTCCTGCCTCCGCGGGCTACCGAACCCATGCCCGTTTTCGCCAGCGGACGCTGGGCCCGCATCTCGGCCCGGGCAGGGCACGTACTGGTTTACTCGGCTGCCTCAGCCTAAAACGAACTACTGGGCCCGGTTCTGCATGGCGTGGGCTGCCCGGTCAAAGTAGGCCCACATTTCTGCATCGTGCAGGGGAGCTAGATCCAGGGTGTCCATGGCCTCGCGCATGTACTTGAGCCAGGTATCCCGCTCCTTGGGGCCGATATAGAAGGGGTTATGGCGCATACGCAGGCGCGGGTGGCCGCGTTCTGCCTGGTAGGTTTTGGGCCCGCCCCAGTACTGCTCAAGGAACATGAAAAGGCGGCGCTCTGCTGGCCCCAGGTCTTCCTCGGGGTACATGGCACGGAACTCCGGGTCGGCTGCTACACGGGAATAGAACTCCCGGCAGAGCTTTTCAAAGACCGGCCGTCCGCCCACCTGGTAGTAGAAGCTACGCTCATCAACCTCTTCATGAGGGGCTGAGGGCTGGACGCTGGCCTCGCCGGGTGCAGATAAGGGGCGGAAGGCTGGGTTGGGTAAATTCATACCCACCAGTCTACTCCCGCCCCTTATCGTCAGCAGGTACCAGCGGTTAGCCGCCTAGCGATCTGCGGCCTGTACCTTGAGAGCACGAGCCAGTGAGTCGCGTCCTTCTGCTACCTGACGCTTGAGGGCGGCTGCGTCCTCAGGCAGGGCAGCGAGGTAAGCCTCGGCCTTATCCAGGACCTCCTGAGTGTAAAAACGGGGGAAGAGCCCGCTGATAATCTGGCTTGAAATCTCGTGGGAGCGCTCGCGCCAGACCCCCTCAATGGCCTCAAAGTAGCGGTCAATGTAGGGTTCTGAGAACTCCGGGGCACCGCGGTAGAAACCGAGAATGGCGGAGCGCTGCACAATGTTAGACAGCTCGCCGGTTTCAACCACAGCGCGCCAGGTCTCTGCCTTTGCTTCAGCGGTGGGGATAGCCGCCTTGGCGGTGGCAGCTGCCTGCTGGCCGTTGGAGGTGTTGTCATCAGCCAGGGCTGCATCGATCTCAGCTGCGGTGGCACGTCCGCCCGCTGCCAGAGATCCCAGCAGGTTCCAGCGCAGGTCGGTATCGATCTCCAAGCCTTCCAGAACGGTAGAGCCATCGAGTAGGGCTGCTACAGCATCCAGCTGGTCTGAGGTATGGGCCAGACGGGCGAAGGTGCCCACCAGCTGGAACTGGTTATCAGAGCCAGCTTCTGCTGCCTGGGCAAGGGCCCAGATACGGTCAGCTGCCTCAGCTCGCACAGTCTCAGCGTGCTCGGGGTTCAGGTAGGCTCGTAGGGTGTTCTCAAGGTTGAGAAGCTGGGTGCGGACGGCGGTGGAGTTAGTCTCTGCCCCGATATTACCCAGAACCAGTTCAACAAACTGGCGGGCGGGCATTTCGGCATCACGCACGGTATCCCAGAGGGAACCCCAGACCACACCGCGGGCAACAGATGAGTCAATGGCACCCAGGTGGGCAACGGCGGTGGCGCGGGAGCGCTCATCGAGGCGAATCTTGGCGTAGGCCAAATCTTCGTCGTTCACCAGAATCAAATCGGGGCGCTTGGCACCAACGGCCAGGGGCACCTCGGTAACCTCACCATCCACATCGATTTCTAGGCGGTCGGTGCGGGTGAGCACCTCCCCGTCGAGATTGTAGAAACCAATGACCAGACGGTGGGGGCGCAGGGTCTCAAAGCCCTCAGCGTAGGTCTGGCGCAGGGCCAGACGGGTAATGGTGCCGTCCTCTGCCTCTTCGACCTCGGTGGTCAGGGTGTTGACCCCGGCGGTCTCCAGCCAGAGCTTAGACCAGGCGCGCACGTCGCGTCCGCTCGTCGCCTCCAGCTCATCGAGCAGGTCATCGAGCACGGTGTTGCCGTAGGCATGCTTCTCGAAGTAGACCTTGAGGGCGGCCATAAAGTTATCCTGCCCTACCCAGGCCACCAGCTGACGCAGCACAGAAGCGCCCTTAGCGTAGGTGATGCCATCGAAGTTGACCTGAACATCCTGCAGGTCACGAATCGGGGCAACAATGGGGTGGGTAGATGAGAGCTGATCCTGGTTGTAGGCCCAGGTCTTCTCTGAAGCCGAGAACGTAGCCCAGGCCTCAGGCGCAAAGCGGGTGTTCTCAGCAGCGGCCAGAGTCGACATAAACTCAGCGAAAGACTCGTTGAGCCACAGGTCGTTCCACCACTTCATGGTCACTAAATCGCCGAACCACATGTGGGCTAGCTCGTGCAAAATGGTGATAGCGCGGCGCTCAACAATCGCCTCGGTCACCTTAGAGCGGAAAATGTAGTTCTCCAAGAAGGTCACAGCACCGGCATTCTCCATAGCACCGGCGTTAAACTCGGGCACAAAGAGCTGGTCGTACTTCTCAAAGGGGTAGGGGGTCGAGAACTGCTCTTCAAAGAACTCAAAACCCTGGCGGGTGATGTGGAAAACCTCATCGGCATCCAGGTACTCCATCAAGGACTGACGGGCGTAGCAACCCAGCTTCACCTCGCGGCCCTCGCTGTTAGTGAGCGAGGAATGCACGCTAGCGTAAGGGCCAGCAATAATTGCGGTGATGTAGGACGAGATACGCGGGGTAGGCGCAAAAGCCCACTTCTTGCCGTCCGCCACCTCTTCAACAGAAGTCTCAGGCTGGTTAGACACCACGACCCAGTGGGCAGGGGCAGTTACAATAAACTCAAACTCAGCCTTCAAATCAGGCTGCTCAAAAACCGGGTAAACACGGCGGGAATCAGGAACCTCAAACTGCGAATAGAGGTAAACCTCGCCGTCCACCGGGTCCACAAAGCGGTGCAAACCCTCACCGGTATTGGTGTAGAGCATATCGGCATCAATCACCAGCTCATTGCTCTCAGCCAACGCCGGCAGGGCAATACGCACACCGTCAGCAGCGGTCACCGGCACCGACTCACCATTGAGCTCAATACTGTGCACCGTATCGGTAATCGCATCGATAAAGGTTTCACTCCCGGCAACCGCATCAAAACGCACCACCGTACGAGAACCAAAGACCCGCTCACCGCGCGTTAGATCAAGCTCAACCGTGTACGAATGCACACGCTGAACCACAGACGCTCTCTTCTCAGCTTCGGCACGGGTCAAATTCATTCCAGGCATGAGGAATCCTTGTCAATCAAATCTGAAGTTAGAGGCCTGCCCATCTGTAAACCACAGAAAACAAGCCACAGGGGAGCTGCACGTGACCTACAATCGTATATAGGGCAATACACAGCACATACCTTCCCAATTCTATGTGCTTGCCAGTGATTCACATAACTAAATTTCAGTGCGGTCAACCGGCCCCCACCCACCACGACCAAAGGAGACACCGTGCGTGTACACATCGCAACCGACCACGCAGGCCTAGAACTTAGCCACTACCTCATCGAAGCACTCACCGAGGCCGGCTACGAGATGGTCGACCACGGCCCCGCTGAATACGATGCCCTCGACGACTACCCCAGCTTCTGCATCAACGCGGCCCTCGCCGTCCGCGCAGACCGCGCAGCAGGCTTAGACTCCCTGGGCATTGTGCTGGGTGGCTCCGGCAACGGTGAGCAGATGGCCGCTAACAAGGTTGAAGGCATCCGTGCTGCTCTAGCCTGGAACCACGACACCGCAGCCCTGGCCCGCGAACACAACAACGCCCAGGTCGTTGCAGTGGGTGGGCGCCAGCACACCAAGGAAGAAGCCCTCGAGATTATCAAGGTCTTCCTCACCACCGAGTGGACCAACGAAGAGCGCCACGCCCGCCGCATCGGTCAGATGGCCGAATACGAGCAGACCGGCGCCATCTCCGGTAAGCAGATCGACAGCTACGAGAACTAATGCCAGAAGGGCACTCAATCCACCGCCTGGCCCGCCAGCTCACCGACGTTTTTGCCGGTGCCCAGCTGGCGGTCACCAGCCCCCAGGGAAGATTTGCGGACGGCGCCGCCCTGCTCGACGGCCATACCTTCGACTCGGCTTTCGCCCACGGTAAGCATCTCTTCGCCCGTTTCTCCAACGAGCTCTATCTCAACGTCCACCTGGGAATCTACGGTGCCTTCACCTTCGGTGGAGATGAGCACTTTACGGGGGCCTCCTCGATTGGTGCTCCCCGTAAAATTGGTGAGCAAGAGGACCACCGGACTGAACTCTCCGCTGAACCTCCTGCACCCCGGCCGACCACCCGCGTCCGCCTGGTTTCAGAGCACGGCTGGGCAGACCTGGTGGGCCCCACCATCTGCCGAACCCTCACCTCTGAGGAAGTGGGGGAAGTGCGCGCAAAACTGGGCCCCGACCCCCTGAATCGGGACGCCGACCCGGCCGCCTTCTACGCTGCGGCAGCCAAGACTAGTCGGCCTATCGGTGTGGTTCTTATGGACCAGAAGGCCATCTCGGGGGTAGGAAATATCTTCCGCGCAGAATCCCTCTACCGCACCGGCATCGACCCCTTTACCCCGGCTAAAGAATGCAGCCGCCAGCAGCTTGAAGCCCTCTGGAACGATAACAAGCACCTGTTGGAAATTGGTGTGCGTGTAGGTCGTATCATCACCACCGAGCCCGCCGACAGGCCCGGCATCCCGGAAACCGAGGCCTGGCCTGATCACGCTAACTACGTGTACCACCGCCAGGGCCAGACCTGCCCCCGCTGCGGGGCAACGATTGCGCTGGAAGAAGTTGCCGGGCGCAAGCTCTACTGGTGCCCGGGCTGCCAGCACTAGGTAACTAGCCTAGCTGTAGGCTCAGATAAGAAAAGTAGGGTCCCGGTTGTATCACCGGGGCCCTACTTGTTCCTATGTTTTAGCGGTCTGTCAGGTCAGAGAGGTTAAAACCGGTGGTACCGTCGTTGCACTGTACACTCGCTGGGCCGGTGGTTGTGCAGGTCATGCCCATCCAGCTGATGGACTGCCCCTCGGGCAGTACCGTGTTGGTCTTGAACCAGTCGTGGGTGGCAGCACGCCCGCGGGCCTGCACCGTGCGGGGCTGGGTATCACCGGGCCCCATTGATACCGACTGTAGGACCCAGTTCTTTGAGTCATCGGTCATGCAAAATACACCGTAGGTCTGCATCAGGCAGGCTATCTGGGGGTCAGGAGTCTGGAAGACGACAGAGGGCTGGTCTGCCGCCGCAAAGTTGTAGGCTGCAAGGTCAGCCACCGGGGTTCCCGTTACAAGATCGGTGGTCACCAGAGAAACCGGGTCGATGGTAAAGCCGTCGTTGACCGGGGGAGTCAGGGCCGTGGCGCTAGGGGAGGGTGCTGCGCTGGCTGTTTCTGTTGTGGGCTCAGCGGTGGGGCTGGGGGTGCTGCTTTCGGCTGGAGCAGTGGTCGCACTGCTTGCGGTGCTAGCGTCAGTTTCAGCGGGGGTAGCGGTGGTCTGGCTGCTCCCGCAGCCTGCAAGAGCTAGGACGCCGGTAGCAAGCAGGGCGCTCACCGGAATGAATCGAGCAGATAGGGGTGCTAAAGCCATGAAGAAATCAACCTTGTGGTCAAAAATGTGAGTGTCTATTCCAATCCTAGGGGAAGAGCAGCCGATTCAAAGGTTAGGGAAGTAGCCGATCTGTGAGTTATTTACCCGCTGAAGTCCTTGATGGAGTTGCTCAGCGCAAACCAGTGCACCCCGTTATCGCAGCGGGCGGCGCCGTCCGGTGTTGCGGTGCAGCTAAACTCACCGACCGTAATCGTGTGGTTGGCAGGTAGTTGGGTGCCGAAGGAGAAGGGGGCGAAGCCGGGGGTGCTGCCCTGGAGGAAGTCCTGGTGGGGTACCGTGCCGGGGTTAAGCCACATCACGCCGTAGCCGATGCGCCCCTGGGAGCCTGCTCGGTAGCAGCTCACCTGCTCTGTGCTCATGACGCAACCCGCGCCGTCCGCTGTCTGGAAGTAGACCTTGCCGTCGCCGGCGGGGGTTACCCCGTCGATGCTGGTCTGGTAGGGGCGAGGTCGGTGACGAGGGTGGTCGCCCCGCTGTTAGCCGGCGGGTTGATGGCCTGTACCGGGGTTTCGGTGGGAGCAGGAGCTGCCGGCTGGGCAGCAGGTGCCTCAGCGGCTGAAGATACCGGTGCAGCGGTGGTCTGGGTGACTGTTTCGGGTGAGCTTGAAGGTGCTGCGGCTGCTGTCTCTGAAGCCTCAGCGCTGGCAGAAGCCGCGGGGCTGGATGCTGTGGGGGAGGGGGTAGCGCTGGCGGTGGCACTGTGGCTTGTGACGGGGGCGGACGCCGTGGCGTCGGCCTGGGTCTGTTCGGTTGAGGAAGAGCTACAGGCAACCAGGGCAAGCGCTGCAGCGAGGGGAAGGGCCGCTTGAAGGGGGCGGGGGCGCATACTGTCTCCTTTGACGGTGGGGTGTCCCTCTAATGATAGGGGCCAACGTATATGCTGGTGAAGAGTTAAACGCCATCATGACATCGAAGGGCTACTATGCGCGATACCGGATACTTGCTGGGGCAGGCCAACCTGGTGCTCTTCGACCTAGATGGCACCCTGCTCGATAGTGATACAGCTACCGCGGTGGGTTTTAATCGGGCTGTTCGGGAGTTTGGTTTTGAGGGAGAAATCGACGACACTCAGAGCTACTTCCAGGCCTGGGCCGATATTCAGCGCGAGGACTTTCAGCGCTATTTGGCCGGTGAGCAGGTTTTTGACGAAAATCGCTTGTTTCGCACGTCGAGTCTCTTGCATCTGATGACGGGGGAGCAGCAGAGCACTGACCGGGCTCAGAAGTTTTTGGCGACCCTACAGGAGGAAACCCGTAAGGCTTGGGCTCCTTTTGCTGAGGTTGATCGGTTTTTTGAGGAGCTCGGTCACCGGTTTGGGCATCTGCAGGTGGCGGTGATTTCTAACGGGTCCCAGCTGACTGAGCAGAAGAAACTCGATGCTATCGGCTTGCACGATATGCCCCTGTTCTCTTCGGAGAGGGTGGGTATGAGCAAGCCCGACCCCTATATTTTCCGGTTTGTTTGTGCCCAGTTAGAGGTGGACCCGGCTTTTGCTGTGCATGTGGGCGATAACTATATTGCGGACGTTGCCGCCCCGGCTCGGGCGGGTCTGCAGGCTGCCTGGGTGAACCGGCATCGCCGCGGTCAGAAGGTGGCGAGGGGGAGCGTGAAGGTGCGCGACCTAGTGGAGCTGTTGGATGCGCCTGCTCCTGTTTCTCGCCGGTTTTTCTAGGCAAGCAAAAACGGCCACTCCGGAGAGTGACCGTGAAGCGAGCGGCTGACGGGATGGAAGCACCGGGTGCGAGTGCACGAGCACTCAAGAGGTGCTGGAATGACTTCCGCCAGTCCCGAGCGATAGCGAGCGGCTGACGGGAATCGAACCCGCGTATCAGGCTTGGGAAGCGTGCGCTCTACCATTGAGCTACAGCCGCGTGAGAGGGGATGACGGGAATCGAACCCGCGTAATCAGTTTGGAAGACTGAGGCTTTACCATTAAGCTACATCCCCGAATGGGGTGCCCAGCGTTGTGGACGTGTTCCAGTAAACCTGGTCGAACGGGGCCTTGTCAAATCAGGGTGGCGTTGGCGTTTCTCAACACGCCCTGGGCGTAATCGGGGGGCGAGTTAGGTTTTGGGCGGTTGAACCGCTAAACTGGGTGGTGCCTTCCGTGCAAATCGGGGTGTGGCGTAGCTTGGCTAACGCGCCTGCTTTGGGAGCAGGAGATCGCAGGTTCGAATCCTGTCACCCCGACGTGAAATAGAACGACCCGCCGGAAACGGCGGGTTTTTCTATAGAACGTTATATCTAGCCCCACTCTTTTCCGGGTGGCGGTTCCAATCAAGTTATCAGGAGATCAACGGACGTGAAGACTGCCGTCGAGAAGATCAACCCGACCCTCGCAAAGATTGAGGTCGAGGTTCCCTTCGCTGAGTTCAAGACCTACCTTGACCGTACCTACAAGTCACTGGCTAACCAGATTTCGGTTCCCGGTTTCCGTAAGGGTAAGACCCCTAAGGCTCTCATCGATCAGCGTGCAGGCTTTGACTTTGTTGTTGAGAACGCTCTGAACGATGCTCTGAACAACTTCTACCAGCAGGCCCTGGTTGAGAACGAGCTGACCCCCCTGGCTCAGCCCGAACTCGACATCGTTTCTAAGCCCGAAGAGGGCAACCGCGAAGCTGACGTGAAGCTGACCATCGAGGTCACCGTCCGCCCCGAGATTGAACTGCCTGACTACTCAGGTATCAAGGTTGAGGTTGCAAGCGTGGAGGTTACCGAAGAGGACGAGCAGAAGGCTCTCGATGCCCTGCGCGGCCGCTTCGGCACCCTGAAGGCTGTTGACCGCCCCGCAGCTGACGAGGACTTCCTGACCATCAACATCGCCGCTGAAATTGACGGCGAAGAGGTTGACGCCGCTAACGACCTGTCCTACCAGGTTGGCTCCGGCACCATGCTGGACGGTCTGGACGAGGCTGTTCTCGGTCTCTCCGCTGGTGAGGACGCCACCTTCGTCACCAAGCTTGCCGGTGGCGAGCACGCAGGTGAAGAAGCAACCGTTAAGGTTGAGGTCACCGCTGTGAAGGAGCGCGAGCTGCCCGAGGCTGATGACGACTTCGCTCAGCTGGCCTCAGAGTTCGACACCATTGCTGAACTGAAGGAAGACCTGAAGAAGCAGGCTGCTGATTCCAAGGTTGCCGAGCAGGGTGCAGAAGCCCGCGACAAGGTTCTTGACGCTCTGGTTGAACTGGTTGAAATCCCCGTTCCCGAGAAGGTTATTGAAGACCAGCTGGCTCAGCACTTCAACACCCCCGGCCAGGACGATGACCACGACACCGAAGAGCACCGCGCAGAGGTTCGCGAGAACACCGAGCGTGCTTTCAAGAACGAAATCATCCTCGACGCTATTGCTGAGAAGGAAGAAGTTTCTGTCGAGCAGGCTGAGCTCATCGACTACATCATCACCATGAGCCAGCAGTACGGCATGGACCCCAACCAGTTCGCTCAGATGCTCGACGGCTCAGGCCAGTCCGGCATGATTGTTGGCGAGGTTCGCCGCTCAAAGGCTCTGGCAGCTGTTCTGGCTCAGGCTGAGGTTAAGGATGCCGACGGCAAGGCCGTTGACCTCTCCTCCTTCCTGGGTGAGACCGCAGACGCCGAATAAGTTTTTGCCTCTTGAGGCTCTAAAACTTTTCTAGCTCAAGCCCCCGCAAGGCCCTGAATGGGTTCTTGTGGGGGCTTTGTGCTGCCTGCTGGGAAAACTCGTGGGAAAAGGCGGACGTGGGCGCCGGCGTCCGCTGCCTAAAAGAGGGCGACCTGGGTGGCTAGAAGTCAAATACAGCAAATAAGTTAAAAAAATATTTCGTAATAGGGGTTTCTGGGTTGATAAGTAAGGTGGGGCTAACTAATCTTAGGTAAGTCAAGCCTTACAAGATGTTGAGGCTGACCAAGTACACACCACGAACAGATATAGGAAAACCCGTGAAGGCCAACCGTATCTCCCTGCTCGCAGCCACCTCCGTTGTAGCACTGGCGCTCACCGCCTGTGGCGCGGGCACCACCGACGCATCCTCCGAATCCAGCGCGTCCACCTCAGCTTCTGCCAGCCAGTCAGCTGGCACCGTTACCGTCACCGATAACTACGGTGAGGTCACCGTGACCGTTCCCCCTCAGAAGGTCGCCGCAACCGATAACCGCACCTTTGAGGTTCTCGAGTCCTGGGGTGTCGACCTGGTGGCAGCCCCCATCACCCTGATTCCTGCAACCGTCGAGACCTACAAGAACGACTCCTCCATTACCGATATCGGAACCCACCGCGAGCCTAACCTTGAACTGCTCGCTGCTGAAGAGCCCGACCTGATCGTCAACGGTCAGCGCTTCTCCCAGCACTACGACGCCATCAAGGAACTGAACCCCCAGGCCGCCATTCTCGAGCTTGAACCCCGCGACGGCCAGCCCCTTGACGAAGAGCTCAAGCGCCAGGTCACCGTACTGGGCGAGGTCTTCGGCAAGCAGGCTGAAGCCGACAAGCTCATCGCAGACTTCGACGCCGCTCTAGCCCGCGCTAAGGCCGCCTACGACGGCGAATCCACCGTTATGGCCGTCAACGTCTCCGGCGGCGAAATCGGCTACATTGCCCCCTCCATCGGCCGCACCTACGGCCCCGTCTTCGACATGCTGGGTCTCAAGCCCGCCCTCGAAGTTGAAGGCTCCTCTGACAACCACCAGGGTGACGATATCTCGGTTGAAGCTATCGCAGAAGCCAACCCCGACTGGCTGCTGGTTCTTGACCGCGATGCTGGCACCAGCACCGATGAAGGTTCACCCGCTGCCGCAGACGTCATCGCCGGTAGCTCAGCCCTGGCCAACGTCACCGCAATCACCAAGAACCAGATTGCTTACGCTCCGGCTGATACCTACACCAATGAATCCATTATCACCTACACCGAGATCCTTAACGATCTTGCCGATAAGTTCGAAGCCGCCAAGTAAGGCACCGGCTGAGACCCTATAACCGATGAAAAAGGAGTCATCCTGCCCTCGCGGCGGGGTGACTCCTTGAGGGCTTTTATGACGACCACCGAAACCACCCGAGTTAGCCGCACCAGGAACTCCCTGGTCAGCGGCAAATTCCTGCTAGCCAGCCTGGGAATTGTTGCCCTGCTCGTGCTCTCCTTGTTCACGGGGGAGTACGACATCTTGAACAAGGCTGACGGCGCTGCCATGTTCGCCATCACCCGAATACCTCGAACCGTTGCCCTGGTGCTGGCCGGGGCAGCCATGGCCATGTGCGGGCTGGTGATGCAGATGCTGACCCAGAACAAGTTCGTGGAACCCACCACCACCGGTACCACCGAATGGGCAAGCCTGGGCCTGCTCTTTATGCTCTATTTCTTCCCGGCAGCAAACCTCTTGCAGCAGATGACGGCGGCAATCGTCTTTGCTTTTATTGGGTCGATGGTCTTCTTCCTCTTCCTGCGCCGGGTTTCACTCAGATCATCCCTGATTGTTCCCATCGTGGGCATGATGCTGGGTGCCGTTGTTTCGGCCTTTACCACCTTCTTTGCCCTCCAGACCAACCTGCTACAGAACCTTGGTGTGTGGTTCGCGGGCAGCTTTACGTCTGTGATTAAGGGGCAGTACGAGGTGCTTTGGCTGGTGCTCCTGGTGGTCGCCGTCATTTTCTGGTACGCCGACCGCCTGACCGTTGCCGGTCTGGGCCAGGAGTTTGCCACGAACGTAGGGCTCAACTACGCCCAGATTATGCTGGTAGGTACCGCCCTGATTGCTATCGCCACCGGTGTGGTGACCGTGGTGGTCGGGTCCCTGCCCTTCTTGGGGCTGATTGTTCCCAACATCGTCAGCATGTTCCGCGGCGATGATTTGCGCTCCAACCTACCCTGGGTTGCCCTGACCGGTATCGGGGTCGTGACTATCTGCGACCTGATTGGGCGCACTATTATCGCCCCCTTCGAAATCCCGGTGTCGGTGATTCTGGGTATCGTGGGTGCTCTTGTTTTTATTGGTCTGATTGTGAAGGGGCGGCCCCGTGTATCAGCAGGCAAGTAAAGAAAGCCGGGTGGGTGCGTCCGCCCTGCCCGAGATGAGTGCCGGTGCGGACGCCCGCCCCGCCTCCCGCAGGGCAGGCACCTCCCGTAGCGCTGGGGCTTTCAAGACCCCGGCTGCTGCCCGCACCTACTGGGTGCTCCTGGCAGCGCTCACCGCTGCAGCTGCGCTGGCAGCCTTTGGGCTCTTGGCCTACGCCAACCCCTTTGAGACCGGCACCCCCAAGTGGTGGCTCATTGCTGAGCGCCGCTCCAACGCCCTGATCGCGATGGCTGTAGCCGCTGTCTGCCAGGCTGTAGCAACGGTGGCTTTTCAGACGGTGACCAACAACCGCATCATCACCCCCGGTATTCTGGGCTTTCAGGCCCTCTACGCCGCGATTCACACGGCAACCATCTATTTCGCCGGGGCAGCCGGGCTGATTGCTGCCCGCACCCTCGATACCTTTATTTTCCAGCTGGTCATGATGGTGGCCCTGAGCCTCTTGCTCTACTCCTGGCTGCTGACCGGCAAACGGGCCAACATGCACGTCATGCTCCTGGTCGGTGTGGTACTGGGTGGGGGACTGGGGTCAGTCTCAACCTTCATGCAGCGAATGCTGACCCCCAGCGAGTTTGATATCCTGACCGCCCGCCTCTTCGCCTCGGTCAACAACGCCGACCCCGCCTACTACCCGGTAGCCCTGCCCCTGGTCGTCCTGAGCGTTGCGGTGCTCTACGCAAAATCCCGCACCCTCAACGCCCTCTCCCTGGGCGCACCCGCGGCTACCAACCTGGGAATCAACCACCGCCGCGAATCCATTATCGTGCTGGTCATTGTCGCCATCATGATGGCGGTCTCCACCGCTCTGGTCGGCCCGCTGACCTTCCTCGGCTTCTTGGTAGCGACCCTCACCTACCAGTTCGCCGACACCTACGACCACCGCTACCTCTTCCCCATGGCAACTGTGCTCTCCTTTGCCATTCTGGCGGTCTCCTACTTCATCATGAACCACATCTTCTCAGCCCAGGGCGTGGTAGGCATTATTATCGAGCTCATCGGTGGCCTCACCTTCCTGATCGTGATTCTTCGAAAGGGCAAACTATGATCACCCTCCACCAGGTTGCTAAAAGCTACTCCGGTGAAACCAACATCGGCCCGGTCGATGTTCAGCTGCCCGCAGGCGGAATCACCGCCCTGGTCGGCCCTAACGGCGCCGGCAAGTCCACCCTGCTCACCATGGTGGGCCGTCTACTCGATATTGACGCAGGCACCATCGAAATCGGTGGCCTGAATGTGGCCACCACCAAGTCCAAAGACCTGGCCAAAGTCGTCTCGATTCTGCGGCAGGAAAACCACTTCGTCACCAAACTCACCGTGCGCCAGCTGGTGGGCTTCGGGCGCTTCCCCTACACCGGGGGCCGACTCACCGCTGAAGACGAAGAGATCATCTCCCGCTACATCGACTTCCTTAACCTCACCACCCTCGAAAACCGCTACCTCGATGAACTCTCGGGCGGCCAGCGGCAGCGGGCCTACGTAGCCATGGTGCTCTGCCAGGAAACCGACTATGTGCTTCTTGATGAGCCTCTCAATAACCTCGATATCTCCCACTCCGTGCAGATGATGCAGCACCTGCACAACGCCGCCCGCACCCTGGGCCGAACCATCATCGTGGTGCTGCACGACATCAATTTCGCCGCCCGCTACGCCGACTACATCTGCGCTATCAAGGACGGCAAACTAGCCCGCTTTGGAACCGTTGCAGAGATTATGCAAGATGACCTGCTCACCGATATCTTCAACACCCCCATCCAGGTGATCCAGGGCCCCAACGGCCCCATTGCCTGCTACCACTAGACCCCGTGCCCGCTCGCTCTTGCTCACAGCGTAGCGGGCACATGCCAACAGCGAACTGAAGAGCAAAAGGCAATTTTTGGAGCCCCAAAAGCGATAACCTAAGTGTCAAGCAAATCTTTGGCACCGGCGTCCGCGCGGGTGCTGCAACCGACACAAGGAGCGGAACACATGTCCTTCACCCCTGAAGCACACCAGGCCCCCGCCATGGAAACCCCCATGGGCGGCCAGGACGACTACGTCTACAACCGCCTGCTCAAGGAACGCATCATCTGGCTGGGCTCCGAGGTGCGCGACTCCAACGCCAACCGTATCTGCTCCCAGCTCCTGCTGCTCTCAGCTGAAGACCCCGAGGCAGATATCTACCTCTACATCAACTCACCCGGCGGCTCCGTCACCGCGGGCATGGCAATCTACGACACCATGCAGCTGATCCCCAACGACGTGGTCACCGTTGTCACCGGTATGGCAGCCTCCATGGGCCAGTTCCTGCTCACCGCAGGTGCCCCCGGCAAGCGCTACGCCACCCCCAACGCTCGCATCCTCATGCACCAGCCCTCCGGTGGCATCGGCGGCACCGCCTCCGATATCCGCACCCAGGCCCAGCTGATTCTCGACATGAAGAAGCGCCTGAGCGAAATCACCGCAGAGCGCACCGGCCAGACCGTTGAAACCATCCTGCGCGATAACGACCGCGATAACTGGTTCACCGCCGAAGAAGGCCTGGCCTACGGCTTCTTCGACAAGATTCTCGACAAGATCGGCCCGGCCACCAGCGCCACCGACAAGTAAACCGGCACAGAACTTTTTACAGGAGAAACGAATGATTCACCTTCCTTCATCAACCGCACCTGCCGGTATGCCCACCGACCGCTACGTGCTCCCCAACTTCGAAGAGCGCACCCCCTACGGCTACAAGCGCCAGGACCCCTACGCAAAGCTCTTTGAAGACCGCATCATCTTCCTGGGCGTGCAGGTCGACGACGCCTCAGCTGACGACATCATGGCCCAGCTGCTGGTGCTTGAGTCCCAGGACCCCGACCGCGACATCACCCTCTACATCAACTCACCCGGTGGCTCCTTCACCGCGATGACTGCTATCTACGACACCATGCAGTACATCCGCCCCGAAATTCAGACCGTCTGCCTGGGCCAGGCTGCCTCAGCTGCCGCCGTCCTCCTGGCAGCAGGTACCCCCGGTAAGCGCCTTGCCCTGCCCAACGCCCGCGTGCTGATTCACCAGCCCGCCCTCTCGGGTCAGCAGGGTGGCCAGGCTTCTGATATTGAGATCCACGCCAACGAGGTTATGCGTATGCGCGAGTGGACTGCCCAGACCCTGGCCCTGCACTCCGGCAAGACCTTTGAAGAGGTCGATAAGTCCATCGAGCGCGATAACATCCTCACCGCTAAGGACGCCCTCGAGTACGGCATTGTCGACCAGGTGCTTGAATCCCGCAAGGCCGTCAAGCCCTCCTTTAACACCGCCGAGAAGCACGACTAAGCACTGCTCACCTTCAGACCCGGTGCGGACGCCGCCTCCCGCCCCACCTGCCTAAGGGCAGGGAAGGGCAGGGGCGGCGTCCTTCTGTCTGCCAAGCGGTAGAGAAGGAATAGCCCGCCCGGTTCAAGTGTTAAGTCATAAAGACGTAACCTTGCTTGAACCGTCACATGTTGGGCTAGGCAGGTTTTCACGGTAGATTAGGTAGAGGAACCCAAGGAAAGGTAGGGTCTATGGCTCGCCTAGGCGATAGCACCACTCTTCCCAAATGCTCATTTTGTGGGAAGAACCAGCGACAGGTTCGTAAACTGATCGCCGGCCCCAACATTTACATCTGCGATGAATGCATTGAACTGTGCAACGAGATTCTCGAAGAAGAGCTCGCCGACGTGAAAGATTTGGGTGCCGTTGAAGAGCTCCCCACCCCGCGTGAAATCTTTGACCACATGCAGGAGTACGTGATTGGCCAGGAGGCCGCCAAGCGTGCTCTATCTGTTGCCGTTTACAACCACTACAAGCGTATTCGGGCCCAGCAGAGCCCTGCCTTTGAGGCCAAGGAGCTCTTGGCCACCGAGGGTGAAGACGTAGAGATTGCTAAGTCTAATATTCTCTTGGTTGGCCCCACCGGCTCGGGTAAGACCTACCTGGCGCAGACCCTGGCTAAGAAACTCAACGTACCTTTTGCCGTGGCCGACGCCACCAGCCTGACCGAGGCCGGCTACGTGGGCGAGGACGTCGAAAACATCCTGCTCAAGCTCATTCAGGCTGCTGACGGTGATATTGAAAAGGCCCAGCGCGGCATTATCTATATCGACGAAATCGATAAGATTTCCCGCAAGGCCGATAACCCCTCCATCACCCGGGACGTATCGGGTGAGGGTGTGCAGCAGGCCCTGCTCAAGATTCTTGAGGGCACCGAGGCAGCTGTTCCCCCGCAGGGCGGGCGGAAGCACCCCCAGCAGGACTTCCTCAAGATTAATACCGCCAATATCCTCTTCATCGTCGCCGGTGCTTTTGCCGGTATCGAAGAGATTGTGGGCGGGCGAGTGGGCCGCAAGGGTATCGGCTTTGGCGCATCTATTGACCAGGCTGCTAAAGAGAGCGATATTCTCACCAAGCTCATGCCCGAGGACCTGCTTAAGTTTGGTCTGATTCCTGAATTTATTGGCCGCCTGCCCGTGCTGGCAACCCTGGGTAAGCTCACCGAGTCTGACCTCAAGCGGATTCTGACCGAGCCTAAGAATGCCCTGGTCAAGCAGTACAAGCGCATGTTTGCCCTCGACGGGGTCGAGCTGATTTTTGAGGACGCCGCCGTGGCAGCTATTGCCCGCCAGGCTGTTGAGCGAGATACCGGCGCCCGCGGTTTGCGCTCCATCATGGAGTCGATTCTGCAGCCGGTCATGTTCGATGTACCCAGCCGCTCAGACGTCACCTCGGTCATTATTGATGAGGCTGTTGTGGCGGGGGAGAAGGACCCGATTCTGGTGCTCGAAGCCCCCGAGAAAAAATCTGCCTAATAGTCTTTCCCGCTGTCGGTGCCTCTGCGCGCTGGCAGCGGGCTCTTGTATCCCACCCCTGATTGAAAGGACAACCCGTGGCTGAAAATACCGTTGATTTTTGGTTTGACCCTACCTGCCCCTGGTGCTGGATGACCTCCCGCTGGATTAAAGAGGTTGAGACCCAGCGCGATGTTGCCGTTACCTGGCACCCCTTCTCACTCGCCGTCCTGAACGAGGGCCGTGACCTTGACCCGGGCTACCGCAAGCACATCGACAACACCTGGGGCCCTGCCCGCGTGGCTACCGCCGTGGCAGAACAGTACGGCCAGGAGAAACTCGATGATCTCTACACCGCCCTGGGTGAGCAGATTCACCACCAGAAGAATAAAGAGGGCACCTACTTCGAGAAGGCTATTGAAGCTGCCCTGGCTGAGGTGGGTCTTCCTGCCGAACTAGCCCAGGTTGCCTTTACCGAGGAATACGACGAGCAGATGCGGGCCTCAACCCGTGCAGGTCTAGACTCTGCCGGTGGCGATGACATCGGTGTGCCCCTGATGAGCATTAACGGTGTGACCTTCTTTGGCCCCGTGATGTCACCTGCCCCTACCGGTGAAGAAGCAGCTAAGGTCTTCGACGGCGCTGTGGCTCTGGCCTCTTACCCCGGTTTCTTTGAGATTAAGCGCCCCCGCAACGTCGGCCCGATTTTCAACACCGAAAAGTAGTAGCGGGCGGGCACTTTATACCCTGTCACTGAATATACGAAGTAACTGAAAATACGATAAGGCCCGGTTCCAGAGCTTCTGGAACCGGGCCTTATCGTATGATGCAGCTATGCCGGGGCCTGCATACCCCCGCAGGTGGCTGGCTGGGGCTGGCACGAATTGAGCGAGCGCTCCAGCGCGAGCTCAAGGAGGTTAGCCGCCTAGGGGGTATGTATGCCCCATAACATTAGCTTTCTTCTTCGGTAATCAGCACAACGTCGGTGACAGCCAGCTCGCCCTCTGCTTCGGTGAGGGTCAGGTCGCGGGCGTTGCCAGCTGCCTTGAGGTCGCCAAGACCGCCGCGGATGCGGGTAAGGTCGTCCGCTGAACCGGTAATGGTTGCGGTTTCGACCTCGGTACGCTGCTTGACCTGGGCCTCTGACTTGGCCTTACGCAGACCACCCAGGGCAGCTGCGACGGTGGGCAGGACGGCGGGGTCGGCGTCCGCTACGGCGGCTGCGAAGCCCTCGGTGGTGGGCCAGGGAGCGCGGTGCACTGAGCCTGCTCGCCACCAGGACCAAATTTCGTCGGTGACGAAGGGCAGGAAGGGGGCAAAGAGGCGCAGCATGGCGTCGAGGGTGGTGGCCAGGGCTGCCAGGACGGAGGCCTGTTCTGCTTCGCCGACGTTGCCGTAGGCACGGTCCTTGATCAGTTCTACGAAGTTGTCGGTGAAGTGCCAGAAGAAGGTCTCTGAGATCTGCAGGGCACGGGCGTACTCGTAGTTCTCAAAAGCAGCGGTGGCTTCGTCAACGAGGGCAGCGAGGCGGGCCAGCAGGGAGCGGTCCAGCTCGTTGGTCAGGACGCCCGCGGCAGCCTGGTCGGTGATGACCGAGTTGGCGGTGGCGCCCAGGCCGAGCACGAACTTGGAGGCGTTCAGCAGCTTGATGGCCAGGCGGCGGCCGATCTTCATCTGGGCCTCGTCGTAGGCGGTATCGGCACCGAGCTTGGCGCTGGCAGCCCAGTAGCGAACGGCGTCCGAACCGTACTTTTCCAGAACTTCGTTGGGGACCACGACGTTGCCCTTAGACTTGGACATCTTCTTGCGGTCTGGGTCCAGGATCCAGCCGGAAAGGGCGGTATCGGTCCAGGGGACTGAGTTCTCCAGGGAGTTGGAGCGAACCACGGTGGAGAAGAGCCAGGTACGGATGATGTCGTGACCCTGGGGGCGCAGGTCCATGGGGAAGGTGACCTTGTGCAGGTTCTCGTCCACGGCCCAGCCGGTGGCAATCTGGGGGGTCAGCGATGAGGTGGCCCAGGTGTCCAGGACGTCGGGGTCGGCGATGAAGCCGCCGGGCACGCCGCGCTGGTCTTCGGTGTAGCCGGGGGCGGCGTCCGACGCGGGATCAACGGGCAGCATATCTTCGCTGGGGACGATGGGCTCATCGTAGTTAGGTTCGCCGTCGGCATCCAGCTTGTACCAAACAGGGAAGGGCACGCCGAAGAAGCGCTGGCGGGAAATGAGCCAGTCGCCGTTGAGGCCCTCGACCCAGTTCTCGTAGCGGGAGCGCATGAAGGCGGGGTGCCAGGTGATTTCACGTCCGCGCTCTACCAGGGCCTCACGACGTTCGGCGTCACGGCCACCGTTGCGGATGTACCACTGGCGGGAGGCCACGATTTCAAGGGGCTTATCGCCCTTTTCGTAGAACTTAACCGGGTGGGTGATGGGCTTGGGGTCGCCATCCATTTCACCGGCTTCAACCAGCATCTCAACGACGGTCTTCTGGGCGGTGAACACGGTGGCACCTGCCATACGCTCGTAGCGCTCGCGGCCCTCGGCGGAGGTAATCCACTCGGGGGTGTCGGTGGCGAAGCGGCCGTCACGGCCAATCAGGGCACGGGTGGGCAGCTGGAGCTCGCGCCACCAGGTGACGTCGGTGGTGTCGCCGAAGGTACAAATCATGGCGATACCTGCACCCTTGTCGGGCTGGGCCAGGGGGTGGGCCTTAATCTCGACTTCGACTCCAAAGAGGGGAGAGGTGACCTTGGTGCCGAAGAGGGGCTTGTAGCGCTCATCGTCGGGGTGGGCGACCAGGGCAACACAGGAAGGCAGCAGCTCGGGGCGGGTGGTTTCGATCCAGACCTTTTCACCGTTCTCGCGGTGGAAGGAGATGCGGTGGTAGGCGCTGGGGCGTTCCTTATCTTCCAGTTCTGCCTGGGCAACCGCGGTGCGGAAGGTGACGTCCCACATGGTGGGGGCCTCTGCCATGTAGGCGTCGCCGCTGGCCAGGTCGTTGAGGAAGGCCAGCTGGGAGACCTTGCGGGAGTGGGCGTCGATGGTGCGGTAGGTGTGTGACCAGTCGACGGACAGACCCAGGGTGGTGAAGAGTTCTTCGAAGACCTTTTCGTCCTCTACCGCCAGAATCTCGCAGAGTTCAATGAAGTTCTGGCGGGAGATACGGGGCCAGTCACGCTGGTTCTTGGCGGGCTTTTCGGGGGCCTTGAAATCGGGATCGTAGGGGATCGCGGGGTCGCAGAGTACGCCATAGTAGTTCTGCACGCGACGCTCGGTGGGCAGGCCGTTGTCGTCCCACCCCAGGGGGTAGAAGACGTTCTTGCCCTTCATGCGCTGGTAGCGGGCAATCACGTCAGTCTGGGTGTAGGAGAACATATGACCTACGTGCAGGGAGCCGGACGCGGTGGGTGGCGGGGTGTCGATGGAGTAGACCTGCTCGCGGGTGGTATTCGGGTCGAAAGCGTAGGTCTTATTGGCGGCCCAGTTCTCGGTGAACTTCTTTTCGAGGCCTTCGAGGCCGGGCTTCGCGGGGACGGTAATTTCTACGGTGTTTTCTGCGGGCGTGTCTGTGCCCTGGTTGATTTCAGCCATGCCCCCTATTCTCTCACGAATAAAAATATGTTGCAGGTTAGGCTAGTGCTATGACTACTTCATCACTTCCCGCAAACCCTTTTGCCCCCGATGCCCAGGCCGGTAAGATCGCCGTGGTGACCGGTGCCTCCTCCGGTATCGGCCGGGCTACCGCCGAACTCATGGCCGCTACCGGTTGGACGGTCTACGCCGTGGCTCGCCGAGCCGACCGCCTTGAAAGCCTGGCTCAGGCAACCGGGGTGCGCCCGGTCGTCCTCGATATTACGGACACCGGCGCGGTTGCCGCCCGCGCCAAGGAAATTTTGGGCGAAACCGGCGGCTGTCTCGATGCCCTGGTCAATATCTCCGGCGGTGCTATTGGGGCTGATTCTGTGGCGAACGCCGACCCCGCTGGCTGGTCGGCAATGTTCGAGCTCAACGTGATTGGCACCCTCAATATGGTCAAGGCCTTCCTGCCAGCCCTGCGAGAGAACGGCCAGGGTACCGTTTTGAATCTGACCTCAACCGCAGCTGAAGCTGGCTACGAAGGGGGAGCAGGTTACAACGCCGCCAAGTTCGGTGAACGAGCCCTGACCGAGACCCTGCGCCTAGAAGAAGCTGAGCACAACGTGCGCGTGATTGAGGTACGCCCCGGCATGGTGCACACTGAAGAGTTCTCTCGCAATCGCCTGGGCTCGGACGAGGCTGCCGCTAAGGTCTACGCTGGCGTGGACAAGCCCCTGCTGGCTGAGGACGTTGCTCAGACCGTCACCTTTGCCGTGAACGTCCCCCACCACATCAACCTGGACCACATCACCATGCGACCGGTTGCCCAGGCAGCCCAATACAAGGTGATCCGGCGGGCCGCAGCCTCATAGCCGGAGCGGGCAGGGGGCTGGGGTGAGCCCGCGTCATCTTCTTGACAGCAACTAGCCAGTATGCTTAGCATGAGAAGAGGGAGCCCACTACGGTAACCAACTATCAATCAAAGGAGATGATGACCGTGAAGCGCAACCCCCGCACCCGCCCCGCCCTCACCGACCGACCCGCCTGCTGGCGTCCTGCCCTCGGAATGCTGGCCCTGCTACCACTTCTGACTGCCTGCGCCGGTGGTGGTGGCGGTGAAACCCCATCGCAGGCACCGGCTCAGACCTCTTCCTCCGTTTCTGCCTCTGCGACCGCACCAGCAAGCACCCCTGCGCCCTCAAGCTCTTCAGCGATAGCTGCACATCAGGTTGTTGAGGACGCCTGCATAGACCGCTGCACCAACTACGAAACCATTGCTGTCACCCACCCCACCCTTGGGCCGGTAGAGATTCGCACCTATGGTTGGGATATGAATCCGGGGACAGCCCCTGCTCAGATGCAACTGGCCTACGCCGTTTATCGGGACGGCGAACCCATCGGCTTCTACGAGGGGCTGGGCAATACCTACGCCTTCATCTCTGCGCGCACCGTCATGGGCAATATGATCTGGAATCTTGCGCGGGACTCCAACGTTGACCGCTACGGCAACATCTATCTGGCAACGGATAGGTCCGTGGTCGTCCTAGCACCCACCGGCACCGGGTATAGCCAGGAGGGTACCCTGCCGTCCGCACCGGTAGAGAAACCCAGGTTCGAGATTCAGCCCTTCTTCGACGAGGCCGGCGAGCCCGCAGCTGGTCTGTACCTCGATGCGGACGGGGAAGCCTACCTTGTTCTGGGGAGGGACGACAGCGGAGAAGTGCGGCAGGTCAGCATTACCGGGCCGCTAGGGGAGGGCGGATCGACCGTTTACACCAGTTGTGCCAGCACTGAGCCCCGCTGCGGTTTCATTGTTGACCGCTAGGTTGTGATTGTGAGGCTGTTGGCTAAATTGTTCCCTTCGTTAGGGGGCGGGGCCCCTCTTGTGTCGAATTAAGACGCGCCCCAACCCCTTTTGTTGAAAATTAAGAGCGCGAGAGTAAAGTGAGAATAGTCAATATATGAACTAAATAAGGGGTTTGAGATGACCGCAGCAATCATTGGAACAGGGCACATTGGCTCTCAAGTCGCACGTCGTATAGCTGGTGCAGGCGAAAAAGTGCTGGTTGCGGCATCAAATATTGAATCAGCCCGGCAGTCAGCCCAGCAGCTAGGGTTAGGTATAGAAGCTGGCACCGTAGAGCAGGTGATAGAAAGCGCAGACACCGTTATCTTTGCAACCATGTTCCCGGTCACCCAGCAACTTTTGCAGGAGCACACACCCCAGTTGGTGGGCAGAGTCGTCGTTGACCCATCTAACAACTTTCGAGTTACTGACGACGGTCGGGCTATCTCAGCTAATCCCGAAGGGTCCTCAGCCGGTCAGCAAAACGCTGCTCTTCTTCCTCAGGGTGTTCATTTCGTCAAAGCGCTGGGAACAATGAGTGCGGCTAACCTGAGTGAAGCAACCACCGAAAGCGGTGAAAAGGTTGCTCAACTTTTCGCTACAGATGATCCGGTAGCTGAAGAACGCATCGTAAACCTGCTACGCCTTGGTGGTTGGGAACCCGTCAAAGCCGGTGGTCTAGAAGTAGCTTCAAAAATTGAGGTCGGAGGAGCCTGGCACGATCGTGGCGGCCTCGCTGGACGAATCCTAAGCAAAAAAGAAGCAGAAAAGCTTGTCAGCGAACCCGGGGTGCAGAAATAACGAAGAGTAAAAGCGGACGGGGGAAGCCACACCCCTGAAGCTATTCGTCCTGTACAGTGGGTGGGGTCAGCCCCACCCACTGTGCTGTACGAGCAGCAGACTGGAGCCCCATGATTCACCTGGTCGCCACCTCCCACGGAACCGATAACCCCCAGGGCCGCGAAGCCGTCAATCTCATCCGTGAGCAGCTCACCGCCCTGGTCGAGGCCCAGGCCCCTGGAACCTACACCGTGCACGAAGCCTACGTAGACGTACAAGAACCGGCCCTGCCGCAGGTGCTGCAGGCCCTGCCATCCGGAGCCACCGCCGTCCTTGTGCCCCTGCTGCTCTCACCGGGCTACCACACCGAACACGACATGAGGAAGGCCGCCACAGACGCCAGCCACCTGACCACCGCAGTCGCTAGAGCCCTAGGCGCCTCAGCAGCCCTGGCTAAGCTCCAGCGCCAGCGCCTCGAAGAAGCGGGCTGGGACGGGTACGACGACATTGCCCTGGCGGCAGCGGGCTCCTCCCGGGCTGACGGCCGCGAAGCCGTGCTCTACCAGGCAGAAGTTTTCAGCACCCTGCTCAGCCGCGAGGTGCCCTACGGCTTTATCGCCGATATTGAGCCCACCATCGAAGAGGCCTGGGAGGCCAACCAGGCTGAATATATTTCTACCTACTTGCTAGCCCGCGGCTACTTCCACAGCAAACTCATCAAGGCCTATCAGGGCACAGAAAAAGCGGCCGTCACCGAGCCGCTCGTGCTCCCCGGTGACGCCGCCTCTGCTGCGGTTGTCGCTTCGGTTGCCCTGGAGAGGGCCACCGAAGCCTTAGCCGCTCTTAGCGCTTAACCGCTACAGCCTCAAAGGTCTCAGCAGGTTCAACGTAGGCCTGCTGGGACTCAATCAGCTGCAGTTCACGCTGGCCCGAGGCCAGGGTGTTCTTCAGCAGTTCGTAGACGCTGGCAGTGGTGAGTTCCAGGGCCTCCTTCAGACTCTTACCCGACGCGAAGTGAGAGGCAAACAGGGCCTGGGTAACGTCACCTGAGCCGTTGGCCTTCATGGGCAGACGCGGGGTAGTGATCAGCCAGGCCTCATCGCCCGAAACAGCCAGCATCTGGATTGAATCCTCGGGGGTTTCGGGGGTGTTCACGCTGGTCACCAGCACGGTCTGGGGGCCAATCTTTTGGGCTGCAGCCACAGACTCGAGAACCTCATCCAGGGTCTTGGGGTCTGTGCCGGTCACAAAGCCCAGCTCAAACTGGTTGGGGGTGATGATGTCGGCGTGCTGAATGACGCGGTCACGAATCAGCTCCTGCACCTCGGGGGAGACAAAGCAGCCGCTGGTGGCATTGCCCAGCACCGGATCGCAGGAGTAGAGGACGTTCGGGTTGGCTGCGCGGGCCTTGGCAACGGCATCGAGGATGGCGTCGCCGATGGAAGAGCCACCCTGGTAGCCAGAAATGACCAGGGCGGTGTCGGTCAGGCCGCCGCGCTCTTCAATGCCGGTGACAATTTCGCGGACGTCGTCGCCCGAGATCAGCGGGCCGCGCCAGGCACCGTAGCCGGTGTGGTTTGAAAAGAGGACGGTGTTGACGGGCATGACCTCGTGGCCAAGGCGCTGCAGGGGGAAGACGGCGGCTGAATTACCTACATGGCCGTAGGCAACAGCAGACTGAATAGACAAAATACGCATAAACACCATTGTGGCACGCTCCAGGTGCCCCGCGGAATGCGCGTTTCATTAGATGACAGAGGGGCGTGAGCTGATAGCGCACCCTAGTGTGCGACCTATGTACCGCGCAAACTAGATTGCGTAAAAATTACCCCCGGTGAAGACCTGTGACGTGAAGATGTCTCCCCGTGACCTGACCCATGAAATAACTCGACCACCCTGCCCCCATAAGCCTAGACTTTCAAACAATTCACCCGAAGAACTGTTGTGAAAGGAGCGCCATGGCACCCTCACCCGTGAGCTTTAAAAACTTTGGTGTTGGCTCGCCGGCCGCACCGCTGCAAGACCCCGCGATCAGCCCGGAAGGCACTGCTGAACCGGCTCAGCTCTCTGCCGCTGAGCAAGAGGCTAATCGAGGACTTGTTGACCGGTATGCGGCTGAGCTCTACGATGCGAGCGCCGAAGAAATCCTGACCTGGGCCCATGAGCACGTGAGTGGCCGTCTGGTGGTTACCCTCTCGATGGAAAACACCGTGCTGGCGGAGCTGGCAAGCCGCTACCTCCCCGACTCGGAGTTCCTCTTCCTCGATACCGGCTACCACTTTCCTGAAACCCTGGACGTTGCCCAGCAGGTTGAGGACCGCTACCCGCAGACCCTGGTCAGGGCTGAGCCCCTGCTGACCGTGGGGCAGCAGGACGCCCGCTACGGCATCAACCTCTACGGCAGCGACCCCGCCGCCTGCTGCCGTATGCGCAAGGTCGAGCCGCTGGCAGCGTCCATGGCTCCCTACACCGGCTGGATTACGGGCCTGCGCCGGGCCGATTCACCGCTGCGCGCTACCACCCCGGCCCTTGACCTTGATGCCAATGGCCGTTTGAAAATATCGCCCCTGGTCACTTGGAGCCTAGAAGATACCGACCGGTACATCGAAGACAACCAGCTGATTGTTCACCCGCTGACCAAGGCAGGCTACCCCTCCATCGGCTGTGCCCCCTGTACCGCCAAAGTAGAAGCGGGTCAGGACCCCCGCAGCGGACGCTGGGCAGGATTCACCAAGACAGAATGCGGACTACACACATGAGCACCACTACATCAGCCACCCTCTCACCCCACCTCAAAGACCTAGAGAACGAGTCGATTCATATCCTGCGCGAAGTCGCCGGCCAGTTCGACAAGGTTGCCCTGCTGTTCTCAGGCGGCAAGGATTCCGTGGTTGTCTACGAGCTAGCCCGCCGCGCCTTTGCCCCTGCCCCGGTTCCTTTCGAGCTGCTTCACGTTGATACCGGCCACAACTTCCCCGAAGTCCTGGAATTCCGCGACCGCCTGGTTGAGCGTACCGGTGCCCGCTTGCGCGTAGCGAAGGTGCAGGACTGGATTGACCGAGGCGAACTCCAAGAACGCCCCGACGGCACCCGTAACCCGCTCCAGACCGTCCCCCTGGTCGAAACGATTGAAGAGCAGGGCTACGATGCCGTACTCGGCGGGGCCCGCCGTGATGAGGAGCGAGCCCGCGCGAAAGAGCGTATCTTCTCGGTTCGCGATTCCTTTGGCGGCTGGGACCCCCGCCGCCAGCGCCCCGAACTGTGGAACCTCTACAACGGCGGCCACCTACCCGGCGAAAACATTCGAGTCTTCCCCATTTCCAACTGGACAGAAGCCGACATCTGGGAATACATCGGCGCCCGCGACATCGAACTGCCTCCCATCTACTTCGCCCACGACCGTGAAGTCTTCAACCGCGACGGCATGTGGCTCACCGCGGGGGAGTGGGGCGGCCCCACCAAGGGCGAACCCATCGAAACCCACCGGGTACGCTACCGCACCGTCGGCGATATGAGCTGTACCGGCGCTGTGCTTTCAGAAGCGAGCACGGTGCACGACATCATCACCGAAATCTCTACTTCAACCCTGACCGAACGCGGCGCAACCCGAGCGGACGACCGTCTCAGCGAATCCGCCATGGAAGACCGCAAGAAGGAAGGTTACTTCTAAGATGACCCTGCTCACCCACCCTACCGACAGCGAGGCGGCAACCGGCTCACCGGCGTCCGCCCAGCTCGCAACCCGTCAAACCCTGCGCCTGTGCACTGCAGGCAGTGTGGATGACGGCAAATCAACCTTCGTGGGCCGCCTGCTCCACGACACCAAGAGCGTCCTTACCGACCAGCTCTCAGCCGTAGAACGCACCAGCCGCGAGCGCGGCCACGAGGGCCTTGACCTCTCCCTGCTGGTCGACGGCCTGCGTGCCGAACGCGAACAGGGCATCACCATCGATGTGGCCTACCGGTACTTCTCCACTGCCGAGCGCACCTTCATTCTGGCTGATACCCCGGGGCACGTGCAGTACACCCGCAATACCGTCACCGGTGTTTCAACCTCCCAGGTCGTCGTGCTGCTGGTGGACGCCCGCCACGGCGTAGTCACCCAGACCCGCCGCCACCTAACGGTCGCCTCCCTGCTCGGTATTCGCCAGGTGGTGCTGGCGGTCAACAAGATTGACCTGGTGGATTATTCTCAGGACGTCTTTGAGCAGATTCGCGAAGAGTTCACGGCTTTGGCGCAGGCTAAGGGCGTCGCCGAGGTAACCGTAATCCCTATTAGCGCCCTGAAGGGGGATAACGTGGTGGAACCCTCTGCCAACACCCCCTGGTACACCGGCCCGACCGTGCTGCGCTACCTCGAAACCGTCGACGTAGCTGAGCAGGAGTCAGACCTTGGCCTGCGCCTGCCCATCCAGTATGTAATTCGCCCCCAGGGTACCGACTACCGGGGCTACGCCGGGCGTATCACCGCCGGTCACCTGGCTGTGGGCGACACCGTGCACCTGGGGCAGGGGCGAACCAGCACCGTCACCCACATCGATACCGCAGATGGGGCAGCAACCACTGCCACCGTAGGAGACTCCATCGTGGTGCGCCTGGCAGACGATATCGACCTCTCCCGCGGTGACCTCATTGCCGGTGCCGACCGCCCCGAAGGTAGCAGGGAACTCACCGCCACCCTGGTAGGTCTAGCCGATACCCCGCTGCGTCCGGGTGCCAAGGTCAAGCTGCGCTACGGTACCTCCCTGGTGCGGGCCCGCCTCACCTCCATCGACTCCATCCTCGATATTGACACCAACCAAGAACACCCCGGCGAAGCAGTTGAACTCAACGACATCGCCACCGTCACCCTGCAACTGGCAGAAGACCTACCCGTCGAACCCTACACCGGGCGCGGACTGGTGGGCTCCCTGCTGCTGATCAACCAGGCAGACGGCAACACCCTAGCCGCGGGTCTCGTCCGCTAGCAGCCCTCACAGAACGAACACCACCATGAACAAACTACTACTCATCGCCCTGGGCGGTCTGCTCGCACAACTCGTTGACGGCAGCCTCGGCATGGGCTTCGGAGTCACCTCAACCACCCTGCTCCTCACCCTCGCCGTGATGAACCCGGCCAGCGCCTCAGCAGTTGTTCATGTGGCAGAACTCGGCACCACCCTCGCCTCGGGCGTCAGCCACTGGCGATTCAACAACATCGACTGGAAGGTCGTGCTGCGACTGGGCCTGCCGGGTGCGGTAGGGGCCTTTGCAGGAGCGACCCTGCTCTCCAACCTCTCCCTGGCTACCGCCAAGCCGGTCATGGCAACTATCTTGACCCTCATCGGCATCAACCTGGCACTCCGCTTCTCCACCGGCCGCCGCGCCGCCCGCGGCACCGGCGCTCCCGCCAACCCCCGCACCCTCGGCTTCCTCGGGCTCTTCGGCGGATTCGTGGACGCCGCCGGTGGGGGAGGCTGGGGCCCGGTCACCAGCTCCACCCTCATGACCATCGGCAAAACCGAACCCCGCCGCATCGTGGGCACGGTCAACACCGCCGAATTCCTGGTCACCCTGGCCGCCAGTCTGGGCTTTATCCTGGGAATGTGGCAGGACCTCACCGAGCACCTGCTCGCCGTCCTTGCCCTACTGGCCGGTGGCGTCCTCGCTGCTCCCGTCGCAGCCTGGCTGGTCACCCGCATCAACCCCACCGCCCTCGGCGGGTTCGTGGGCACCTGCCTGGTCGTCACCCACCTGCCCTACCTCACCGGCCTCGTACCGGCCCTGGCCCCCTACAGCCTGCCGCTCACCCTGGGAGCAGCCCTGACCGGGCTCGCCCTGAGCACCCGAGGAGTGCTGCGGAGCCGAAACCTCACCCTCAGCCGCCCCACCGGCTACAGTGAAACTATCGCATCTTCACATCACACTCTCGCCACCAGCACCACACGCACGAAAGACTAAACCTATGGCTAAGACCCTCACCGCCCGCCCCGACCAGGCAGCCGCACCGGCCCGCCGTAAACCCGTCTCTAAGAAGCCCAACGGCCAGTGGAAAATCGACGGCAAAACCCCGCTCAACGCCAACGAAGAATTCAAGCTGGCAGATGATGGCCTGCACGTGCGCGAACGCATTATCGATACCTATTCCAAGGAGGGGTTCGATTCCATCGACTCGGACGACCTACACGGCCGCTTCCGCTGGTGGGGTCTTTACACCCAGCGCAAGCAGGGCATCGACGGCGGCCGCACCGCAACCCTGAGCCCCGAAGAACTCGAAGACAAGTACTTCATGCTGCGCGTGCGTATCGACTCAGGCCAGCTCACCACCGAGCAGACCCGCGTAATCGGTGAAATCTCCCGAGACTTTGCCCGCGACACCGCCGATGTGACCGACCGCCAGAACGTGCAGCTGCACTGGGTCCAGGTAGAAGACGTACCCGAAATCTGGCGCCGACTGGCAGAGGTGGGGCTCGACACCACCGAGGCCTGCGGCGACGTAGGCCGCGTCATTCTGGGCTCACCCCTGGCAGGAATTGCAGCTGACGAACTCATCGACCCCACCCCGGTGATTCGAGAGATTAAAGAAAAGTACATCGGCGACCCGGCCTTCTCTAACCTTCCGCGTAAGTTCAAGACCTGCTTCACCGGCCACCCCAGCCAGGACGTCGTGCACGAAATCAACGACGTCGCCTTCGTTGGTGTTAGCCACCCGGAACTGGGCGTCGGCTATGACCTGTGGGTCGGCGGCGGTCTCTCCACCAACCCCAAGCTTGCAGAGCGCCTGGGGGTCTTCGTCACCCAGGACCAGGCCGTGGAGGTCTGGAAGGGCGTCATCTCCATCTTCCGCGACTACGGCTACCGCCGCCTGCGCAACAAGGCCCGCCTCAAGTTCCTGGTCGCTGACTGGGGCGTAGAGAAATTCCGGCAGGTACTGGAAGAAGAATACCTGGGCTATGCCCTGCCCGACGGCCCCGCCCCCGAGACCCCCGCTGTCACCGGCGACCACGTGGGAGTACACGCGCAGAAGGACGGCAAGTTCTACATCGGCCTGACCCCCACCGTGGGGCGCATCAGCGGCAGCCAGCTCATTGACCTAGCCAACCTGGTCGAGAAGTACGGCTCTTCGCGTCTACGCACTACCCCCTACCAGAAGCTGGTCGTGCTTGACATCGAAGAAGATGATGTTGAACCCTTCATCACCGAAGCCGAGAAGCTGGGCTTTTACGCGCGTCCGTCCGTCTTCCGCCGCTCCACCATCGCCTGCACCGGCATCGAGTATTGCAAGCTTGCCATCGTGGCGACCAAGTCCACTGCCGCCCGCGTCATCGATAACCTCGAAGAGCGCATGGCCGATGTGGCTGACCAGCTGCCTGCCCGCCTGACCCTGCACATCAACGGCTGCCCCAACTCCTGCGCCCGTATTCAGACCGCAGATATCGGGCTGAAGGGGCAGATTATCACCACCGATGACGGCCGCCAGGTACCCGGCTTCCAGGTTCACCTCGGCGGTGGGCTGGCTGACTACCAGAATGACGCCGCTGGCACCCTAGGCCGCACCGTGCGCGGTCTCAAGGTAGAGGCTGACCTGCTGGAAGACTACCTTGAACGCCTAATCCGCACCTACCTCGCGGAGCGAACGGACGCCTCCCAGACCTTTGCGCGCTGGGCACTGGAGGCAGACGAGCAGCAGCTAGTATAGGGCTGGCTTTTCGACGCGTCCGCCGGTTTTCCACTGTTGAGGCATGGAAAACCGGCGGACGCGTCGAAGCTATAGGTATACCCCGGCGGACGCAAAAGCCCGCTTCAGTTTCTCAGCCAACAACTGCGGCCGGTAGATAACCTCGTGCCAGTTGGTCCGCACCACGTTGTAGCCTCTACCGCGGAGCCAGGCTTCACGCTCATTCTGCTGACCAAAAACCTGTTCACGGTTTGAACCCGCGTATTTGATGTTTCCGTCAAACTCTAAAATGATCATGCACTCAGGCCACATAAAATCAGGCCGGTAGCGCCGTCCGCCGCCCTCAACCCACACCTGCTGCTGGCAGGGCGGAAAGCCAAACTCGTCTAAGAAATAGACCACCAGACTTTCACCAGCAGATTCGGAAAGCGGATTGACCAAATCAGCCAGCTTCTGTAGGCGATTACTGCCGCGGCCCGTAGCCTGGCGTAAACTAGCCAAGAGATCGGGGTAAAGAACCCCAGCCCGTAAGGAACTATCGGCCAGTACGAGAGCATGGCGTACATCGAGAACCCGGCAACAATCCACCACTGTCTGTAGGACAGACGTTACGGGAATACCCGCTATTTCTTGGGGCTTACTCGTAAGCCCGTGCACGGTGACACCCGGTGAAGAATGAGCCCTAGAGTTCGGCGCTGCAACGTGAATACGGTCAGGAACAGCCAGTTGAGCAAAACCATAGAGAGCCGCAGCGCTCTGGTGCGAGAAAACTGTTCGAGCACCCATACTTTTTGAATGGGCAACCAGCCGGGCCACATAGCGTTCACTCGGTAGGAGTGAAGACCAGCTTTGAGAGGGCACGTAGACCCCGCGGCGTATTCTGACGATCTCGCCGCGGGACACTTTTTGACGCACAGCATGACGGGTAAAACCGCGCAGCTCCAAATCTTGGGCTGTCTGAACTAGGGGGTGAATATCGTGCAGGCTTTTCATGCATCTAGACTGCACCGCTGAGGCCCTTTATCGCAGGCTCAGGGGTGAATCTGTGGATAACTGTGCCCTTTAGCGGGGGATAGGCCTAACGTTTCAGGCGCCACGAGGACATAAACGTGTCATAGATGTCAGTTGGTGTGGGGTCTGCACAACTTGTCCGGACCGCACCGGGGTGCGTCCGTCCGGATTTCTAGCACCCTACTAAACCTTCGACGCGTCCGCCGGTTTTCCACGGTTGAGGCATGGAAAACCGGCGGACGCGTCGAAATGAAGAGGAAGGCACAACGAGAGCGCGGAAACGGGCTCGGAATCGGGACTAGGACGTCAGCCCCAGGGTGAAAAGTCGCCGTGGCAGCTGCTGCCTAGTGGGTCTCAAAAGCCCTTGCCATGACCTCTTCGCGGTGGGGGCCGGCCACCGCACACACCTCGCCCAGGGTAATCACAGCAGGCGGCTTCACATCGGCCAGCGTTTCGAGGCAGTCACCTAGGGTTGCGTACACTTCGCGCTGGTTGGGGCGGAAGCCGTCCTGCACTGCAATTAGGGGCAAGGACGCCGGCACCCCGCGCTCGCGCAGACCGGCAACGGTATGGGGGAGGGACTTGACGCCCATGAGGAGGGAGACCGTACCGCCATCTTTGAGCAGGCCCGCTAGCTGGTCCAGCTCCGAGCCGCCTAGAGGCGCGTGCCCAGACACCACGGTAAACATGTGGGACACACCGCGCAGGGTAATCGGCACACCGGCCAGAGCGGGCAGCGCGATCGACGAGGTCACCCCCGAATACACCGTAACCGGTATGCCGGACTGCTCACAGACGTAGAGTTCCTCAGCACCGCGCCCGAAGACATAGGGGTCACCGCCCTTGAGGCGAGCCACGGTTCGACCGGCTAGGGCATGCTCTACCATGAGCCGGTCAATCTCCCGCTGCGGCACCCGGTGCTGGCCGGGAATCTTGCCCACATCGATGATGTCAGCCTTAGGTGCCCAGCGGGGCAGGTCTTGGTGGGGAGCAAGATGGTCAAGCAGGACGACGTCCGCCCGGCTCAGTGCCTCAAGGGCATGGCGGGTCATGAGGCCGGGATCGCCGGGGCCAGCCCCAATCAAAAAGACCCTGCCGACCTGCTGGGGGGTCGGTTCGCTATCTACAAGAAGAACCGTGTGCAGCCCCCTGTTGCCCAGGGCGGCCTTGATCGCCTGCCGCCAGCTCCCAATCTCATCGGGCTGCTCGGCACAGATGACCACCACAGACGGGGCGATATCTTCTAGAACAGAGGGGAGTAGGTCAGCAGAGGAGACACTCATGACCTCAGCCGCCGCCTTATACTTGGGCGCAACCTGCCCCACCCGCTCTGATGCTCCGCAGAGCAGCACCGCGGCACTGGTGACATCAAGATCAGCGAACACGCCGTATCCTCTCCCTAGAAAACTCTTTACCCTTCATCCTCACACGGGTCGGGCAGCTTCACCCACTTGCGTGACCTCGCATGAACCGGAGCGTTTAAGCTTCGTCACACGAGGTCACACGGCGGCAGCTAGCCGGCATGCACCGGCAAACTGGCCCCGGCAATCAGAACCTTCTCGCCGGCGTCCTCACTCTCAAGATCACCATCGGCTTCGGCTGCAGCGATTTCCGCTTCGGTGGCCGGGCGGATCTGGTCACGCTCCAGCACATACATGCGGTCACCCGCCGAATTGGCCTCAGGCTCATTCACAAAAGCCCTAAAGCGGCGCAGGCGTTTCTCGTCGCGCAGGGTTGCAGCCCACTCGTCCTCATAATGGTCAATGTGGTACTGCATATCGGCATCGAGCTGTTCACAGATGCCCAGCTTGTCGTCGATAATCACCTCGCGTAGGTGCTCGATAGCGTCGCCAAACTTTTCATCGAGGTCCTCAGCCCAGCGGGCGGTGCGCTGGAGCTTATCCGCGGTGCGGATGTAGTACATGAGGTAACGGTCAATATAACGGTAGGCGGTTTGCTGGTCGAGATCCTGCGCAAACAGGCGGCCGTGGGCGGGGTTAGCGCCGCCGTTGCCGGCAAAGTAGAGGTTCCAGCCGTTCGTGGTGGCAATAAGACCCACGTCTTTGCCCTGGGCTTCTGCGCACTCACGGTTACAGCCAGACACTGCCACCTTGAACTTGTGGGGAGAACGCAAACCCTTGTAGCGGTTTTCCGTATCAATTGCCATAGCCACCGAATCGCGCATACCGAACCTGCACCAGGCAGAACCAATGCAGGACTTCACGTTACGCAAGGACTTACCGTAGGCCTGGCCCGACTCAAAGCCCGCATCGACCAGCCGCTGCCAAATCTCAGGCAGCTGCTCTAGACGGGCACCGTACATGCCGATACGCTGGGCGCCGTTAATCTTGGTGTAAAGCCCATAGTCAGCTGCCACCTGGGCAATAACGGCCAGCTTCTGCGGGGTAATTTCGCCACCGGGGATACGGGGAATCACACCGTAGGTGCCGTCCTTCTGCATGTTAGCCAGGTTGCGGTCGTTGGTGTCCTGCAGGGCGCCGCGGCCGCCGTCCAGGGCGTAGGACTTGCGGGTCGATGCAAGGATGGACGCCACGGTTGGCTTACAGATGGCGCAGCCGTCGGTACCCCGCCCAAAGCGCTTGAGTACGGAGTAGAAATCATCGAGGTCACCCACAGCGTAGACAGCCTGGAAGAGCTCGGCACGCGAGAGGTCAAAGTGCTCGCACAGGGCCTTTGAGACCGTCAGCCCCAGTTTCTTCATGGTCTGTTCTAGGGTCTTTTGGATCATGGGTACGCAGGAGCCGCACTGGGTTCCGGCGGTTGTCTCAGCCTTGACCGCACCTACATCGTGCGCACCGCCCTTTACCGCTTCCCGCACTGCACCGAAGCAGATATTGTTGCAGGAGCACAGCACCGCGTCGTCGGGCAGTTCTGTATCGGGCACACCATCCCCGCTTCCTGCAGCGGTGAGAAAGGCGGACGGCTCCGCGGGCAGCTCCCTGCCCAGCAGCGGCTTCAGCGAATCGTAGGGGGCGGTATCACCCACGAAGACGCCACCGAGCAGGGTCTTCGCATCGGCGGTTGTCACAATCTTCTGATACAGGCCGCGAGCCGGGTCAGCAAACATAATCTCTAGACAGTTATCGGTCACCCCGCGACGGTCACCAAAACCGGCTACTTCCAGACCCGAAAACTTGAGTTTGGTGGCGATATCGAAGCTCTCTACCTCTTCATGACCACCGGTGAGATTGGTTGCCACAGCTTCAGCCATCTGATTCGCCGGAGCCACCAGGCCCCAGGTGCGGCCCAGCACGCAGGCTACTTCACCGATAGCCCAAATATGGGGGTCTTCCGACTGGCAGCTGGGGGAGACCACAAGGCCGCCGCGCTCGCCCACCTGCAAACCGGCGTCCCGGGCTAACTGGTCATTGGGGCGGATGCCGGCAGCCATCATGACAAGGTCAGCGTCGAGCTGGTGCACATCGGCTTCATCACCCATACCGTTTGCCACCGAAACCGAGATAACCTCACCGGCGGAATCCTTGTTAATGGTTGAGATAAAAGCACCGGTTTCAACCGCGATTCCCGCCTCGCGGATTGCGGCGTTGACCGCGAAACCGCCGCCCTGGTCTACCTCAATCGATAGCAGCCAGGGAGCCACATCGAGAATGGTGGGGTCAGCTCCAACATCTCGCAGGCCCTCTGCGGCCTCAAGCCCCAGTAGGCCGCCACCGACCACAATAGCGCGGGGGCGGCGTCCTAGCTTTTCCGTAAGACGGGCAACCTCCGCAACCACCGTTTGCACATCATCGATGGTGCGGAAAACGTGAGCGCTGTCGGAGCCAGGAATGGGAATCTTGACCGCCGATGAACCGGTAGCAAGAATCAGTTCATCGTAGGGGTAGGTCTGGCCGTCGGTTGCGCTGACCGTGCGGTTCTTGCGGTCGATGGCGGTTGCGCTCACACCATTGACGAGGGTGACGTGGGGGTTATTCCAGAGTTCGGGGTCGCCGAGGGTGAGGTCGCGGGCGGTATCGTGAAAAATCTTCTCTAGCGCTACACGGTCATAGGGCAGGTGTTTCTCGGCGTTGAGCACGGTAAGGTGGGAGGCACCGGAGTCCTTGTCGAGGAAGGCCTTGGCAAATCTCCAGGCTGCGGGCCCACCTCCAATCACCAGAACGGAACGTTGGCTGGAGGTAGCGGGGGTGTGGGACATGGGAGCCTCCCTGGTGTGGGTTCAAGCCGGTTTAATGCGTATTTATAATGCTAATATTAGCTTAAAGACAGGGTAAACAAGGTAAACCCACGCAAACGCACGACGTACAGTAAGAAAATGGAGGGCACCGTGACAGTACAGTGGCACCGAATCTGCACCAAGAACGACCTGGAGCCTAACTGGGGTGAAGCGGCCCTGATTGACGGGCAACAGTATGCGGTCTTTCGTGCCGCAGACGATTCTATTTTCGTCACCAGCCACAGGGACCCTACCTCCGGGGCCCTGGTGATTGCCCGCGGCATCCTGGGAGAGAAGGGCGGCGAGCCCACCGTGACATCCCCTCTCTATAAAGAGGTCTATTCCCTCATCAGCGGCGACTGCCTCTCTGGAGCTGACTATCGCCTACCTGTGTACCCCGTAGAAGTGCGCGACGGTGACATCTGGGCGGAGCTCCCCGCGTGAATCAGCGGCTGCCGGTAGCCCTTGATTTGCGCGGACGCCGGGTCCTCCTTGTCGGGGCGGGGCAGGTCGCTGCCCGGAAGGTGGGCGCCCTCATTGAGGCTGGGGCTCAGGTTGAGGTGGTGGCTCCTTCTCTCGACTCCCACCTGGAGAACCTGCTGGCTGAGGGGAGTCTTGTTGCTCACCAGCGTCCTTTTGCTCCCGATGATGTGACCGGCGCCTGGCTGGTCTATGCTTTGACCGACTCACCCGAGCTCAATGAGCAGGTCTTGGCTCTTTGTGAAGAGCGGGCGATTTGGTGCCTGCTGGGCGGGGCGCCGCAGGAGTCTCCGGTCTGGTCGCTGGCCCACCGCAGGCGGGGCGATGAACTGGTGGCTGTTTCTGGCGGGGGTAACCCGCGGCGAGCGCTTGCTCTGCTGGATCGCGTCGTTGCGGCTTTAGGTTGGAAATAATCAAATAAATATAGTGACACGCAGCACACAACTTGGTAGGCTGACTGCAATGTATATACAACCACTCAGGTGTGGAGGTCACTATGTCTATGCAGTCGTGGAGCCAGGAGTCCACCGCCGCCATCGATACCGTAAGCAGGCCGGGTGCGGGTAAAGACGCCTTTAAACTCATCGCCTGCTCCGCTATCGGCATTTTTATGTTCTTTATCCCAATCACCTACCAGGGTAAAACCAGTATCCCTCTGGACCACCTGGTTACCATCGTCCGGACCTTACTCGGCCCGGTAGTGCCCTGGTTGCTTCTTGGGCTCATTGCTTTCGGCACCGTCCGCCCATTCCTCCAGGGGACGTGGAGGGCGAGCACCACCAAAACCATCTTCGCTTTTCTCAACATCGTGGGTCTGATCGCCGCCGTCCTCATGGTGACCAGCCCGCCCAGCTGGCTAGACCAGCCCGGTGTTGGACCCTTCCTCTGGGGGACTCTAGTAGGGTCGGTGGGCCTCATTGTACCTATAGGCGCAATCTTCCTGGGGTTCCTCATTGGGTTTGGCCTCATGGAATTTATCGGCGTATTCGTTCGCCCCGTCATGAAGCCGGTCTGGAAAACACCCGGACGTTCAGCGGTTGACGCTGTGGCTAGCTTCGTTGGCTCCTACTCACTGGGGCTACTGTTGACCAACCGTGTCTATAAATCTGGAGGGTACACCGCTAAAGAGGCCGCTATCATCGCCGTGGGTTTCTCAACCGTATCTGTCACCTTCATGGTAGTTGTTGCGAACGCCCTCAACCTGATGGACTACTGGCTTCTTTACTTCTTTACCAGCCTGGTTGTTACCTATCTGGTGACTGCTGTGCTGGTCCGTATTCCGCCGCTCTCTCGAATTCCTGACGAGTACTACCCAGGTGTCACGCCCCAGCCTGAAAAATCGGTAGGACGCGATAAGTTTAAGGTGGCGTGGGCTCAGGCACGAGCTACTCTGCAGGCCTCACCCGGTGTATTTGCAACCATGTGGATTAATTTCAAAGACGGCCTTGTGATGGCTTCCTCTATTCTTCCGTCCATCATGTCGGTGGGCCTCATTGGCATTTTGTTGGGCCGTCACACCCCGGTCTTTGACTGGGTGGGCTGGTTGCTCTACCCCTTTACCTGGGTAGCTGGCATGGCTGATCCTGCAGGCGCTGGTAAAGCAATCGCACTGGGATATGTAGAGATGTTCCTTCCTGCCTCTGCAATCGGGCCTGAAGCTGACCTTTCCACCCGCTTTATCATTGCGGTTGTCTGTGTCTCGGCGGTTATCTTTCTTTCAGCTATGGTTCCATCAATTTTGGCAACGGAGATTCCTGTGAGCTTCTGGCAGCTGACGGTGATTTGGTTTGAACGGGTGGTGCTGTCAATTGTGCTCACCGCACCGGTTGCCCATCTGCTTCTGTAACGCTTAGCTCACCTATACATACAATCGCCCGCCCCACCTGCGCTAGGTGGGGCGGGCGTCCTTACGTTTAGCGCAGATGCAGGGTCATATCGTGCCAGATAGCGCCGCCGTGGGTTGATTCTGAAACCCCGTCAAGCTCAAAGCCGAGCTTCTCATAGAAGCCAATCAGCTCCTTCTTGCAGGTAAGAATCACCCCTGTACGCCCCTGCTCTCGGGCTTGGCCGATGAGCTTTTCTATCAGAGCGGACGCGTACCCCCGGCCCCGGTAGGCCGGGCGGGTGTTGATACCAAACACCGTCTGGTAAGCCCCGTGCCGAGTATGGGCCTGGGGGCTCTCGTAAAGGTCGTCAAAGATAACGGGGGAGTCGGTCACCAGCCCGTCGATAAAAGCAACAACTTCGCCGTCAGCTTCAAGTACCCAGAAATGCTCCCCAAAAACCTCAAACCTGGCCCGCAGGTCGCTCTCACTCGCTGCTTCAGCCGCCGGGAAACACTCGGCCTCAATAGCGGCCAGGATGGGCAGGTCTTCCTGCCGTGCCTGGCGAATCTCTACACGGGCGTCCTGCTGGCTGGCGGCTGCCGCGTCAAGCTCCGCTAGAGGCTGCCCGCCCACACCCCAGTCGGTGCGCGGCACCTCGTTCAGGACCACCCACACCGAGCTTTCCTTAGCACCCATCACCCGGGCATAGGTTCGGGTGAGTTCGGCAATCAGCTCGGCCTTCTTCTCATCAGACTGAACAGAGGCATACGAGACATTAATGAGGGGCATGGTGTTCTCCTGGGTAGTGCTTGAACCCAAGTCTAGCGGCGTATCAAGGGCGTGTTCATCTTGAGCGTCCACCAGACTCGCGGAGTGCTTAGGTCTTAAATGGGCGGCGCAAGACTCTTGTGGACACTTAGCTCAGCTGCGTCATACTGCGTCACGGCTGCACCGTTTTAAACGCGCTCACCGTGCACTGGTGCGCAAAGCGCTATCCACAGGAGGTGCCTTTCTAGCGAAATTTGCTAGGCTCAGCGCACAATCTGACCATGAAATCTCCAGAAGAAATAGCAATGGCCGTACAGGCCACACAGCAGCTATCCGCACGAGGCATAAACAAGGATGCCCTCGCTCGCGCGGTCGCTCGCGGCGAGTACCAGCGGCTTGGCTATGGAAGCTATATGGAAAGTGGTTTCCACTCTCAGCTTTACCCTAGTCAGCAGTATCTGGCCCGTGTCATCGGGTATGGCAGAAGCAGGCTCAAAACCTCGGTGCTATCCCACCATTCAGCGGCAGCGGTACACGGTATGTGGCTACTCCATATACCTACTGCTATCCATACAGTGGGTCAGGCACACGGTACCCCTTCACCGCGGGTTGTGCGGCATAGAAACAACCGGTACGAAACCGAGAAAAGTTTGGGTGTGGATGTAACCGCACCGCTCGATACGGTTCTTCACTGTATGAGGGTGATGAAATTCGAAGAGGCACTTGTGCTTGCGGATAGTTCTTTGCGGAAGATTGAGCACCAAAAACTGGCCCAGGCCTTACGGGGGCTGTCTGGTCGTGGCTCTGTGCAGGCTCGCATAATTGCAGATATCGTAAGCCCTCTCAGTGAGTCGCCGGGGGAGAGTTTGCTGCGGCTTTTCTTGATGAGGTGTGGTTTGCCTCGGCCTGTTGAGCAGCACGTGATTGGGGTATATGGGCAGCAGTTCAGGGTAGATTTTGCCTGGCCAGATCTCAAGATCATCGTTGAGTTCGATGGGCAGATTAAATACACCCAGTTTGGTGAGCGTGAGGACGTTTTTGGGCGGCAGAACGAACGTGAGGCTCTCTTGCGGGGGCAGGGGTGGGATGTGGTTCGAGTAACGTGGGACGAGCTCACCCGGCGTCCGCACGAGCTCAAAACCAAGATGGAGCGAGCTTTCAGCCGTGCCCGCCGTCTCTAGGGTCCACCAGACTCTCGGAGCGTCCACCGGGGGAATAAGCACTTTGAGAGTCTGGTGGACGCTCGCGGAGTAGGAGAAGAAGAGGTGCGCGGACGCCGCCCGCCTGCGGGTGCGACCTGAAGGTGAGCATAGGGGCGGGGGTAAGAATTGTAATTTAGGTTCCCCTGCTCACCCTGCCAGCTGGCGGTAATCCGCTATCTTGGGGCGGGGCGTCCGCACCTGTACTACATCTTGTGCTCACACGCCTGTAATTCACACCCCGCCCCGGCGGGCGCCTGCCAGAAAAGCTAAAAACCCGTTAGACAGCCACCGCCCCTGCCCCTAAAATAGGTAACAGTTGTAATGACCCGGCTATCACCGGCGAGCAATCCGGAAGAACAGGCTGTACCTGCACACCCCCGTAATTCGTTGCGACGAGGGGAGTGCGCGGAATAGATATAGCCCCAGTAGACCCGGACGGGTAAGCCCGAAACAGCTGTCATGAAGCGACTGATAACCGGTTCGACCCTGCGCTGGGCGCAACCTACCTCATCTCACGAGACGGTAGGTTGCTCCGGCGCAGACCCATACCCGCCCGCACTTTTCGGTGCGGCTCGGGGTGGGGTCGGGCCGGTTGACGTAAGCAAGGTGGTACCGCGCAGGTTCCTTACCCGTCGAGCGGACGGGGGAGGGCAGGCGTCCTTGCACCCCAAGTACTAGGCAGACAAGAACCTAAGGGCGCAACCATGACCAATAAGCCTGTTTACCCCAAGGCAAGTGCAAGCGGAGCCAGTTTTGTGGCCGCTTCCCCCTCTTTCCCCGCACTCGAAGAAGCAGTGCTGGACTACTGGAAGAATGACGGAACCTTCCAGGCATCCATTGATAACCGCGACGCCGGCGAGAACGGTGCCAACGAGTTCGTCTTCAACGACGGCCCTCCCTTTGCTAACGGCCTGCCCCACTACGGCCACCTGCTGACCGGCTACGTCAAGGACCTGGTCGCCCGCTACCAGACCCAGCGTGGCCACAAGGTCGAGCGCCGTTTCGGCTGGGACACCCACGGCCTGCCCGCTGAGCTTGAAGCCATGAAGCAGCTGGGCATGACCGATAAGCAGCAGATCATCGAGATGGGTATCGACAACTTCAACGACGCTGCCCGCGCCTCAGTGCTCAAGTACACCAAGGAATGGGAAGAGTACGTTACCCGCCAGGCCCGCTGGGTGGACTTCGAGAACGACTACAAGACCCTGAACGTGGAGTATATGGAGTCCGTCATCTGGGCCTTCAAGCAGCTGCACGATAAGGGCCTGACCTACGAGGGTTTCCGCGTGCTGCCCTACTGCTGGAAGGACGAAACCCCGCTGTCCAACCACGAGCTGCGCATGGACGATGACGTCTACAAGGAGCGTCAGGACCCGTCCGTCACCGTGGCTTTCCGCATCACCGACGACGCCACCCTGGCCAAGCACCCCGAAGTTGCCGCCGAACTGGCCGGTGTTGAGGCCCTGGCCTGGACCACCACCCCCTGGACCCTGCCCACCAACCAGGCTCTGGCCGCTGGCCCCGAGATCAGCTACGTTGTCGTGCCCGGCGCCGGTGAGCTAGAAGGACGCCGCTTCCTGCTGGCTGCCGACCTGCTGGGCGAGTACGCCAAAGACCTGGGCTACGGGGACGCCGAAAAGCCCGCGGACGCCGCCCGCGAGGCCGTCCTTGCCACCTACACCGGCACCCAGCTCGAAGGTGTGCGCTACGCACCCCTGTGGGACTACTTCACCGACGCAGAAAAGTTCGGCACCGAGAAGGCCTGGCAGATTCTGGTTGCCGACTACGTGACCACCACTGACGGTACCGGTCTGGTCCACCAGGCACCCGCCTACGGTGAGGACGACCAGAAGGTCTGTGAGGGTTACGGTATCCCCGTGATTCTGTCTATCGACGAGGGCGCCAAGTTCCTGGACCTCTTCGCCGACTCTTCCCTGGCCGCCGGTGCCCCCCTGGCTGAGATTGCCGGCGTCCAGATTTTCGAGGCTAACCGCACTATCATCAACACCCTCAAGGCTGACGGTGTGCTGATTCGCGAGAAGTCCTACGTTCACTCCTACCCCCACTGCTGGCGCTGCCGCACCCCCCTGGTCTACCGCGCCATCACCTCCTGGTACGTGCGCGTGACCGACTTCAAGGGCCGTATGAGCGAGCTGAACGAGGACATCAACTGGATCCCCGAGAACGTCAAGCACGGCCAGTTCGGCAAGTGGGTTGAGAATGCCCGCGACTGGTCCATCTCGCGTAACCGCTTCTGGGGCTCCCCGATTCCGGTCTGGGTCTCTGACGACCCCAACTACCCCCGCACCGACGTCTACGGCTCCCTGGCTGAGCTGGAAGCCGACTTCGGCCGCCTGCCCCTGAACAAGGACGGCGAGGTCGACCTGCACCGCCCCTACATCGACGAGCTGACCCGACCCAACCCGGATGACCCCACCGGCAAGTCCACCATGCGCCGCGTGGAGGACGTGCTGGACGTCTGGTTCGACTCCGGTTCTATGCCCTTCGCCCAGTTCCACTACCCCTTCGAAAACAAGGAGTGGTTCGAGGCCCACTACCCGGCAGACTTCATCGTTGAGTACATTGGCCAGACCCGCGGCTGGTTCTACACCATGCACATTCTGGCCACCGCCCTCTTCGACCGCACCGCCTTTGAGAACGTCATTGCCCACGGCATCGTGCTGGGCTCGGACGGCCAGAAGATGTCTAAGTCCCTGCGCAACTACCCGGACGTCTCCGAGGTTCTGGATCGCGACGGTTCGGACGCCATGCGCTGGTTCCTGATGTCATCCCCGATTCTGCGCGGCGGCAACCTGATTGTGACTGAGCAGGGCATCCGCGAGGGCGTCCGCCAGGTCATGCTGCCCCTGTGGAACGTCTACCACTTCTTCGCCCTCTACACCAACGCTGCCAACGGCGGTGCAGGCTACGAGGCCAAGCTGGTCACCGAGGCCGAGCACGTGATGGACCGCTTTATCCTGGGTAAGACCCGTCAGCTGGTTGCCGAGGTCACCGAGGCCATGGACGCCTACGATGTATCTGCCGCCTGCGAGGCCCTGCGCACCTACACCGACGCCCTGACCAACTGGTATGTGCGCCGCTCCCGCGAGCGCTTCTTCAACGAAGACACCGCGGCTTTCGACGTGCTCTACACCGCTCTGGTGACCTTCGTGAAGATGGCTGCGCCCCTGCTGCCGCTGACCACCGAGGAAATCTACCGCGGTCTGACCGGGGAGCGTTCGGTTCACCTGACCGACCTGCCCTCACCTGCGGATTTCAAGGACGAGGCTGAGCTGCTGGCCCTGATGGAGACCACCCGCGCTGTCGCTTCTGCCGGTTCTGCCCTGCGTAAGGCCCACAAGCTGCGCGTGCGCCAGCCCCTGGCAGCCCTGACCGTGGCGGTTGCCGGTGGCAAGGACCTGGCTGGTACCTTTGAGTCAATCATCGCTGATGAGCTCAACATCAAGGCGGTTGAGCTTCTGGACGCTGCCGAGGTGGCTCCTGCTGACTTCGGCATCTCCCAGCAGCTCAAGGTCAATGCCCGCGCCGCAGGCCCCCGCCTGGGCAAGCAGGTGCAGGTTGCCATTAAGGCTTCTAAGAGCGGGGACTGGAAGGTCACCGAGGACGGCACCGTTGTGGTGGGTGCCGACAACATGGCTCTGGAGCCGGGCGAGTACGAGCTTGAAACCGTGGTCGCAGAAACCGACGGCGCTGCAGAGCGCGCCGTCTCGGTTCTGCCCGGCGGCGGCTTCCTGGTACTCGACACCACCCTCACCGACGAGCTGCGCGCCGAGGGTACTGCCCGCGACGCCGTCCGCGCCATCCAGTCCGAGCGTAAGGACGCCGGCCTGAACGTCTCAGACCGCATCGAGCTGACCATCACCGCCCCCGCCGCTGACCTCGAAGCTATCAAGAAGCACGAGGAACTGGTGGCCGGTGAGACCCTGGCTGTGGCCGTGACCTACCTCGAGGGCGCTGAATTCTCAGCGACCGTGAAGAAGGCATAAATGACCAAGGACAACATGGAGCTTGACCCCGTGTTTGCCGAGATTGCTGCCGAGGGCGCTCGCGCTGACGATGCCCTCGGCGTAGCCTCGGTCTACGCCGATCTGCTGGCTCGTGCCCCCGAGCACAAGATGGCCCCCCGCCTCGACGCGATGACCCGCGCCGTGGAAATTCTGGGCGAACCTAACAAGGCAGCCCCGGTCATCCACATCACCGGCACCAACGGCAAAACCTCAACCGCCCGCATGATTGAGCGCCTGCTCATGGCGCACGACATCCGTGTGGGCCGCTACACCAGCCCCCATATTTCCAAGGTCACCGAGCGGATCTCGATTGACGGGGCGCCCGTGGCAGATTCCACCTTTGTGCGTATCTGGGGCGAGATTCAGCCCTACCTGCAAATCGTGGACGCTGAACTTGAGGCAGCCGGTGCCCCCCGCATCACCTACTTTGAAGCCCTCACCATCCTGGCTTTTGCGATTTTCGCCGACGAGCCGGTGGACGTGATGGTACTTGAGGTGGGTATTGGGGGCTCCTGGGACGCCACCAACGTCGCCGACGCTACCGTATCGGTGGTTACCCCCATTGGCCTGGACCACACCGACATGCTGGGGGAGACCCTCGCCGAAATTGCCGGTGAGAAGGCAGGGATTATTAAGGACGGCGGCTTCCTCATCTCCGCTGCCCAGGACCCGTCCGCCGCCCAGGTCCTGCTCGAAGCCGCTCGCGCCCACAACGCCGACTACCGCTTTGAAGGCGTAGAGTTCGGCGCTGTCGACCGCACCGCCGGTGTGGGCGGGCAGCTGCTCACCATCCAGGGGCTAGCTGGCCGCTACGAAGACATAGCCCTGCCCCTCTTCGGTGCCCACCAGGCCCAGAACGCCGCCGTGGCCCTGGCCGCGGTTGAGGCCTTCTTGGGCGGGGGAGAGAAGGAACTGAGCCTCGACCTCATCAAGCTGGCCTTTGGCGAGGTGCGCTCGCCGGGCCGCCTAGAGGTAGCCCGCACCGAGCCGCCCGTGGTGCTTGATGCCGCCCACAACCCCCATGGGGTCACTGCTTCGGCAGCGGCCTTTAAGGAGTCCTTCAGCTTTGAAGAACTGCACCTGGTGGTGGGTATCCTGGGTGAAAAGGACGCCGCGACCATGCTGAACCTGCTCTTTGACGAGTACGTTGATCGGGCAGAGTGGCGCACGGTACTGCACCTGACCAAGTCAGACTCTCCGCGTGCCATTGCCCCGGAAGAGCTAGCTGAATTGGCCCTCGACGCTGGTTTTGATGAAGACACCATCGAGACCTACGAGAACATCCCCGATGCTCTGTCCGCAGCGGTGACGGCAGCAGCCGATGTGCCCAACCTGAACTCCGCGGTACTGGTCACCGGCTCTATTACCGTGGTGGGCGAAGCTAGCACCCTGCTCGGACTGTAAAGGAGAGATGATGGCGAGAATGACGCGTGCCCAGCGCGAATGGCGCCCGGGCCAGCCGAAAAAGCAGCGCTCTATCAAGGTCATGTTTACCTCGATGGTGCTCTCGCTCGAAGCCCTGGTTGCCTTCTTTGCAACCCTGGCAATTTTTGGCCACCACTTCAACGACCCCACCTGGGTCAAGGTAGTCATTTGGGTACTGGGTCTAGCTCTGGTAGCGGCCCTGCTAGCCACCCCGGCCTTCCTGAAGAAGCCCTGGGGCTACCACCTGGGCTACGGTCTGCAGGCTGCCCTGATTCTGGTTGGTTTTGCCCTGCCCTCCATGTTCTTTGTGGGAGCGGCTTTTGCTGTGGCCTACTGGTACGGGGTGACGCGCGGTGCCCGCCTGGACGCCGAGAACGCCGTCCGCGCCAAAGAGCAGGAGGAATGGGAGAAGGCTAACCCCGCCTAGCGGGGTGTCTGGTAGGGTAAGGGTGAAAACTCACCCTGACCTATCAAAGGAGATTGTCATGACCGAGCGTACCCTGATTCTGGTCAAGCCCGACGGTGTGGAGCGTAACCTCACCGGCCAGGTGCTGGCCCGTTTTGAGCGTAAGGGCTACCGCATCGCTGAGTTGAAGATGCTGGTTCCCTCCCGTGAGCTGCTTGAGCAGCACTATGCGGAACACGAGGGCAAGCCCTTCTATGAGCCCCTGGTGTCTTACATGGGCTCAGGCCCCGTGGTTGCTCTCGTGCTTGAGGGCAACGGCGTGCTTGAGGGCGCTCGTACTCTCATGGGATCTTCTAACCCCACCACCGCTGCCCCCGGAACCATTCGCGGTGACTTTGGTCGTGACTGGGGCGAGAGCGTGCAGAAGAACCTGGTGCACGGTTCAGACTCAGCAGAGTCAGCAGACCGCGAAATCGCGCTCTGGTTCGGTGCCTAAAAAGACCTTCCGCTAAGCAGAGTAAAAAAGGCCGGGGCCCTCGTACTGAGGGCCCCGGCCTTTATCAGTAGGTGGAGGTTTTAGAACATACCCACGATCACATCGAAGAAGCGGATAAAGATAATACCGAAAATCAAAATGTAGACCAGGATGATGGAGAACCAGGTCCAGTTGGGAGCTGCCTGACGGATGCTCTCAGAAGCCGGTATCACCCCTGCATGGATATTGCGGGTGGTGACCTTGACGAAAATGGCGGTCTGCATAATCCACACCACCATGCAGAAGAGGCAGAGGGCGTTGATGTCAAAGGTGGTGTTGTACCAGAGCCAGAGCACAAAGGCCATAGCTAAGGTGTGGCCTACCTGCATGGCTACCCAGTACCAGCGGGCAAAGGATGCACCGGCAATCAGGGCGGTTGAAATAGCAAGGACGATGGCGTAACCGGCGATACCGATAAAGGGGTTGGGGAAGCCAAAGGCTTCTGCCTGCCAGGTACGCATGACGGTGCCGCAGTTGAGCAGGGCGTTGATATCGCAGACCGACCGGTGGGCGCCGTCCATGTAAATCTGCAGGCGCTCGTAGACCAGCATGGCGGCGGCTCCGAAGGCCAGCAGGCCGGGAATGAGGGTGAACCAGCCGAGCCTGCGATCAAGCTGGGCCTGGCTGATACCGCTCTCAGTATCTGGGGTGTTCACGGGGGTAGACACAGTGAATCCTTAGGCTGTATAAAACTTTCTTTCCCCATACTACGGGGCAGGCTCCAAGCCCGCCCGGTTTTGCGGGGTTGGGGCAGGTTTTCTTTACTAAGTTCCCAGGTAAGGACGCCCGGGGTGAGCTGGCTGGGACAGGGCGGCCCGGTGCGGGGTGAGTTCGGTTCTAGATGGGGTGAAAAGAGCCCGGGTGTGAGAGAATGGGTGTGGTAGTGTGCCGCCCGCACGCGGTAGCACTACCCAGCAGGCACCCCGAAATGGCCGGTGACGCACTGCTTACCCGCAGGCGTCCTTACCGTCAAGCCCCAGCAAGTGCAGCCCTAGCGCTGCCTCGGGTTGTTGCCGCTGGCCCGGTTCCCCTCGGCATGGAGCACAGAAGCCTTGACCTGCCGAGTACGCCAAGGAGCTCACGGTTGAGCCGGGTAGCCAAGGATTTCGGCGGACCACCCCTTAGGGTAGGGACCGCCGACTACAGGCAAGACCACTGGTGCGGCAGGGGCATACGAACACAAGGAGAGTGAACGCTGATGAGCAGCGAACAGTCCGAGGTTGTAGAAAACCTCGAAGAAACCCAGGCTGCAGAAGCTACCGCAGCCGCTGAACAGGTTGCCGAAGTAAGCACCGAGGTGGAAGACACCCAGGCCAAGGGCCCCGAAGCGAAGGCCGTTGTGCAGGCTGAAGAAACCGAGCCTGCCGAAGAAGCCACAGAAGAGGCAGCAGAAACTGAGACAGAGTCTGCAGAAGCTGAAACAGAAGAAGCCCAAGCCCCCGCCGAAACCGCTGAAGAGCCTGCCGCCCCTCAGAAGAGCCTGCGTGAGCTCAAAGAAGAAGAGCTGGCCCAGGTCAACGCCGCTGTGAGCTCAAACAATCTGCTCTTCTACTCGCCCAACATGGACGAAATCATGGAGCAGCTGCGGGCCGAAAAGGAAGCCCGCCGTGAGGCCGAAGAAGCTGAGCGCCGTGAGCGCCGACTGGCTGACCTTGACCCTGAAATCACCTCCCACCGCCGCCGTCGTCGCCGTCGCGGTGACGCCGACCTGGAATTTGAAGGCGGTACCGAGGGCGACCCCGAGGACACCATTGTTAAGGTGCGCGCCCCCCGCCTGTCTGACTCCCACAGCACCAACCGGGTTACCGGCGTCCGCGGCTCAACCCGCCTGGAAGCCAAGCGCATCCGCCGCCGCGAAACCCGCGCCACCGGCCGCCGCCGCCAAATCATTACCGAAGCTGAGTTCCTGGCCCGCCGCGAGTCCGTCGACCGCCAGATGCTGGTCCGCCAGAAGGACGACCGCATCCAGATTGGCGTGCTCGAAGACGGCATTTTGGCCGAGCACTTTGTTTCCAAGACCCAGCAGGACTCCCTGATTGGCAACGTCTACCTGGGCAAGGTCCAGAACGTTCTGCCCTCCATGGAAGCCGCCTTCGTCGATATTGGCCGCGGCCGCAACGCAGTGCTCTACGCCGGTGAAGTGAACTGGGACGTCACCGGCCTCGACGGTGCCCCCCGCAAGATCGAAAACGCCCTCAAGGCAGGCGACTCTGTACTGGTGCAGGTCACCAAAGACCCCGTCGGCCACAAGGGCGCCCGCCTGACCAGCCAGGTCTCCCTGCCCGGCCGCTACCTGGTCTACGTACCCGGTGGCTCCATGACCGGTATCTCCCGCAAGCTGCCCGACGTTGAGCGTCAGCGCCTGAAGAAAATCCTCAAGGACCGCCTGCCCGAGGACGCCGGCGTCATCGTCCGCACCGCCGCAGAAGGTGCCAGCGAAGAAGAGCTGAGCAACGACATCAACCGCCTGCGCGTGCAGTGGGAAGAAATCAAGGCCAAGAGCGAATCCCGCAAGGTGCTGGCCCCCGAACTGCTCTACCAGGAACCCGACCTGACCATCAAGACCGTGCGCGATGTCTTCAACGAAGACTTCACCTCCATGATGGTGCAGGGCACCGACGCCTGGGACTCCATCGAAGCCTACGTCACCTACGTTGCCCCCGACCTGCTGGACCGCCTGAAGAAGTGGGAAGAGGACGACGACCTCTTTGACCACTACCGCATCGAAGAGCAGCTGGCCAAGGCTCTAGACCGCAAGGTTTACCTGCCCTCCGGCGGCTCCCTGGTCATCGACCGCACCGAAGCCATGACCGTGGTGGACGTGAACACCGGCAAGTTCACCGGCTCCGGCGGCAACCTCGAAGAAACCGTCACCAAGAACAACCTCGAAGCAGCCGAAGAAATCGTGCGCCAGCTGCGCCTGCGCGACATCGGCGGCATCGTGGTCATCGACTTCATCGACATGGTGCTCGAATCTAACCGCGACCTGGTACTCCGCCGCCTGGTAGAGTGCCTGGGCCGTGACCGCACCAAGCACCAGGTTGCCGAAGTAACCTCCCTGGGCCTGGTGCAGATGACCCGCAAGCGCATGGGCACCGGCCTGCTCGAAGTCTTCTCAGAGCCCTGTGAAGCCTGCGCCGGTCGCGGCATTCTCGTGCACGACCAGCCCCTGAAGGGCCGCTCCGGCGGCGCTAGCGATTTCATCCACCGCGCCGAACGCGATGACCGCAAGCGCTACCGCAACCAGAAGACCCAGAACCGCCGCGACTTCACCGAGGTTGACGAAGAGACCGAGCAGAAGACCGAGGCCCGCAAGGCTGCCCTGGCCAACATTGTTGCCGCCAGCGCCCACCACGAGGACGAGCAGGGCGAGACCGAATCCAAGTCAGCCCGCAAGCGTAAGCGCCGCAAGCGCAACCGCCGCGCCGAGGCCGGCCTGGAGCTGGAGAACCAGCAGAACCAGGACGCCCGCGGCGAGCAGGTGCTCACCATCGGCGACGAGGTCATTGAGCTGCCCACCGGGGCGGACGCCGAAACCGAAGAAAGCATGGGGGAGCAGGGCTCCTTCACTCTCGAATCTCTGGCCGCAGTCTTTGATACCGATAGTGACGCTGAGACCGAAGAGCGCAGCGAGGGTCGCGGACGGTCCCGCAACCAGTCCAAGCGCCGAGGCGGCAAGAAGCGGGAAGACATCTCAGCAGATGATTTTTCCGCTAACTCCGATGCCTCGCTTGATGTAGACCCCGAAGTTGACTCCCGCTTCACTCAGAACTCATCACGCCTCGACGCGATCCGTGCCGGTGAAGCCCGTGCCCGCGCCTCCCAAAAGGCCGGACGCGACTACGAGCCGCGCGAGGGTGAAGAGGCAGCAAACTCAGGTGAGCGCACTGGCCGTAACGACCGATCCGGCCGTGCAGACCGCACCGACCGCCGAGGCGCCCGGAACCAGGAGGAGTCAGGCAAGGGTCGCGCTCGCAAGCCCCGCCGCGCCTCAAGCTCCGACGTCAAGTACGTCGCTCCCATCGAGGTCGTAGCTGACCCGGCCGTCACCGGCGTTGCCACCCCCGGCAAGAAAGCTGAGGTAGCACCCGAAACTCCGGTTGAAGCGTCCGCACCCACAGCTGCTCCCAGCGAAGCGCCCCGCAAGAAGCGCCGCTCCCGCCGCGCCGTCAGCTCAGGTGCAGGCTCCACCGAAGTACGCACCGAAGAGGTCAAGGCCGCAAGCGGTAGTTCCGTGGTAGCCAGCATCGACCAGGCAACCAAGCCCGCTGCATCCAGCGATGACGCCCCCGTCATGCTCGGCGTCGGCGTCTCAGCTGCAGAGATCAAGCGGGCAGGTAAGTAAGGGACACAACCTATAACGAGGTATGGCAAGCTCGCGCTGGATGGAGCCCAGCAGATTCCGAGCGCGCGAGGAAATAAATCTGCGGGCGGAATAGGCGCAAGCCTGACCCTCACGCCCCGCCTGACGGTGGATTCCGTTCGCTCTTGTGTGCTCGCGCGCTCGCACTCGCTCACTTCATCGAGCCAGCAGCTTCGCTGCGAGCTTGCCATACCTCCTGAGGGGTTCACCACATATCTTGCCCAGCACCGACTCACCACGTAAACTGGTGAGTCGGTGCTGTTTCCACAAGCAAGCGTTAGCGTGGACTCAGCTAGGCATATTCCACATGGAATAAGGCCAAACCATCTCAAAACGACAGAACCTGAAACCGCCCGGTATTTACTGTGCAAACCGGGTCACCACCTTGCTGTTGAGCCCGAGTTCCTTTCAGGAAAACTCGTTTTGAACCATTAAAATGACGTCAAGAAGAAGTGAGTTCCCAAGTGGCATACGCAATTGTCCGCGCTGGCGGCCGCCAGGAAAAGGTCTCAGTTGGAGACCTGGTTACCCTTGACCGCGTCGCTGGCGAGCCCGGTAGCACCATTGAGCTGCCCGTGCTGATGCTGGTTGACGGCGACAAGGTCACCGTTGATGCAAAGTCCCTGGCTTCAGCCAAGGTCACCGCAGAAAAGATCGAAGACCTCCGCGGTCCCAAGATCGTTATTCAGAAGTACAAGAACAAGACCGGTTACAAGAAGCGTCAGGGCTTCCGCGCCGAACTGACCACCGTTAAGATCACCGCGATCAACGCGTAAGTTCAGCTTAGACTGGTTTTACCCCAACATTCTTTGACCTAAGGTAGGCATCAATGGCACATAAGAAGGGCGCAAGCTCCACCCGCAACGGCCGTGACTCAAACCCCCAGTACCTCGGTGTTAAGCGCTACGGCGGCGAGACCGTCAACGCAGGCGAAATCCTCGTTCGTCAGCGCGGCACCCACTTCCACCCCGGCAACAACGTAGGCCGCGGTGGCGACGACACCCTGTTCGCTCTGGCAGCAGGCAAGGTCGAATTCGGTACCCGCAAGGGCCGCAAGGTAGTCAACATCCTTGCAGCCGCTGAGTAAGGTCTAAACACCTCACCTCAGTAGAAGGGCGATTACGGGGCAACTCGTAGTCGCCCTTTTGCGTACCTCACCTCCGCAAAGCCGCCCAAGGAGCGTCCGGCCACAGACCGGCACCGGGGCGACCCTGTAAACTAGATAACCAAACCAAACTTTTTTGAAGGAGCTTGCACTCGTGGCAGAATTTGTAGATCGCGTGGTCCTACACGTAACCGGTGGGCACGGTGGGCACGGCTGTGTCTCGGTTCGCCGTGAGAAGTTTAAGCCCCTCGGCGGCCCCAACGGCGGTAACGGCGGCAAAGGCGGTGACGTCATCCTGCGCGTAGACGCCCAGACCACCACCCTGCTCGAATACCACCACAGCCCCCACCAGAGCGCCCCCAACGGCGACATCGGGCGAGGCGATATGTCCCACGGCTTCAACGGCCAAGACCTGATTCTGCCCGTACCCCAGGGCACCGTAGTCAAGGACCGCGACGGCAACGTACTGGCCGACCTGGTGCGCATCGGCGACGAGTTCGTTGCAGCTGAAGGCGGTATCGGCGGTAAAGGCAACGCTGCCCTGGCCTCCACCAAGCGCAAGGCCCCCGGCTTTGCCCTGCTCGGTATCCCCGGTTCAACCCGCGACATCGTGCTGGAACTCAAGTCCATCGCAGATATCGCCCTGGTAGGCTACCCCTCAGCGGGTAAGTCCTCCCTCATTGCAGCAATTTCTGCGGCCCGCCCCAAGATCGCTGACTACCCCTTCACCACCCTGATTCCCAACCTGGGTGTGGTGCAGGCTGGCGACACCCGCTACACCGTAGCGGACGTTCCCGGCCTGATTGAAGGTGCTTCTGAAGGTAAGGGCCTGGGGCACCGCTTCCTGCGCCACGTGGAGCGCTCCAGTGCCCTGGTACACGTGATTGACTGCGCAACCCTAGAGCCCAACCGCGACCCCATCAGCGACTTCGACGTGATTCGTGGGGAACTGGAAAACTACGAGGTTGACCCCACCGCCGGTGTCACCGTGCCCCTCAATGAGCGCCCCCAGATTATCGTGCTCAACAAGATTGACGTGCCCGAAGCACGCGAGCTGGCTGAGTTCGTCCGCCCCATGTTTGAAGAGCGCGGCTACCGGGTCTTTGAAATCTCAACCGCCTCCCACGAGGGTCTCAAGCAACTGACCTTCGCCATGGCTGAGCTCGTTGAAGCAGACCGCATGGCCCGCAAGAAGAGCAAGAGCGCCCCCGCAGAAGACGTTGCAGTGGTCAAGCCCAAGGGCTTCCGCTCCAAGAAGCGCCAGGAATTCATCATCCGTAAGGAGGAGCGCAACCTTGAGCCTCTCTTCCGCGTCATTGGTGAGAAGCCTGAGCGCTGGATCAAGCAGACTGACTTTAACAACGACGAAGCCGTGGGCTACCTGGCTGACCGCCTCAACCGCCTTGGTGTTGAAGATGAACTCTTCAAGGCAGGTGCTGTTGCGGGAGATGCAGTGGTGATCGGTGAAGAAGTGGACGCCGTGGTCTTTGACTGGGAGCCCACCATGGTCGGCGGTGCTGAGCTGCTCTCGTCCCCGCGCGGTACCGATGCCCGCCTGGAGGAGTTGATTCGCCCCACCCGTGCCCAGCGCAAGGCTGAGTTCCATGAGCGTATGGACGCCAAGGCTGAGGCTCGCGCCGAGCTTGAAGCTGAGCGCGTGGCAGGTATCTGGACCGAGTCTGTCGACGAGGCTCGTGCCGCAAAGACTAAGGCAGCTAAGGCTGAAAAGCGAGCTGCCAAGCGGGCGGCCGAGGAAGAGTAGGCCGGGGTAGGAGCACCTTCCGCGCCCCCAACCGTATTCCACTATGCGTTAGAAGCCGCTTCGGGGCGTGTCCCCGGGGCGACTCTGCTGTATATTCATAGAAGCTAAAGTTAACACTTTAAGGGAGCTAATCAATTGGATTTGAAGGACGCCTTCCAGGCCAGCGCCGAGTCACGCGGCAAGCACCGCCGCAGCCCCATCGTCGAGCGCTCCGACATGCCACGGGCTAAGCGCATCGTGGTGAAGGTTGGCTCATCCTCCCTGACCTCCATTGAAAACTCTCTGGACGAGCTTGCTATCGCCACCATCTCAGATGTGCTGGCGAAGAAGAAAAAAGAGCATCCTTCTATCGAGCTGGTCTTTGTGTCCTCGGGGGCTATTGCTGCCGGCCTGGCTCCGCTGGGCTTATCGCGCCGTCCTAAAGATTTGGCAACCCAGCAGGCGGCTGCGTCCGTGGGCCAGTCCCTGCTGATGAGCCGCTACACCGATATCTTTACCCGCTACGGTGTGACCGTCTCCCAGGTGCTGCTGACGGCCGAAGACCTCATGGCCCGGGACCGTTACCAGAACGCCCACCGCCAGCTGGAGCGCCTACTTGACTTGGGTGTTATGCCCATCATCAACGAAAACGACGCAGTAGCTACCCGTGAGATCCGCTTCGGCGATAACGACCGCATTGCAGCCCTTGTGGCCCATACCGTCAAGGCTGACGCCCTGCTGCTGCTCTCAGATGTTGATGCTCTCTACACCCGCCACCCCGATGAGGGTGGCGAGCGCGTGGGCAGCGTGCGTGATGCAGCTGAACTGGCAGATCTGTCCATCGGTTCGGTGGGCGCTGCCGGGGTCGGCTCCGGCGGCATGGTGACCAAGGTGAAGGCTGCCCAGGTGGCGGCGGCGTCCGGAATTCCCGCCCTGGTGACGAGCGCGGCTCACGCCCGCGCCGCTTTTGCCGGTGAGGACGTCGGCACCTGGTTCTACGCCACCGGCGAGCGCCGCCCGGTGCAGACCCTCTGGCTGGAGCACCTGGCTGATATCGAGGGGTCGATTACTGTGGATGCGGGCGCTGCCGCCGCCCTGCGCCGCCGCCGTTCTTTATTGGCAGCTGGTGTGATAAGTGTGCAGGGGTCATTTGAGGGCGGGAGCCCGGTGGCTATTGTCGATGAGGCAGGTCAGGTGCTTGCTCATGCCTTGAGTTCCTACACGGCCGGTGAGACTGCCCAGATGGTGGGTCTGCACACTGAGCAGATTCAACAAACTATGGGGGAGACCTACGACGGTACGGTGGCCCATGCCGATAACATTGCCCTGGTTACACCACCTTCTCAGTAATAATCAGCCCGCTGGCCAAAGGGGCCGGTAGGATAGTTTCAAGCTTTCACCCTCAGATGCGAAGGAGATGCTCATGGTCGAGCAGGTACAGGTAAGTGACGATGTGATGCAGCAGGTCACCGATATGGCGGTGGACGCTCGTATTGCCTCTCGTCGTTTGGCGAAGGCCGATACCCGCTGGAAGAATCGGGCCCTGCTGGCTGTTGCCGATTCACTCGAAAAGCATTCGGCGGTGATTATCGAACAGAACGCCCAGGACCTTGAACGGGAGCGGGCAGCCGGTATGAGCGAGGCAATGCTGGATCGTCTGCGCCTGACCGAGCACCGGGTGGGTGAACTTGCGGACGCCCTGCGTGAGCTGGTTGCCCTGCCCGACCCGGTGGGGGAGCTGGTGCGGGGTTCAACCCTGCCGAACGGTCTGCGCATGCAGCAGGTGCGGGTGCCCCTGGGTGTGGTGGGTGCTATCTATGAAGCCCGCCCCAATGTGACCGTTGATATCGCTGGTCTGGCCATTAAGGCTGGCAACGCGGTGATGCTGCGTGGTGGCTCGGCAGCGGCCAAGAGTAACCAGGTGATTGTGCGTATTATCCGTGATGCCCTGCACGCTACCGGCCTGCCGATTGACTCGGTGCAGTCAGTGGACGAGTTTGGCCGTGAGGGCGCTGCAGCCCTGATGCTGGCCCGCGGGCATATCGATGTGCTGATTCCGCGGGGCGGTCGCAGCCTGATTCAGTCGGTGGTGCAGAACGCTAAGGTGCCGGTAATTGAGACCGGTGAGGGCAACTGCCACATCTTCCTCGACGTCACCGCTGATCCGGCAAAGTCCGCTGAGATTCTGGTCAACGCCAAGACCCAGCGGCCCGGTACCTGCAATACCGTAGAAACCCTACTCCTGGCCGAGGGCGCGCAAGCCGCCCCGGGCGTCCTTGCGGCCCTGGCCAAGGCGGGGGTAACCCTGCATGCGGACGCCGCCACCCGCGCCATCCTGCCCGAGGGCGTAGATGCGGTAGAGGCAACCGAGGAAGACTGGGCCACCGAATACGGCTCCCTGGACTTGGCTGTTAAGACCGTGCCCGATGCGCGCGCCGCTATTGCCCACATCCGCGAATACTCCACCGGCCACTCCGAGGCGATTCTGACCAACGACATCGCCAACGCCGAGAAGTTTATTCGCGACGTTGACTCCGCGGCAGTGTACGTGAACGCCTCGACCCGGTTTACGGACGGCGGCCAGTTCGGCCTGGGCGCCGAGGTTGGCATCTCGACCCAGAAACTGCACGCCCGCGGCCCCATGGGCCTAGAGCAGCTCACCACCACCAAGTGGATCGTGCGCGGCGACTGGCACAGCCGCGACTAAAAGCAGAAAAATCGCACCTGCTACCGGGTAAAGTCCCGCTCATAGAGCGCGAAACCCGGTAGCATGGTAATAAACCCATACTTTGACCGCACTGGCGCGGCCACACACCGCCCAGCCTCGAAAGGTACACACACATGTTTTCATCTGTACTTGCATCAGGCGCCACCGTACTTGCCTCAGAAGAAGGTAGCCACCAGCTCGAACTGCTCGGCATGCCCACCTACTGGTTCGCCATCATCGGCTTCATCTTCTTCGGCCTGCTCTTCCTGATTACCATCTCATTCTCAGGCCGCGGAGTTGTACGCCCCGACCACGCAGCAGACCACCTCTCCCACGAAGAGACCGAGGCCCTGCGCGACTACCAGAGCAAGCACAAGCGCTAAACTTTTCTCCACCACACTTCGGCGCGGTGCCCGCTCCCCCGGTAACCGGGGGAGCGGGCCCGCGCCGAAGCCGTACATACAAAAGCGAGCAGGAGACCCGTGATTCGTCCCGCCCATGAAATCCGACGTGAGCTCGGTATCCCCGAACCCGACCCCGCCACCACCCGCGTGGGGGTCATGGGTGGCACCTTCGACCCCATTCACCACGGGCACCTGGTTGCAGCCAGCGAAGTCGCTGCCGTGCTCAGCCTCGACGAAGTAATTTTCGTGCCCACCGGCAACCCCTGGCAGAAGGCCAACAAACAGGTCACCGCCCCCGAACACCGCTACCTGATGACGGTAATTGCCACCGCCTCCAACCCCCGCTTCACCGTGAGCCGGGTCGACATCGACCGCCAGGGCCCCACCTTCACCATCGACACCCTCACCGACCTGCGAGCCGAGCGCCCCAACGACGAGCTCTTCTTCATCACCGGTGCCGACGCCATGAGCCAAATTACCACCTGGAAAGACGCCCACAAGATGTGGGACCTCGCCACCTTCGTAGCGGTCACCCGCCCCGGCCACGAACTAACCGTGCCCGAAGAAGCGCAGGGGCGCGTCCGCGTCATCGAAATCCCAGCCATGGCCATCTCATCGACCGACATCCGCGACCGGGCCCGCAACGACCTGCCTGTCTGGTACCTGGTGCCCGACGGGGTAGTGCAGTACATCAATAAATACAGCCTCTACACCTGCGACGACACCGGCACCCCGAGCGGCGGCTACGTAGCTGGCCTGCCCCGGCTGAAATAAAACCAAAGACCACCTCAGCTAAGAACCTTCACCACCTGTCTGGCTTGGTAGCATTAACCACAAGAACCAGGCATCCCACTCAAGGAAACACTGTGAGCACACGACCCGATCAGGCCGCGGACGGCCAGAACGACGAGACACCCGCCTACCTCACCGAAAGCTACACCACTGAGGACGGGCTAGAAATCCCGCCCCCGACCCGCCCCATGGGCCCGCGCCGTCTGAGCCGCTACTACGAAGAGGTCGCTGAATACCTGCGCGCCCTGCAGCGGGGGGATGAAGAGCTGCCCGAGGTGCCCATGTTTATGGGGGCCATCGAGGGCGTAGAGGTAGAGCAGGACGCCGCCCGCTCCCTGGTTGACCTGTCGCAGATGGGCAGCATCAGCACCGGTGAGGGTGAGAAACTCGACGTAGATTTCGATAACACCCGCGCCACCGTGGTTGAAGACCCCCTGGCCCACATTGACCAGCAGGTTCTCGGTGCTGACTACTCTGAGCCGGCTGAAGCTACCGAGCAGGTAGACTTCGCCGCTGCCGCTGGCGAAATCACCGGTGAAAGTGATTTCGTGAGCGTTGATGAGCTACAGGTAGAAGAGGTCGAGGCTACTGAAGAAGCGGGTGACGCGGCAGCTGCTGAGAGCCCTGAGACAGAAGAGCCTGAGGCCGAGGATCCCGTCGTCACCACAAACCCCGAGGCAATTGCCGCTATCATCGCTCGCGCCCAGGCCAAGGACGATGAATATAGGGCGACCCACCCCGAAGAAGAAGCCGAAGCGGAGCTAGCCGAAGACACCCAGAGTGGGCCCGTCACCGAACTCTTCACCGCCGGCCAGCACACCCCGGACCTGCCCGCCCCCGTCCGCGCGGTTGATGCCCAGGGCCTTGACCTCACCGAAATCGACAGCGCCGATGTGACTGACCCAGCCGCCAGCACCCTAGCCAGTGACAGCACCGGTGCGGTAGACTCTGATAGTTCTGAAGAAACTGCCGAGGCACCCGAAGGGTACACCTACGAGCCGCAGGCAGAAGAGGACGAAGAGACCACCGAGTCTGCACCTGAGACCCCGGCAGCGGCCCCCGGTCCCGACCAGGAAGAAGACGCTCAGCGCTTCAACTTCGCAGGCACCGTCAAACAGACGGACGAAGCCCCCTCCAGCGACCTTGCCGAAGTGGAACAAGAAGCAGCAGCAACCTACAACCCAGAAACATCAGAGGGGCGATCCACCGGCGCAATCGTAGCCGTCGTGGGCCTCCTACTTCTCGTGCTTGTGCTGGCTACCGTGTGGTTCCTTTTCTTCAGTTAAAGATTTAGTTGAATGAGACCCCAAAAGGTTTGGGGAATGATTTGCTCGGAAAGGGCGAAATGACTGCAGCTGCAGAGTCTATTGAAGCGTTGAAGGTAGCCGCACGCGCGGCCGACGACATGCAGGGAACCAACCTGCTGGCCGTCGACGCTTCTGACATTATGGGTTTGATCGACGGTTTCCTGGTCGTCTCAGCCCACAACGAACGCCTGGTCAACGCAATTGTTGACGAGGTTGAAGATAAGCTCCGTGAAGAACTGGGCCTCAAGCCCCTGCGCCGCGAAGGCCGCGCAGAAGGCCGCTGGGTACTCCTGGACTTCGGCGACATCGTGGTCCACGTACAGCACGAAGAAGACCGCGCCTTCTACGCCCTCGACCGCCTCTGGGGCGACGCCCCCCGCATCGACCTGGGCCTAGACAGCGAAGCCGGTGACGTCGACACCGAAGGCGCCGAAGCTGACTTCGAGATCATCACTCCCGAAGCGGACCTGATGAACCAGCGCGAAGATTAGATTCTTCTGTGAGGACGCCCCACCCGCCTTCCCGATATCGGGGGAGTAGGGTGGGGCGTCCTTTTGCAGACAGAGGTTGAACAGCCCATAAATATTGTGTGATGCAGTTCATAGGCGTTGGTGGGGTCTCGATTTGCATGAGCCCTTGTGGGTGCCATAAGATAGAACAGTCGCCGCGAGAGCGGGGAATAAATGAATAAGGGGCTATGGCGCAGTTGGTAGCGCGTCTGCATGGCATGCAGAAGGTCAGGGGTTCGAATCCCCTTAGCTCCACGGGGGTATGGCGCAGTTGGTAGCGCGTCTGCATGGCATGCAGAAGGTCAGGGGTTCGAATCCCCTTACCTCCACCATCAAGACCGTTCCTGTGAAAGTTTCACAGGGGCGGTCTTTTTTGCTTAAGGGTAGAACTAGGGTGGGCGCTCGGGTTGAGGGTGGGTGGTGACAAGGAGGGTGTTTTAAGTCATAGAAACTATTGACTTTCGATAGGTGGCTATTGATAATCGATACATGGATACATTTGCACGGCGAATCCTCATCGCCACACTCACCCTATTCATCGTCGTCCTCTTCCTCGGCCAGCTCCTTGTGCCCATCGCAGCCAATGAATCAGCCGAGGTCCACCCCGAGGTGCTCCACCTTGTAACCCCCTACTCAACCCTAGGAATAGCCTCCCTGCTCTGCTTTCAGCTAGCTGCCGTCCTGCTGTGCAAGCTACTGGGAAAGAGCGCCACACCCGGCTTCTGGAATGGCGTCACCCGGGCTCTTATTCAGGCGGTGGGGGCGCTCTGCGTCCTGGGCTTTGTTATCCCTGCTGGGGTGGCGATACACTTGTGTGTCACGATGAATGCCGGCGGCGTGCTCATTCTGCTTGGCCTAGTGATGTCAATTCTGGCCGCAATCGGGTTTATTTGCGTCACCTGTTTAGCGGTCCGCACCTATGATAAGGCCCGCACCGAGCATGAAGAATTGGAGGCCGTCATTTGATCAAGGTCAAGCTCAATGTGTTGCTTGCCGAACGGGGTATGAGCGTCAACGAATTCGCGGAGGCTGTTGGCATTACCCCAGCTAATATCGCTGTACTGAAAAATGGGCGTGCGAAAGCGATACGCTTCACCACTCTCGAAAGCATTTGCAAGGTACTCGACTGTAGTGTGAGCGACGTTCTCGAATTCGTGGACAACGAAGGGCCAGCTAGCTTCGAGCGGTAGAGCACCGGAGAAGTAACTAGGCAGGAGGCTCGACCTAAAGAGTCACATCTCGAAGGGCCCAGGAGTTCTTTAGATCCTCAAGCCCTGTGAAACCTTGGGGCTGGGTACACCACGGATAGGGCTATAGGGAGTAGAGCCGTCTCTGGTTCTCTCGCAGAACCGGGGCAAAGTCCTCACCGCGCTCAGCCGAAATGCGCTCGACAAGGCGGCGCAGGCGTCCGCCCACCTCTTGCGCAAAAAGCTGGACGTCAAGCGCGTCGGTAGGCTGCCCGGGTAGGTCCGTCTCCAACAGCAGGCGGTCTGCGGGCACCTGGCGGACGTACGCCCGTCCGCGCTTGCTCTCAACCATCTGCGGATGAACCGAAATGCACCCACCTAACCGCACCAGCCGAGTCAGCTCGTCACTTGTGCCCCCAAACCTGTGAACCACCGGGATAAGAGGGGAACCGGGCACATCAAGCTCCTCAAAAAGATCAAGCATCACCGTTGTTGCGCGGACGGCGTGCAAAGAGAGCACAAAGGGCTTCTCGGCCTGTTGTCCGGCAGCAGCCTGGAGAACCGCACTCAAAATGCGGCGCAGGGCCTCTACCTGCAGGTCGGCAGGGGATGCCTCCAGGCGGTGGGGCAGAAAATCTAAACCAATCTCACCAATCAGCCGGGTGCTTCGCATCTCAGCCTCAAAAATCTCAAGCTCAGCCTCAACCTGGGCAGGTGAGACCATCTGCCAGGGGTGAAAACCAAGAGATAGCAGGGGAGCAGCCGGGTCGGTCACCTGCCGAAGCTCCCGGTAGGCTGAGGGTTTCAGGGTCTGAGCAACTACCTGGACGCCCTGGGCTCGCAGCGCCTCGTCAAATGCTGGACGAAGCGCTGGGGCCAGGAAGTCATAGTGAAAGTGGGTATCAAGCAGCATGCTAGCGGGGCTGAGGCAGGTGCTGACCTGCGGCGTCCTTCTCTCCCGCCTGGGAACCCAGGTAGGGAGGGGCCGGGATCTCTTCCATACCGGCCAGCTGACGAATCACCTTGCCCGCCAACATCTGCCCCATAATCGGGGGCATGTAGCTCATCGACCCCAGAGTCTCACCCTTAGCCTTAGCCCCGGGGGCCTTCTCCACCTTGAAGGGCAGCTCGGTGGAAAAGAGTACCTCAAGCCCGTAAATCTGGCGCTTGCGGCACTCGGCACGAACCACCTTCGACATAGAACAGTTGTAGGTGCGGCGGATATTAGCGAACTGCAGCATGGTCGGGTCAAGACGATTCGCCGCGCCCATAGAGGCAACCAGGTTTAGGCCCCGCTCAGCAGCCCACTGGTAGACAGCCAGCTTCTGGGTGATGGTGTCGATGCAGTCAATGACGTAGTCAGGGCGGGGGAACTTATCCAGGGTCTCAGCCAGGTTATCGGGGGTGAGGAAGACCCGCTCGGCGGTGACGGTGCAGTCGGGCTGGATCTCCTTAATCATGCCCTCCATGACCTCGGCCTTAACCTTGCCCAGGGTGGAGGTAAAGGCCAGGGCCTGCCGGTTGATGTTGCTTTCCTCCACGACGTCGCGGTCCAGCACAATCAGGTTGCCCACACCGCCGCGGGCCAGGGCCTCAGCGCAGGCTGAACCTACGCCGCCAAGACCCAGTACCATGACGGTGGCGTCCTGAAGTTTCTGCAGGCCCTCGTTCTTAAAAAGTAGCCTCAACCGGGCAAAACGTTCGCTCTCAACACCCACGGGGTCTCCTCGGAAAGTCAGTGTGTCTAACCTGGTCATTATGCCATATGGGTGGGGTTAGAGTGTGTGCCTGAAGGGTTGAGGTCTTGAGCAGCAGTTAACCCAGTCGGTAGGATTGAGGTATGACCACCAACCAATCATCTGTTGTTCAAGCTGACGTGGAACAGGTGACAGCTGTAGACCTCGCCGATGAATACGCTAGAGCTCATCGGGAATGGGTAGAGTCCGGTGAAGAAGATGTGTGGGGTCAGACTTCAGGAGACGGTCTTGTATGAGACGGGGTGGCGTCTGCGATTACTAGATTTATTGCTTCGTTTCAGGTGCTCTTGTCCCAGGACGAAACCGGCCTATTTACCGACTCAAAAGCCCAAGCAGAACTTATAAGAACAGTATCTGTGGATTGTATTGGCGACTAAATAGGCTTATAGAGAAATAATGTTTGGGATCTAGAGGAGCCTTTGGAAGCTCATTTGAATCTGTAAGTGGCCAATTCAGGTTAGAGGCGCTGGTATTTGAAAACAGGTAGTGTACGTGTCTAGGAGGAACTTCAGTGACGATTTATCACATAGCTTTGCCCGAAGAATGGGAACAAGCGCAGAAACTTAAGGTGTGGGTTCATTCGACGCGTGGAGTGAGTATCAACGAGCAGGGATTCTTGCATGCTTGCGCGGATATGGATCAGGTAAAGCGAGTTTCAGACTTCATCTATGGTGACAGGCCAGATATTCTCGTCTTTGAAATCGACCCCCGTGAATTAGAGCCTGCTGGGTTCACTGTTCGATGGGAACCAGCAGACCCTTCTGATCCTAGTTCCGAGTTGTTTCCGCATGTATATGGAGGACACCTACCTCTGTACCTGTTCAAAGTTCTTCATCTCAAGTAGTTAGTACAAGCACATCCAAAGATTGGTGGCACGCGAAAGTGCGTCATATCGCTGAGCGTGTATCTGCCATGTGCACGCTGGACGATATGACGCACGGTCGTTGAGCGGTGCCTCAGTTGTGCCGGGTTAATTCTTGGGGACGGGCGGTCCTGCCAGCAGGAGCACCACAAAGAGCAGAACCACAAAGGCGAGGAGAAGGACGGTCGCGAGCGCGGGCTTGGCCAGGACCCAGGCCTGGGCTTTCTCGAACGGACCGGACGGCGCCGCCCCGCCAGGTGCCAGACGCCAGCCCCCGCGCAGTAGGCCCCGCTTCTCCAAGAAAATCTCAAAAGGAACGGTCGCAAAGGGAATCACCGATAGGAGCAGGCCGGCCACACCCACAGGGGCCTTCCACTGCTGGTTGACCCAGGTAAAGACCGTCACTACGCAGTAGCTTAGAAAAACAAACCCGTGAATACCACCGGCAATGGGCACAAGGTTGGTTACACCGGTAGCCCGCAGAATCAGGGCCGTGATCAGCAGGGCCCAGGTGATCATCTCGGTGGTGGCAAAGGTACGGAAGAGCGCCCGAGGGGTGGGCTTAGAATCTGGTTGCATGGGGTCCTCAGCGCAAGAAAATAGGGGAGAGTAGACTGATTATTCAGCACCCTACTTTACAGGGTCAGCCCCAGCGGGGCAGAACCCAATCATCGCCCAAGCCCTGATGCAGTTCAAGTTACCCGGAGTTGTCCGCGGTGTAGGTATCTTCCACGAGCGCCCAGGCTATCTGCCTTCTTCAAAGACCGTAAAAATGGGTGAGCTACGGGGCCGCTTGTGAGCGACGCCCGGGCTCACCCGGCACCTTATTGAATTTTATTGTTTAAGGGTTAGAAGCTCACCAATCTCGCAGTCCAGAGCCTTGCAAATAGCAGTGAGCGTGGTGAATCGGATTGCTTTGGCCTTGTTGTTCTTGAGAATAGAGAGGTTGGGCAAGCTGATATCCACCAGTTCAGAAAGATGGCTCAGAGTCATCCCCCTGCTGTCTAAGAGTTCATCAAGATGGCAGTGGACTTCAGATATATCAGTTGGCACCTTAGACTAACCCTTCTGTGCTTTTCTGCAGTTGTTCGCCGGAATCCAGGATAGCCGACAGTGTATAGAGCACGAGAAACACCCCGATGGGCCAGAAGCTGATGAAAATAGCAAGATTGGCTGTAGGTGCGCTAGACAGTCCATCGGTAAGTTCCCACGCTATGAGCGATTCAGCTGCAAGAGCGCTAGTTCCAAACCCTTCAAGAACCGGTGCCATAAGTCCGCAGATCAGAACAATCCAGGCTAGTGTCTGGGTTACACGGGTGAACTGGGAGCGGAAGGGGACTCCGTTCAGATGCCCACGCGCCAAAGCGCGAAAACCTAGGGCTACGCTTACCTGCATGATTCCACCGAGAATAGCGGAACTAGCCAGCAATAAAGCGGCGTCGAGCGGTATGCCCGTTGCATCTGCTGTGATGGTTTCAAAGCGGAGGTTTTTAAGGACGGTACCACTACCGGTAGATTGAATGTTCAGTTCATCGGGTAGCCAGGGGCTAATAGGGAGGGCAGCATCCGCCGCTTGGCGGTTGAAGACGAGCTGAGCTGCTGAGACGATGGTTAGAACAGATATTGCCCCGGCGTAGATGGCCGCTAACCACTGGGTGGCTTTGAGGATGGCTTGTACATCTCGTCGTGTCTGTAGATGCTTAAGAAAAATAAAGACAAGTGAACCTGCGATAACCAGGCTAGTTAGCAAGATGGTAGTGAAGATGGGCACGGTATCCTCCAAATAATTTATCGAAAAACGATATTATCGATAATCGTTAAATTATCAGGAAGGGGGTAGCAGTGCAAGCTGTTGACGAGAAAAACTATTCAGGTCTTACCGATAGACTGGCCGCATGACCCACAAAATCTTTGACATGCCCCTAGCTGAGGTATGGCCCCACTACCTGGCCAAGGTGGAACGCAAGGGCCAGGACACCGCCCTGGTAGAGACCGTTACCTGCTGGCTGACGGGTTACAGCCCTGCCGACCTGGCCCGCCACCTTGAGGAGCGGACGTCCTTCCGCGACTTTTTCGCCTCAGCCCAACTCAACCCCGCCGCGCACCTGATCACCGGCTCCATCTGCGGCTATAAGGTGCAGGAAATTGAAGACCCCCTCATGCAGCAGATTCGCTACCTCGACAAACTCGTTGACGAGGTAGCCAAGGGCCGTCCGCTCGAAAAAATCTTGCGGTCCTAACCTCTCACCTGGGTTTACTGTAGAGCCTCACTTAAAGCCGCATCCAGAGCAGGCAGGCCCTGCTCGTAGTCGGCAAAGGCGGTAGCGGCATCCGCTATCTTGCCCTCGGTGTCATACATGGCCCGGCTCAGCTTGATATTGACGGCAGCGGGCACCAGCACCAGGCCGTAGTTGGGGCAGGCTGCCTCAAACTGGGCCGCCGACTTCAACCCGGCCCCAAAACCGTAGGACACCACCGCAACCGGCTTGCCCTCCCACTCGGCAAAGAGATAGTCCATAGCGTTCTTCAGTACGGCAGGTACACCCCCGTTGTACTCGGGCAGGGCCACCACAAAACCGTCAAAGCCAGAAACCAGCTCAGACCAATCGCGGGTGTGCTGGTGCTGGTAAGGAGCCCCCGACTTAGGGGAGGCTGGCTCATCGAAGTGAGGTAGGTTCTGCTCCGCTAGGTCAATGATTTCGTAGGTGTGGTTACCCAGGGCAGCCAGACGCTCCTGCGCCCAGGCACCCACCACCGGGCTAATGCGGGTAGGGCGGGTAGAACCAAGAATAAGACCGATACGCGCCACGATAACTCCTCTAGCTTGATTAGGGTGGTTTATCCCAGTCTAAAGGGGTGGGGCTTCTATACAGTAACGTATAACCAAACGAGCTGACCCAGGTACACAGATTAGGGAAGAAAGAAGGCCATGACCACCATCGTCCTTTTCCATCACGCAGCGGGCCTGACGGACGGCGTCCGCGCGCTCGCTGATCGCCTGGAGGCTGCCGGGCACCTGGTCTTTACCCCTGACCTGTACTACGGGCACCGCTTCACCACCATCGAAGAAGGCATGACCCATTACCAGCAGCTTACTCATGAGAAGCTCCTGGCCCGGGCGCAGGCTGCCGTAGCGGCACTCACCGGCCCCTTTGTGGTAGCAGGGGTGTCTCTGGGGGCGATGGTCGCCCAGACCCTGGCCCAGACTGACGCCCGCGCCCAGGGCCTGCTCGCCCTGGAGGGCTTCATTGACCCTACCTACCTGCCCGGTGCCCTGCCGGATTCCTTCCCTGTAGAGATTCATGGCGGGGGCGCTGATACCTGGTTTGCTGAGGACGCTCCGGCAGCCCTCGCCTACACTGCTTCGTCAGTTAGAGCCAGCTGCGATTTGTACGAGGGAGCTGAACACCTCTTCACCGATTCGACCTGGCCAACGTATTCACTGGAGCTAACTAGCCTGATGATGGAGCGTGCCCTGGCCTGGTTAGCTGACCTGCCGGAGCATAGCCGGGAGGGCTTTAGTCTGCCCGATGCAGATGTGGTGGGGGAGTACGGGGAGCCTGGGCCTCTCAGGGATAAGCTGGTGAAAGCGCTTCTGAGCGGGCAGAAAACAGCAACCTCTTCTCTTTACAGGCACTACGTGGAAGCTGGCGAAGATCTGCCAGGTGTGGGGCAGACCGAGCTGGTGATTGATTCAGCCGGTCAGCCCGTGTGCCTACTTGAAACAACCCGGGTGGAACTCGTGGAAGCTCACGATGTTACCGATGAATTCGTTCGGGCCGAAGGCGAAGGCTTTGACAGCTGGGATGAGTGGTGGAGCGCCCACCGGGATTTTTGGTCAGAGGGAGATGAGGGCATGCCCGTAACTCCCAAAGACCTGGTGGTCTGCCAGTGGCTCAAACTCGTAGCCCCATAAAGGGTCTGATGGCTCAGAAGAGGTCGTCGTGTGTTCCTGTTCTTAGGAAATATGCGTGAGTTTTGGTTGTTCTCCAGATTGATAGCCAGTCACCGGCAATTGCCACGTGGCATTCCTTTGCGCCTGGCCGGTTGCCTTTCAAAGTGTGCATTCGGTGGCGACGCCGCAGTTCTTCTATGGAATCCGGTGAATTGTCCAAAATTAGCTCAGTGACAGATTTCAGCTGCTCAAGGTTGACCCGTTTTTCTGAAGCTTTGTAATATCTCGTGCGAAAGCTGGTGTGTATTCGGGTAGAAGCACGATTAGATTCCTAGGTCATTAAACATGTCCTGAGCATTCTTAAATCTGCTGGTGCCCTCCTTTTCCATCGTCAGTGAATCAGAGATGGATTCTTGGGTTTCTGCGTTTGGCTGGGGGTATTCCAGGGTAAGCGGTATGCGCTGCTCGCGTACTACCTGGCGGTAGAAGGCGCGGGTGATGGACGATAGGTCTAACCCAAAGTCTTCGGCAATACGGGCTGCTTCGCGCTTGGTTGCTTCGTCAACTCGCACAGTAACAGTCGATGTTGTCATACAAATACACTCCTTTGTCGTACAACCAGTCTATGCCCTCCATGCCCAGTCGGGAACCCTAGTGCCCTGAGAAGACCATGAGGGCAGCCACCAGAATGAAGAGGGACCCAAAGACCCGGTTCAGGATTCTCTGCCCTCGCTCAGAATGGGATAGCTGAGTCAGGGATTTGGCCACCACAGCGAAACCGCCCCACATGACCACAATATCTATGGCAACCATGGTGCCAGCCAGAATCAGGTACTGGGGTAGCTGCGGGGCGTCGGGCCGCACGAATTGGGGCATGAAGGCCAGAATAAAAACAATGGCCTTGGGGTTGGACATATTCACCCAGAAGCCCCGATTAAAAAGAGCCAGGGGAGCACCCGGGGCCAGGCGCCCGCCTAGGCGGGTGCGGCGTCCTTGCCCCGCCTGGGCGGACGCACCAGCCCCACTTTCTGCCTCGTTGCGGGCCTGCTGCGGGGTTTGGGGACGGGCAAGGATCATGCGCAGACCCAGGTAAACCAGGTAGGTCGCCCCGCCGTAGCGAATCACATCGAAAAGCACCGGCGAATTAGCAACCACCACCCCCAGGCCAGCGGCCACAATAGCGATTTGCACCACCAGGGCCAGCTGCTGGCCCATGACCGTGAAGAAGGCCTTCTTCCAGCCGTGCAGCAGGGAGGTCGTCATGGTATTGACGGCCCCGGCACCGGGAGTCAAAGAAATCACCAGGCAAGCTGCGACAAGGGAAAGCCAAAGGGTAAGGGTCATAGCTCCTCATAGTAGCGAACAGACCAGGTCAAAGGGAAAGGTGCTTCATAGACTGAAGCGCTCAATCGACACTCATCCGGACGGTTCATACCTGAGTAGAATAAAGCTCATGAACACCCACCAGCAACGCCGCATCCTCTGGGCCTTGGCCCTCACCCAGGTCTTTGGAACCATCGGGGTAGGGGCAGCCCCCTCCATCGGGGTGCTCCTAGCCAGCGAGGTCACCCAGAACGAGGCGCTCGCCGGGATAGCCCGCACCGCCTCCACCTTCGGGGCCGCCCTCTTTGGCGTACCACTTGCTCAGCTTGCTGCCCGCACCAGCCGCCGCACCGCCCTGACCACCGGCTGGGCCACCGCCACTGTGGGGGCTACCATCCTGGCCTGGGCGGCTTCTGGCACCAGCATGATCCTCGTCGCCCTCGGTTTGCTGCTCTTGGGGGCTGGTTCCGCCGCCGCCCTCCAAGCCCGCTTCGCTGCCACCGACCACGCCGCTGACGCCAAGCGTGGCTCAGCCCTCAGTTTCATCGTCTGGGTAGGTACCATCGGCTCCGTTCTTGGCCCCAATATCGGCACCCCGGCCGCTGTGCTTGCCTCATCTTTGGGCACCACCCTTTACAGTGCAGCCTTTGCCCTGGCCGCCCTTGCTTTAGGGGTTGCAACCCTGCTGGTTTTCGCCCTCCTGCCCAGCACCAAGGACGCCGCCCCCGGCTTGTCTACCGCGGAGCAGGGGGCAGGTGCGTCCGGCCAGAACAAACCCAGCCTAGCTGCCAAGGTCGGCGCTTTTACCCGCGAAATTACAGGCAACCGGCAGGCAAGATACGCGGCTATCAGCCTGCTGGGGCCCACATGGTCATGGTGTCGGTGATGACCATGACCCCGGTCCATATGAACTATCAGGGCTCTGGTATTGAGATTATCGGTCTGACCATCAGTCTGCATGTCCTTGGCATGTACGGGCTCTCACCCCTGATGGGGCTGGGTGCCGACAGGCTGGGGGAGCGTACCATCATTCTGATCGGTACAGCCCTGCTGGTGCTCGCTATAGCCCTAGGTGCCCTTGCCCCTCACAGCACACCTGCCATGGTGGCAAGCCTGATTCTGCTGGGGGTGGGCTGGTCAGCAACTTTTGTGGCGGCCTCGGCCCTCTTTGCAGCCTCCCTGCCGGCTGAAAGCCGCACCCGGGCTGCCGGTGGCCTGGACTCCCTGACTAACCTGGGTGCGGCTACAGCGGCCCTGGCTTCGGGATTTATTATGGCTGCAACCTCTTTTTCAACCCTGGCCTGTATTGCAGCTCTAGCTCTTGTGCCCTCCCTAGTGCTGACCCGGCCGCTGCGCGAAATCGGTAGCGGGAGTCGTTAGCGGGTCAGCAGCCTGTGCAGCTTGCGTACTGCAATCCTGCCTGCCCGGTTAGCTCCCACCGTGGACTGGCTGGGCCCGTATCCGATGAGGTGCAGGCGGGGCTCTGAGGCAACCTGGGTGCCGTCCATCTGGATGGCTCCTAGCTCATTGCGAAGACCTAGCGGGTCAAGGTGGGCAAGCGCCGGTTTAAACCCGGTAGCCCACAGGATAGCGTCAAGGTCGGTGTGGCTGCCGTCGGCCTCAATCACGCCGGTTGCGTCGATGCTGCTGAACATGGGGCGGCGGTTGAGGGCCCCTCGGGCTTTGGCGGCCCTGGCGTAGGGCGTCCACCCCAGGCCGGTGTAGCTGACGACCGACCCGGTGGGGATCCCAGCCTCAGCGTCGGCGGTGACGCGGGCTACCATGTCGCGCCCGTATTCGGTGTTGAACTCGGTTTTGCGGAAGACCGGTTCGCGCCGGGTGTACCAGAAGGTGGTGGCAACCCGCGAGATTTCCTCTAGTTGCTGCACCGCTGAGATACCGCCGCCCACAATCGCGACCCGCTGGCCGGTGAAGTCCTCGAGCCGCAGGTAGTCGCGGGTGTGAAGTTGCCGCCCCTGAAAGGACGCCTGCCCCGGGTAGGCGGGCAAGATGGGGTTATTCCAGGTGCCGGTGGCATTGATGATTGCTGCTGCCTGCCAGGTGCCGTTGGTGGTGGCGAGTTCGAAGGGGAGGGCGGGGTGGCCGGTTGCGGTAACGGCAAGGACGGCGACCGGCCGGGCGATAGCCAGTTCTTGGGCTGCCTCAAAGTCGGCGAAATAGGAGGGGATAGCCCGTTTGCTGGGCTCGGTCAGCTCTACATGGGGCCGGGGAAAGTCGGGGAGGTCAAAGATGTTGTTGACGGTGGCCATGGTCAGGGAGTCCCAGCGGTGGCGCCAGGCGCCGCCGGGCCCTTCAGCTGCATCGAAGGTGATGTAGGTGAGTGGGGCTGTGGGGTGGGTCAGAGCATTGGCGTAGCCGCGCTGGGCTAGGTGGTAGCTGGCCGATAGGCCGGCCTGACCGCTGCCGATGACGATGACGGTGGCCTGGCGGATCATATGATTCATAGGTGCTCTTCCCCCTGAATGGCGATAGTGTGCGGGCTGGTCAGCATAGTCTGTCTCAACCCGCAGGCTGGTGGGCTAGGTGAAGTAAGTAAGGCGTCACAGTTCTAAAAACTCATCAAGGGGCATGCTGGCAATGAGGTGTGGTGTGCCCGAGCCATCGGGAGCGAAGATGAGGGTCCAGCCTGCGTCTGGATAGAAACCGTAGGCTTTATAGAATTTACCCTGGTGGGTAAAAAGGACGGTGTTGGTTCCCGCAGGTGGGGGAGTGACGGTGCGGTTACGCAGGCCCTGGAGTGAGGCTTCAAGTTCTTGGTCATCGGTGAAGTTGAGGGAGCCGGTTAGGTCGCGGTTGATTTCAACCGGCACGTCCATGGCTTGATCAGCGTGCTGGTAGACAAAATAGTATTCGCTGGAGAGGGCGCTAGAAACCGGGATTCCTAACTCCTCATATTTTGCCGCAAGCTCGCTCATGCGCTCGATGCTGGAATCGGAAATGCGCTGACCGTCATCGATGAAACCTGCAGGTGCTGGCGAGGGACTGGATGGGCGCATCGCCCCGGTGTACCGGTGCACAATCACGAGCCCTCCTTCGGCAAGCTGCTGGGCAAGATCGCTGGGTGTTTCTGGTGATGTATCGCCCAGGTTATCGCTGGTGGCTGTAGCAAGTTCGGTGTCGGTCGAACTGGTTGAGGTGTCTGCGTTGCTCTCTGGTGAGCGAGCTAAGGCGGCCGTAGTGCTGCTCTGGCTCTGTGCTGTACCGGTGGGTTCTGCTGCCTGCGGTGAACTGCAGGCCACCAGTGTCAGCAGGGCCAGGGTTGCTATTGCTGGTTTGATGGGTTTCATCTCTTCTCCTTTGAAGGTGGTGGTGAAGCCCAGTCTAAAACTCATTTACTTTCAATATCAAGCAATATGACATTGGGTGAGACACAGCTCGGTACAAAGCAACGTATGCCGTACGATATAACAATCACGTAGCACCAGAAAGAAACCCACCATGGCCCAGCTTGCCCCGCAGCCCTCCATCACCCTACGTTTTCTCGCAGCACCCACCGACGTCATCATCGCAGGCTCAGCCGGCGTACACGGCGGACGCGTGCTCGAATGGATCGATAAGGCCGCCTACGCCTGCGCCGCCGGCTGGTCAGGCACCTACTGCGTCACCGCCTATGTGGGGCATATCCACTTCACCCGCCCCATCCCCTCCGGGCACATGGTCGAGGTGCGCTCCCGCATCGTCTACACCGGCCGCTCCACCATGCATATCGTTAACGAAGTGCTCTCCGCTGACCCCAGGGACGGCAACTTCACCCGCGCCTGCGACTGCCTGGTCATCTTCGTTGCCATGGGCGAAGACCGCAAACCTACTCCTGTTACTCCTTATGTGCCCGTGACCGACGAGGAGAAGCGGGTGCAGCAGGCGGCGCTCTCTCGCGTGGAACTCCGCAAGGCCATTGAAGCCGAAATGACTTCTCAGACCTACACGAGCGCGTCCACCGCCCCCGAAGTGACCCACCGCTTCCTGGCTAAGCCCACCGACGTGAACTGGGGCGGGAATGTGCACGGCGGCACCGCCATGGAATGGATTGACGAAGCAGCCACCAGCGTCACCATGGCCTGGAGCGGCGAGCGCACCGTCGCTGTATACGCCGGTGGAATTCGCTTCTACCAGCCGGTTCATATCGGGGACCTGGTGGAAGTAACCGCCCGCCTGGTACGCACCGACGCGCGGTCCATGGGCGTGATGGTGCACCTGCGCGCCGGCAACCCGAGGGAACGCCACGACCAGCTACCCCTGACGATTCACGCCGCCATGACCTACATGGCAACCGACCTCGATGGCCAGCCCCTACCGGCCCGCCCCTTCACGCCCACTACCGATGAAGATAAGGCCCTTCACGCCCACGTGGCCCGCCTGCGAGCCCTGCGCGCTGAATACGAGCCTATGCCCCTGGTGGCACCCCAGCAGGCAACCGTTAAGATGACCGACTAAAACACAAAGGGGCCCCGCACCGTGAAGGTGCGGGGCCCCTTGTTGTTGGGGGGGGTAGGTGGGGTTTACTCGATGCCGCAGTTGACGGCGTCCAGGCCCAGATCGAACACAACCTCGTTCAGGGCAGACTCAAAGGTAGCTGCATCAGAGGCATTGACAGCATCGATAGCGGTGGTCAGCGAGGCTCGCATCTCTTCGGTAGGAGCGTTGTCACGAAGCTTGGTCAGCGAGGCCAGGTAACCATCTAAGGTGGTGGCATCCTGCTGGATATCATCAGAGGCAACCAGGAACTCATCGAGAGCAACACAGTAGGGGGAAGCGGGGTCAAGGGCAGCGGTGGTTGCCACATCGGAGGCCAGGGCGGACGCCTCGTCGGCAGCTGCCGAGGCCTCTTCACTTACCTCTTCGGTAGCCAGGGCGCTAGCGGAGGACGAGCTTGCAGCGGCAGCTGATGACTCGTAGGCAGCTGCGGACTTGGCAACCTCGTTGAGCCCAGCAAGCATGAGAATCGCGAAGATGATGCCGCTGATCAGGCTGATGAAGCCCACGACGATACCGGCAATGGCCAGGCCACGGCCTTTCTCGCCGGTGCGCTTGATCTGGTTGAGGGCAACAAAGCCAAGCACGATACCGACGATGTTCACCAGGAAACCAAAAACGAGGCTGAGAATCGCTAGGGTGTTGGTCTTCTCGGCCTGGGCGCCCTACTCCCAGTATTTTATCAGCGGACTGATAGAGAAGCTGGGAGTGCGGCCCCCTAGCGCCACTCGTCGGCCCGGCATCTCACTCTGTGGACGTACCGCCCCATCTAGGGCCCTTATCGCCCGTGAGATACTAGAGGGGTGCCCATATCTAGTACCCACCACCTCACCCAGCTAGTGCCCCTCGATTCACTGAGCGCAGGCGCGGCAAGCGCCCTTGACCGGCTTATCATCGCAGACGCCGCCTCCGCATCTGGCTCCGATGGAGCCAACGCCGGGGACGTGCTCGTCCTCGATGACCCCACCGGCGCCCTAACCTTCTGGGCCCTAGCGCACACCGCTCCCGGCAACCACCGGGTGATTAGCCGCCAACGCTCCTACGCAGACGCCCTGACCCTGCACCGCACCCTCACAGAAAACGCTCCGGACGCCGCCGCCCGCCTGACCCTGGCCGGGCTAGATGCCCAGGGGCAGGTAACACCAGACACCTATAGCCTCTACCGTGCCCTAACCCACCACGACTTTAAGGGCAGTCTGGTTTTGGGCCACCTACCCAAGAGCCACGCCGCGCTCGCTGACCTCGCCCATGATTTAGCGCGGTATCAGGCTGAGCAGGGGAGCGAGACTACCCTGATTTTGGGTGGTAATACCAAGCACATGAGCACTAGCTTCAACCAGACTCTGGGCCGCAGCTTCGGGCAAGTGAGGGGGCTGCGAGGTAAGGGCAAACACCGCTGCCTGCTCGCGACAGCGCCGGTCCCGGCACCTGAGGCCCCTCAGCCCGCCGGGCCCCTACAGGCTGCTGGTGGCGTGTTCTCAGGTGGCAAGCCCGACCGGGGCGGCCAATTGCTGGCCACCAACGTCCTTGCCGACCTAGCGCAGCAGGCCCCTGCCCGCCCGCTGACCCTGGTTGATCTGGGGTGCGGCAACGGGTCGGTGACCCTTGAGGTTCTAGAGCACCTGCCTGCCGGGGTGGAGGTTGCCCGGGTCTGGGCCACCGACCTCGATGTGGATGCTGCCCGGTCAGCTGCCCTTAACCTGGGGCAGGACGCCCGGGTTCAGGTGAGCTGGGACGACGCCGGTTCCCGCCTGCCACAGGGCTCAGCCGACATCGTGATGCTTAATCCGCCCTTCCACACCGGAACCGCGGTTGACCTGAGCTTGGTGGGCCCCCTGCTCGATGCGTCCTTGCGTCTGCTAGCCCCCGGTGGGCAGCTCTATCTGGTGCATAACTCGCACGCCCGCTACCGGCAGCAGGTTGAAGAGCGCTTTGAACGGGTACGGCAACTAGAACGCACCCCCACCTTCACCGTTCTTACAGCCCGCGCACCCCTGACCGAGGAGAACCAATGACCATCAAAATTATTGCTATCGGCAAGAAACACGAAAAGTGGGTCAAAGACGGCATCGACCGCTACGAAACCCGCCTCCGCAAGCCCTGGGATATTACTTGGCAGTACCTGCCCCACTCGTCCCTGGCAGAAGAAGCTGCCCGGGCTGAGGAATCCCGCCGCATTCTTGAAAAGGTCGATCGCGACGACTACCTGGTGCTACTCGATGAGCGCGGTAAGATGCTGAGCTCTCCTGCCTTAGCTCGCCTGCTGGAGGCCCAGTTGGGCTTTAAGAAGGTAGTGCTGGTGATTGGCGGGGCCTACGGGGTGGACGATTCGGTGCGGGCCCGCGCCAATACCGTCTGGAGCCTCTCGGAGCTGGTCTTCCCCCACCAGCTGGTGCGCCTTATCATCACGGAGCAAATATATCGAGCCGGTGAAATTGCCGCCGGCCGCCCCTACCATCACGTGTAGGGTGGAAAAGATGCAGACAGAGTTTGAAAGGACGCCGCCGGTGAGTTTTCCTGAAGGGTTTTTGTGGGGCGGCGCAACGGCTGCCAACCAGATTGAGGGTGCCTATGCTGAGGGTGGTAAGGGGCTGAGTGTGCAGGACGTGCTGCCGCGGGGGCTGGCGTCCGCCCCCACAGCCCAGCCGACCCCCGATAACCTCAAGCTTGAGGGCATCGACTTCTACCACCGCTACGCAGACGATATCGCCCTCTTTGCTGAACTTGGCTTTAAGGTCTTCCGCCTTTCCTTTGCCTGGTCACGGATTTTCCCGCGCGGGGACGAGGCTGAGCCCAACCCTGAGGGTCTGGCCTTCTATGACCGGGTTATCGACGAGCTGCTGCGCCACGGGATTGAGCCGCTGGTGACGTTGAGCCACTACGAGACCCCTTTGCATCTGGCTCGGGAATACGGCGGGTGGGCTAACCGGCAGCTGATTGATTTCTTTGAGCGGTATACCCGCTCTGTGATGACCCATTATGCGGGCAGGGTGCGCTACTGGATTACCTTCAACGAGATTAACTCCGTGCTGCACTTTCCCTTCTTCTCGGGGCTTGAAGGAAAACCTGACGAGATTGGGCCGCAGCGCCTCTATCAGGCGGTACATCACGAACTGGTCGCCTCGGCCCGTGCCACCCGCCTGGCCCACGAGATTGATGGGCAGAACCGGGTGGGCTGCATGATTCTGGCTGTTCCCCGCTACCCCCTGACCCCCGACCCGGCAGATGTGCTAGCTGCCCAGGTGGCCTCGCGCGATGACTATGTTTTTGGCGACGTGCACTGCCGGGGCACCTACCCCGGCTACTTTCTCCGTAAGCTCCGGGAACTGGGGGTGCAGCTTGAGATTACCGAGCAGGACCGCCGCGACCTGCTGCATACGGTTGATTTCGTGTCCTTCTCCTACTACATGTCGGTGTGCGAAACTGCGGGGGCAGCTGAAACCGGTGAGGGCAACATCATCGGGGGAGTGCCCAACCCTACCCTAGAAGCTTCTGAGTGGGGCTGGCAGATAGACCCGGTGGGCCTGCGCCTGGTGCTTAACGACTTTTGGGACCGCTGGGGCAAGCCCCTCTTTATCGTCGAAAACGGCCTGGGTGCCAAGGACCAGCTGGTGGAAGGTGGGCCGGACGGGCTCACGGTTGAGGACGACTACCGGATCAGCTACCTGCGCGATCACCTGCTCCAGGCTGAAGAAGCAATCGCCGACGGGGTCGACCTGCTGGGCTACACCGTGTGGGGGTGCATTGACCTGGTAGCAATGTCGACCGCCCAGATGTCTAAGCGCTACGGGGTGATTTATGTGGACCGGAATGACGACGGCTCAGGCACCCTGGCACGCTACCGCAAGAAGTCCTTTGACTGGTACCGGCAGATCATTGAATCTAACGGCCGCTCCCTACATAACCAGCTCTCATCTGAGCACCTTATTTCTTAAGACAGCTTTGCCTCATCTGCCCAGCAGGTGAGGCAAAGCTTTCTTCTGAGGCAGACCTAGCTGTCGGCAGCCCCGCCTCTTTGCCGCCGGCTACAAGGCGGACGCTGCAGCTCACCTAGCTACCTTCGGCACGGTACCTGTCCTCAACCCCCACCAGGTACTCGAACACATCTTCGAATCAAATCTGGACGGACGCGGCGGCGTCAGCTACTTCACCTCAACCAGCGCCATCGGCACCCGCATCCTCACCCTCCACACCCAACCCACCACCTAAGAACACACGGGTACACTAAACCCATGCACCCCAACCACCTCCTCGCCCGACGACTCATCGCCCAAGCCCTCGCACCAGCGTCCGCCCGCCCCACCACACCCACCACCATCACCGACGCCGCCCACTACATGATCGCCACCCAAGGCCAAAACTACGCAGGCGGCCTCACCGCCCTCGCCATCCGCGCAGGACACCCCGAAAAACCCCTCACCACCAACACCAGCCACCTAGATACCGCGCTCGCCGACTACGAACTGGTGCGCACCTGGTCCCAGCACGACACCTTCGTCGCCGCAGAAGTCGCCATCCCCCGGCAGGTGGCGGACGCCGCCGCCCGCACCCCTGCTGAGAAAACCCGGGAACTGACAGCCCGCTACTTCTCCACCCGTGGCCCTGCCACCATCGAAGACTTTTGCTGGTGGTCCACCCTGCCCAAGACGGTAGCGACTCGCACGGCTGATGCCCTGGTGGCTGCCGGTGAGCTGACCGGCTTCACCCTGGATGGCGCTACCTACTACATGGGCAGCTGGCAGAGGGATGCTACACCCCAAGAGCTTGACCACGCCCTGAGCCTCACCTACCACCTACCGGCCTTCGATGAATACTTCATCGCCTACAAAAACCGCACCCACCTCTTCGCCCCGGGAGTAGACCCCCACACCGTCATGACCAAGAACGGCATCGGCTGGCCTTTTACCGTTGAGGGCGGCCTAATTACGGGCAGGGCCTAAGGAGCGGCTATGCCTGCAACCTGCCGAAATATGGCGTAACCGGCGCCACAAGCAGGTGCTGCGGGGATAGGATGAAAGAGGTCATAGACGACCAAACCTCGCTACCAGCTCAGCCCGGTAGCGGGGGAGACCTCTTATCGAAACAGGTGATGACTCCCATGAAGGCAGCCCGCTTTTACGACAACAAAGATATCCGCATCGAAGATATCGACGAACCCACCGCAGGCGCTGGCGAAGTCCTCATCAAGGTAGCCTGGTGCGGTATCTGCGGCACCGATCTTCACGAATACCTTGACGGCCCCATCTTCTGCCCCACCCACAGCACCCCGCACCCCATCTCCGGCGAAACCGCCCCCGTCACCATGGGCCACGAGTTCTCCGGCGTTGTAGAAGCCCTGGGTGAAGGCATCACCGACCTAGAGGTAGGCGACCACGTCGTCGTTGAACCCTACATCGTACGCGACGACGTAGAAACCGGCCCCGGCAACAAGGACTACCACCTCTCCAAAGATATGAACTTCATCGGCCTCGCCGGGCGCGGTGGCGGCCTTGCCGAAAAGATCGCCGTCAAGCGCCGCTGGGTCCACAAAATCTCCAAAGACATCCCCCTTGACGAAGCAGCCCTCATCGAACCCCTTACCGTGGGCTACCACGCCGTTGAACGAGCCGGGGGAGTCAAGGACGGCGACGTCGCCCTCATCGGCGGCGCAGGCCCCATCGGCCTGCTCACCGCAGCCGTCCTCAAAGCCCAGGGCGCAACCGTCATCATGAGCGAACTCTCCAGCCTCCGCCGCCAAAAGGCCCTCGATGCAGGAGTAGCCGACTACGCTCTCTCACCCGCCGAGGTAGATGTCGTTGAAGAAGTCAAAAAACTCACCGACGGCCGCGGCGCCGACGTCGCCTTCGAATGCACCTCGGTCAACGTCGTCCTCGATACCCTCTTCGACGCCATCAAACCCCAGGGCGTCATCGTTGTGGTCTCTATCTGGGGCAAGCCCGCCCAGCTCGACATGCAAAAACTCGTCCTCAAGGAAGTTGACCTCCGCGGTACCATCGCCTACGTCAACAACCACCCCGACACCATCAAGCTCGTCGAATCAGGCAAAATCAACCTCAAACCCTTCATCACCGGCAAAATCGCCCTCGAAAACCTCATCGACGAAGGCTTCGACACCCTCATCAACCGCAACGAAACCGCCGTCAAAATCCTGGTCACCACCGACCCCGAGCGCCTAGACAACGCATAGCAGTCCACAACGACCAGGACGCCACACCCCGGGCGGGCACCCTCACACTAGAGAGTGCCCGCCCGCACCATACCCCCACTAACCCCTCAACCAGACTTTTAGCCACAAACTGTCGCCCACCGGCGCGTAGCATTACCCTAAGAGTCTGTGAAGACGCTATATTTTTATGTATGGCAAAGAAAAAAGTTACCGTAGTATCCGCGCTTGCGGCGACCGCCCTGCTTGCAGGCTGCGCGCAAACCATCGTACCCGGCATGGGCATCGAAGCAACTGACGGCTGGGGCGGCCGCGACGATATCACCATCGAGGTAACTGCCGAACACAACGGCGCAGAGGTTCCCGCAACCATCACCGTCTACCAGGACCAGATGAGCTTCGACGGCAATCAGGCTGAATTCGAAGGCGAGGCCTTCTACAAACTCACCTACGACAACCTCGCAGACCTCTCAGACTCACAAATCCGCGTCTCCGTCACCGCCGAAGACCCCGAAGCCGAGGTCTTCTGCGCCATCAAGGGCACCGGCTACTCCCTCGAAGAAGGCGACCACGTCAACCACGCCAACGAAGCAGACGGCACCGGCAGCGCCACCTGCGTCCTCAACATCGACTAACAACACCACCACACACCACACACAGGTGGGCACCAAAGACGGTGCCCACCTCTTCCTTTAACACCACACCCAACCACAACACACCAAAGCCCCACCCATAACATGCACCAACCACCCAAATATGAAAAACTAGGGCTATGACCACAGGGGCACACGAAATCCGAACCATCGTCGCAGAAGCAGCCGACGAAGCCGTCAACATCGGCTACCGCATAGGCGACAGCATCCACTCCTACCGCGAACGCCAAGCACAAAAACACGGCCTAGAACCCGTCATCGTACCCAGCGTCGGCTACGGCGCCAAAAACTGGGTACGCATCCTCGGCCGCGCCCTCTACAAAACCGACCTCTTCGAAGAATTCTTCGACTCCGTCGAAAAAGGCGACCCCACCATCGAACCCGTCCGCGGCTGGCGCTCCTTCACCTCAGTCGCTATCTCCCACGCCCCCATCGACATCCACATCAACGGCCAACACCACCGCGTCCACGCCGACCGTGGGGGAGTCGTAGACGTCAAACTCAACATCACCCTAGAACCCGGCACCCACCAAGTCACCATCACCACCCCCGGCAGCCAACCCGCCATCACCAGCGTCTACATCGTCCCCGAAGACCAAACCATCGGAATCATCTGCGACGTCGACGACACCGTCATGAACACCGCCCTACCCCGCCCCTTCGTCGCAGCCTGGAACAGCTTCGTCCTCAATGAACACGCCCGCTCCGCCACCCCCGGCATGGCCGTCATGATGGACCGCCTCCACCGCGCCCACCCCACAGCCCCCTTCATGTACCTCTCCACCGGCGCCTGGAACGTCACCCCCACCCTCCGCCGCTTCCTCCACCGCAACGGCTACCCCAAAGGCACCTTCCTCCTCACCGACTGGGGCCCCACCCCCGACCGCTGGTTCCGCTCCGGCTCCCAACACAAAGTCAACACCCTCAAACGCCTCGCCACCGAATTCCCCAACATCCGCTGGATCCTCATCGGCGACGACGGCCAACGCGACCCCGAAATCTACAACGGCTTCGCCGTCCGCTACCCTCATAACGTCGAAGCTATCCTCATTCGCAACCTCACCTTCGGCGAGTCCGTCCTCTCTTCAGGCCGCGTCTGGGGCGATAACCGTGCCCGCGATATCACCAAGGGCGACCTCTGGCTTGAAGGTAACGACGGTACGGCTCTCTACGAGCAACTTAAAGAGCGTGGGCTCGTCTAAATAACGAAGCTTAAACACCTTAAGGGGCACCCTTGTCAAGCCTGACAGGGTGCCCCTTTCGCGCGACACACCCCGGTAAAAAAACCTTAAAAAATCACCCCAGGTAGCCCTCAAGACTCAAGGCTCAATTTAGGGTTGAAAGCTCCCGCCCCGAAATCACGCGGGACGTCCGGTCTTAAGCCCCAGGGGCAGAGGCAGCCCCTGATCTTAAGGTCACACACCCACCCCAAGGGGAGCCTGAAAGAGCCCTTAATGTGGATAACTTCTTTAAAGCCCGCAAACGCGCGGAAGGGCTGTGGATAGATACCGGTTTTAAAAAATTTCGTAACAGACCACACTATGTAGGGTTAGGTGCGCTCCCCAAACACTAGATGTAGTATTAAATCTCGGTTCGGACGACAAGAGAAAACCGCCGCCTGGGCCCTACAGCAGCTCCAAGAGAGCGACCCATGCCAGAAACCTCCCGCCCCGTGCGGGACACCAAGGAGAAACCCCAATGACCGTTACGGTGTACACCAAGCCTGCCTGCGTCCAGTGCAACATGACCTACCGCGCTCTCGACAAGCTCGGCGTCCAGTACAACACCGTTGACATCACCGAGGACCCCGCAGCCCTCGAACTCATCAAGGGTATGGGCTACCTGCAAGCCCCCGTCGTCATCGCCGGTGAAGACCACTGGTCAGGCTTCCAGCCCGACAAGATCACCGCCCTGGCCAGCGCAGCAGCCTAACTCGCTGACCACCTGCCCGGGGAGCACCCGCCGCCCACAGGCGTCCGCACCCGGGCCTTTTCTTACCCGCGACCCACGCGATCCCCACACCCACCACAACCTAGATCCAGGCACAAGCCCCATGGACACCATAGAAACCACCGGCCAGCCCACCATCGTCTACTTTTCCTCGGTCTCAGAGAACACCCACAAGTTCGTACAAAAGACCGGAATAAAAAACATAAGGTTACCGCTGAAGACCAGTGAAGACCCTCCACAGGCCCCCGGCCCCTACGTGCTGTGCATCCCCAGCTACGGACGCCCCGGGGGAGCGGGCTCCATACCGCCCCAGGCCGTGAAGTTCCTCAATAACCCCCACAACCGGGACCTCCTGCAAGGAGTCATAGGTGCGGGAAACACCAACTTTGGTGAACTGTTCTGCGTAGCAGCAGACAAAGTAGCCGCCAAATGCCACGTGCCCGTGCTCTACAAATTTGAGCTCATGGGCACCGAAGAAGATGTAGAAACCGTTCAAGAAGGATTGGAAAAATTTTGGATTCAAAACTCCCTGTACCCGGCCTCAGCGTAGAACCCGGTCACGAGGATCCGAGCACCCCCGAGAAGTACCGTGGCATGGGGTACCACGAACTGAACGCCCTTCTGAACCTCTACGATGAGAACGGCCAGATTCAGTTCGAAGCAGACCGTCAGGCAGCCCGCCAGTACTTCCTGCAGCACGTCAACAACAACACTGTCTTCTTCCACGACCTGGAAGAAAAGATTGACTACCTGGTCAAGCACCAGTACTACGAGCCCGAGGTTTTCGAGAAGTACTCCTTTGACTTCGTCAAGTCCCTCTCCAAGCTGGCCTACTCCAAGAAGTTCCGCTTCCCCACCTTCCTGGGCGCCTTCAAGTTCTACACCTCCTACGCGCTGAAGACCTTCGACGGCCAGCGCTACCTGGAACGCTTCGAGGACCGCGTGGTCATGGTTGCCCTGCTGCTGGCAGAAGGCGACGAGGCTCTGGCAACCAAGATTGTTGAAGAGGTCATCTCCGGCCGCTTCCAGCCTGCCACCCCCACCTTCCTCAACGCCGGTAAGAAGCAGCGCGGCGAGCTGGTCTCCTGCTTCCTGCTGCGTATCGAAGACAACATGGAGTCCATCGGTCGTTCCATCAACTCAGCCCTGCAGCTGTCCAAGCGCGGCGGCGGCGTAGCCTTCGCCCTGACCAATCTGCGCGAAGCCGGCGCCCCCATCAAGAAGATCGAGAACCAGTCCTCAGGCGTCATCCCCGTGATGAAGCTGCTGGAGGACTCCTTCTCCTACGCCAACCAGCTCGGTGCCCGCCAGGGTGCAGGCGCAGTTTACCTGCACGCCCACCACCCCGACATCTACTCCTTCCTCGACACCAAGCGCGAGAATGCCGACGAGAAGATTCGCATTAAGACTCTCTCCCTGGGCGTTGTGATTCCCGATATCACCTTCGAACTGGCCAAGAAGAACGAGGACATGTACCTCTTCTCGCCCTACGATGTTGAGCGTATCTACGGTGTGCCCTTCTCAGACATCAACGTCACCGAGAAGTACTACGAGATGGTCGACGATGCCCGCATCAAGAAGACCAAGATTAACGCCCGCGAGTTCTTCCAGACCCTGGCTGAGATTCAGTTCGAGTCGGGCTACCCCTACGTCATGTTCGAAGACACCGTCAACAAGGCCAACCCCATTGACGGCAAGATCATCATGTCTAACCTCTGCTCCGAAATTCTGCAGGTTTCAGAGCCCTCCGTCTACAACGCTGACCTGGGTTACGAGACCATCGGTAAGGACATCTCCTGCAACCTGGGCTCCCTGAACATCGCCCTGGCGATGGACGGCGGCGACCTGGGCCAGACCGTCGGCACCGCTATTCGCGCCCTGACCGCTGTGTCTGACCAGTCCGATATCACCTCTGTTCCCTCCATCGAGCGCGGTAACTCCATGAGCCACGCCGTTGGCCTGGGTCAGATGAACCTGCACGGCTACCTGGCCCGCGAGCACGTCTACTACGGCTCTGAAGAAGCCCTGGACTTCACCAACATCTACTTCTACACCGTCACCTACCACGCGATTCGCGCCTCCATGGAGATTGCCCGCGAACGCAAGGAGACCTTCGTGGGCTTTGAGAAGTCCAAGTACGCTTCGGGGGAGTACTTCGAGAAGTACATCAACGGCACCTGGGACTTTGAGACCGAGCGCGCCCGCGAGCTCTTTGCCGGCCACTTTGTGCCCACCGCTGAGGACTGGAAGCAGCTGGCCGCTGAGGTTGCTGAGCACGGTATGTACAACCAGAATCTGCAGGCTGTTCCGCCCACCGGTTCTATCTCCTACATCAACGGCTCCACCTCATCGATTCACCCCATTGCCTCAAAGATTGAGATCCGTAAGGAAGGCAAGCTGGGTCGTGTCTACTACCCGGCTCCCTACATGGACAACGAGAACCTGGACTACTACCAGGACTCCTACGAGATCGGCTACGAGAAGATTATCGACACCTACGCCGTTGCTACCCAGCACGTCGATCAGGGCCTGTCGCTGACCCTCTTCTTCAAGGACACCGCCACCACCCGCGACGTCAACAAGGCCCAGATTTACGCCTGGCGTAAGGGTATCAAGACCATCTACTACTCACGTATTCGTCAGATGGCCCTTGAGGGTACCGAGGTTGAGGGCTGCGTTAGCTGCATGCTCTAAGTAGAAGATTGTTTTAAAAGAATTTGGAGGAGTCCATGCTGCAACATGAACTCCTCCAATAGACTCAGCAAGACTGAGGCACAATTGCGAAATTGTTGTTCTATTCTAACGGGTTTTTGGAGCTGAAACCGAATGTTTTAGCGACCCAAGCTGAGTCGCTAATCACCGAAAGGATGAAAGCAGATGCCCAAGAAAGGGTCATCAAACTCAAGAAAGTCCATCTCAAGTTCATATCGTTCTGCGATTACAGGCCGTTATGTAACTGCAGCTTATGGAAAGAAGAATCCTAGGACAACAGTTAAGGAAACTAAAACAAAGTAGTTTCTAAATATTGGGTGGGCGGGCGATAGCTCGCCCACCTTCTAACAATATAACTGATAAGTTAAACTGATTATTTTAAGCTGGTGCCCTTGGAAAATTTTTCGTATAAGCAAGCGGGTACCTTACGTTACTCGGTGTTTAGAATGCATCGACGACTGAGGAACGAGACCGACTCGCACTCACCCCTCTCGTTTGCTGAAGAAACCGTGCTCGCCCAGCTCCAGGCTGGACCACGGCAGACCTGTGCCGAGCTGGCTCGCTTCCAGCGTATGACTCCGCAGTCCATGAACAAGATTGTTGCCTCGCTGCTTCGCCGCGGCTACATTGCCTCGGGTAAGAATCTGCACGATAAGCGCCGCAAGGAGCTCTATCTGACAGAGCAGGGGAGCGCTACCATCGACTCCATCATCAGCCGACGCGACCGCTGGATAGTAGAACGCGCCGACGAGATACTCACCGCGGACGAGGCCGTGCAGCTCGCTGCGGCCCTGCCGCTGCTGCGCCGCCTCGTCGACAGAGAAACCAAAGCAGAACGCCAAGCCGCCCTACAAGAGGAAGCGGGCGACGGCGTCCGCCCCTGAGATATTAAGCAAACCGAGCCGCTGGTGCGAAAACCGCCCAACGGTGAAAGAATAGAACCAAGCCTATTCCAGGCACCACACCAACCCGACATGAGGAGAACCCATCACCATGAGTGAGAAGGTCGAACTGGTCAACCACGTTGAAGCCATCAACTGGAACCGCATCGAAGACGAAAAAGACCTTGAGGTCTGGGACCGTCTGACCGCTAACTTCTGGCTACCCGAGAAGGTGCCGCTGTCGAACGACGTGCAGTCCTGGAAGACCCTGACCGAAGAAGAGAAGCAGCTGACCATGCGCGTCTTCACCGGCCTGACCCTGCTCGACACCATCCAGGGTACTGTTGGCGCTGTCTCGCTGCTCCCCGATGCTGTGACCGCTCATGAAGAGGCCGTGTACACCAACATCGCCTTCATGGAGTCGGTGCACGCTAAGTCCTACTCATCGATCTTCTCCACCCTGGCCTCCACCAAGGAAATTGACGAGGTCTTCCGCTGGTCCACCGAGAACGAGCACCTGCAGAAGAAGGCCCGCATCGTCATGGACTACTACCAGGGCGATGACCCCCTAAAGAAGAAGGTCGCCTCAACCCTGCTGGAATCCTTCCTCTTCTACTCAGGCTTCTACCTGCCCATGTACTGGTCCTCACGTGCCAAGCTCACCAACACCGCAGACCTTATCCGCCTGATTATTCGCGATGAGGCTGTTCACGGCTACTACATCGGCTACAAGTACCAGCGCGGCCTGGAAAAGGAGACCGCTGAGCGCCAGGCAGAGCTCAAGGACTACACCTTCGACCTGCTCTACGAACTGTACGAGAACGAAGTGGCCTACACCCACTCCCTCTACGACGGTGTTGGTCTGAGCGAGGACGTCAAGAAGTTCCTGCACTACAACGCCAACAAGGCACTCATGAACCTGGGCTACGAGGCTATGTTCCCTGCCTCCGTCACCAACGTGTCGCCCGCGATTCTCTCGGCCCTCTCACCCAATGCCGACGAGAACCACGACTTCTTCTCTGGCTCCGGCTCTTCCTACGTGATCGGCAAGGCCGTAAACACGGAAGATGAGGACTGGGACTTTTAGCGATATAGGTCATAGGTGGTCACGAGTGGTCATAAAACCTTGAAAAATAAGGGTTTTTTCAAGCTCGTGGCAACGAGGAATCATGAGCTGTAATAGCTAAAGGGGTTCAAAAAGGGGTTCAAAGTGAAATTTTGAACCCCTTTTTCCCATGTATTGCCTAATCAAGTGCGGAAAAATAGCCCCTCACCACACCCCCGAATAAGGGGAGTGGAGAGGGGCTATTTTTATGCCTGCTTACCTAGGGCATAGGCCGGGTTACTGTATTCAGTCCCGGCGGTGTCGACCAGTTCATACCCGTCAGGGATTTCGGCCAGTTCAGGCTCTTTAGCCGGCTGTTCCTGTTCAGTTGCTGTTGCAGGTTCTACCTGCTCGACCTCAACGGCCTGGCCGGGCTGGGCGGTGCCTAGGCGTCCGTGGTCTCCCTGTCGAGCCATAGCCAGCACCGAGCCTAGGTAGGCTTCGGTCTCTGCCTTCTTGCTCGGGGCAGCCCAGCCACCAATCACGGCACCGGCCAGGGAGAGCACCAGGGCTAGAGCAAGGACGCCCTCGGTTGACAGGGGCAGGTTGAAAAGCTCGTAGGCCAGGACTGCTAGGGCATACCCGGCGGTGGTGCCGCCGGTGGCAAAAGCGGTAGTGGAGCCGATGGAGCGACGACGGGTGGAGCTATCAAGCACGTTCATGTTTGGTTCCTTTCTTACCAGCGGAAGAGTCCGCGCTTATCGGTCTCAAACTCTTTCACTCGGGCCGGGGCGCGAGTAGCTTCGTCGTAGCCGAAAATCTGGCGAATCTTATGCCCGAAAGTGCCATCAGTAATGACGCCGGGAATGCCCAGGCGGTAGAGGTTGAAGAGGTGCCGGGTCATGCGCAGGGTCGAGTAAGTATCTCGGTTGTTGTCCTGCAGCATCTGTGTGAGGGTGCGTCCGCCCCACTCGGAGCGGGGGCTGTGGAAAATTGCGTTTTCTAGGTCTGCCTTGGTGGCCATATCAAACCAATCTGTAGAAGGGGTAGAAGTAGCAGCGGGTGCGCTGGGTGCGCCACCGCCGTAGTAGTGCCGAACTTTCGCCATGAAGGTGTCCCAGGGGAAACCGCCGCCGACGTCCCAGTGGTCGCTCATCCGGTAGACGCGGGATACCTGGGCGTGGTCAATGATTCCCTTTGCGCCTGCTGCAAGCTGCGCGTCGGTAATCTTCACCGGCGGGATGTTGTTGCGGCGGCAGATATCAGCGACCAAACGGGCGGTGTTTTCCAGCAAGGCGGAGCTGTAAGCATCGTTCCATTCGGCGGTGGTCTGGGCCGCTCGGCCTGCCTGCTCAATCTGGATTCCGTCCTCATTGGTGCCTGGTGCTGTCCAGGCCATGTCTTTTTCGGGCACACCCTGGACGATGCTGTTGTTGTCGACGTTGTAGTGGGCTGATGCCTGCGCGGACGGGTTGAGGAACCAGCCTGCGCCGATAGCTTCAGCCACTGTTCCGTGCTCGTCGGTCTCCATCGTATGAATACAGATGAGGCGGGCGTAGCGGCCGTTGGTTACGGTGCGGTTAGGCGAGAGCGCGGTCGAGGTGACCAGCGAACTGTCGGGCTTGAAAGTGGTGGCCATAGTGCCTCCTTTCTCTTGAAGTGGGGTGCGCCCCCAGCCGTGCATGGCCAGGGGCGCGGGGTTTTGAGTAAAGAAAAGACCCCCAGGCTAGGGGGTCTTATTTGTATCGCGGATATGCTCAGCAAGCGCCCTGGCCGTCTCGCGCTGCGCCTCACGGTCAGCCCGTAGCTCAGCGCGGATACCACCGATGTCCTTAGCTTGCTGGGCGAGGGCTTCGCGCAGCTGGTCAGAAGCCTGCATCAGCGCCTGAAACGCGGCTCTACTCTCTGCCTGATTCGCGTCGATATTATCCCGAAGATTCGGGTGCGGCGCATCTGTATGGGAGTTCTCGGCGTGCTCACGGGTCACTGCCGCATCCGTGGCGGCTTTCTCTGCGCCTTTGGCGGCTTTCTCCGCTGTGGCTTGCAGCTGGGTCAGTGCGGGCTTGACCCATCGCACCCAAGCAATGAAACTCACAGCGCAGATGACCACCAGTACCAGCACGCCTACGGTCGCCAAGTCCAGTACCCTGTCCACCCATGGGATGCCAGTCCTAGAGAAATCCAGGTAGTGGCCATCGGGGATAAGCGGCGGCTCAGAGGAGGAAGCCTGAGCAAGCATCATCCTGCTACCTCCTGCTTCCATGTGGCGACCAGGGCATCTACCGGGGCGCGCATCAAAGAGTGGCCCACAGTATTGGGGTGGCCGCCATCAGCAGTCAAAGCCCCACGGTCCACCCGGAAAATCTCCGAGTCCCGAGCACTCATAAGAGTGTCCGCGACCTCGATGTAGCCAGCCAGGGGGTGGCCTTCTTCCCCTGCCCGGATGGCACCGGCGGTACCAGCGGCTACAGGCGCGCCGTCCACAAGGGGAGCCCCATCCCTCACCCAAGCATTAAAAGCCCGCCGCAAAGGAGCAGAAGCCACCGGGGCCTGCCCCTCCAGGGTCGTCCACCCATCCGTAGAGGTAGAATTCGGGGAAATCGTCGTCTGCCAGATTTTCAGAGCCGGATTTTCTTCCTTCATCCACGCCCAGGTGGCTACAGCATCAGCCATGACCTTAGCCTCAGTGGCTCCGGTCGCCGCCGCCATGTTCAGGTCGTTGTACCCCCAAGCGGTGGTCACATGGGTGAAGCCCTCCAAGGAGGGGATAGCCGCCCAGTGGGCCTCAGCCCTACCCCTAGCCGGGTATCTTGAAGCCCAGTAGCCAATATTGACCCAAGGTATGCCTGCCCCCTTAGCGGCAGCAGAGCTATAGGTGTATTGGCTGGTGATAGAAGGATAAGCCCCCACCTGGGTTCTATCAGGTGAGCCTGATTCGGTGATCGAGTCACCGGCTATCAGCCAGGAGATAGTAGACGGGTCGGTCAGGCCGGTAATTTTGCTGGGCATGGCCGGGCGGTATCCTGACCCGCCGTCAAAATCACGGGAAGAGGCAATGCGCGGGCTACCAGCGGCAACCTGGTTGCCTTCTAGGATTTCTGCCCCGTACCAGCCCCCGGGTGCGCCGGGGTGCGCCCCACCATCTGAGCGCGACCCATAGTAGGTGAGGATCTCGATTCGCTCCCCCTCAGATACGGTCAGAGGGATATCATCGGTGACCAGCTGGGCCGGGCCCGTGAGGGTGGCGGTCGTAGCCCCGGCGAAGGTTGCCACCGCCCGGGATGCCGGGCCGCCCTGCCGCTGCACCGAGGCCGCCACTTCCATGGTGACCCCGGCAGGTAGCTGCCCTCCATAGGTCAGCTGCAAAGCACTAGCCGAAGCATACATAGAGTGCTCAGAGAAGTAGGTTTTAGCCCCGGTACGCCCGGTAGTAACACGCCCGGTGTACCACGTATCACCGGCAATGACGCGGCGAGCCAGCTCCACCGGCTCGACAGGGGCAGAAGGTTCTGGGCCGGTGGTAGGCGGCCCGAAAACCATACGCCCGGTGGTGTCCCACACTCTTAGGCTCACCCCGCCGGTAGTGAAAAGTTCGGTCATTGGGCGGTCACCACCAGATCATCGATTGCGGCGCCGCTACCAGCAGGCGCAGAAATCGTGATAGCCCCGGGGCCAAGGACGACGGAGTCCGTCACATCGATGGTGTAGGGGTTCACATTGCCCTGGCCTGTAACGGTGACTTTTTCTCCCTTGAGGATGACCGTAATTTTAGTGCCATCTGAGGCCGGGCCGAGTACCGTCTGGGCGCCGGGAATCACAGTGGACCCGGTTGGGTCATACCTCTGGACGCGAAGGAGGCTAGGGCCGATGCCTATACGGATATTTCGATTTACATTTAGCGCATCGCGCAAGGTGATACCAAGCTCCCCGCTAGTGGGCCGTGCCACTAGGGTGAACTCCAGCTTCACATCAGCCAGCCCAGCCGCAAGCGTGGCCTTACCCGCCGCCGAAGCCCCAGCCACAGCCTTGCCACCCTCCACGGTCATGCCGGCTGCGCCCTCCCACATAACGGGGGTTCCACCCAGTGCCGCGGAGGTCATCTGACCCACCAGCGAGCCGGTACCAGTGAAAGTATCAGAGGTGAAAATATCACCAGGTTTTAGGGCCGGGGTCGCAGTGGTAGTGGCCTGCACGGGGGAGCCGACGGTAATATTCTCCGCCGCGTCCTTGACCCGGTGGGTAAAAGTGTAGCCAGTGGTGGGGCTCAAACCGGTGGCTGTGTAGCTGGCAGAAGCCTGCCAGGGCGACCAGGTGCCAGACCCAACGCGGAAAGAATACCCAGCGACGGCGCGGTCATCGCGGGCCCCGGTGACGGTCAGCATAGCCGAAGTATTCGACGGGGTCACCGTCAATGTGCCAGCACTAGGGGGTGCGGTATCGGGTGTCTGAGGCTCAGTGGTCATCGCGGTCTTGCCCGGATTCTTTGCCTCCCAGGCTTGGGCTTCGGCCAGGGTAGGAAAAATCGGGATGCCGACGGTCTTTTTCGCTAGCTCTTCCTTGGTAGCGTAGGGAGAAAGGTCGGGGGCTGGTGCTTCGGTCTTGATGAGCTCGATGATTTCAGCCTTGAGCACGGAAGGTGCCTTGCCCGACGGCAGTAGGCCCTTGATAGTATTAGCCATTCTTCGGTCCAATCTCGTAGGAGCCATCGCCCATGTGAGCGATAGCTTGGTCTTTCTCTAGAGTCAAAAAGTAGGTGCCATCCCCGGCCGCTGCATCCGCTGTAAGGTGCACCTGCTCACCTTCCACAGCAACAGTAGGAAGGGTAAAAGTCCGATGCTCAGAGGTAATGCAGGCTTTCCAGAGCCCAGGGGATAGTTCTACCGGTTCCATCTGCCCATCAGTGATAGGAGAGACGATAGAGGTGGGTAGAAAAATAGCGCCCTGTCGATATGAAAGGACGCTTTGAGTAAATGTCACGGTGCCAGTTGCAGCAGAAGACCCGCCAGGCCCGTAGGGAAGGTAGAAGGTGCCGGTTATGAGCGTCATAGAAGCACCTGCCATGCACCGTCACCGTCAGACTCCACAGGTACAGCCTCACCCAGTCCATTGGCTACCGTGTAGGCTCCTTCACCTTCGTGAGTGATAAAGACATTCTCGCGCGCCTCGAGTCGGTCAGAGAGCTCCTTGACGATAGCGTCGATAGGGATAGCAAGGTTCAGCATATCCTTGGGAATCTGGGCCGGGTCAGGTGATTGAGGGACCGGCCAACCATAGTTGGGGGTGGATGTTGCCATATTTTCTTATGCCTTCCCAGGCAGCGCATCGTAGACCTGCCCATAGGTTTTGGTAGAGGGGACATCACGGTAGGCCGAGTAAGCAGAACCGAGGGTCCGATACGACTTACCGGAGCGCAAGTCAGTAAGCTCTAGCGCAGCAACGTTGATCTTCATGCTCGGAACGCTCCCATCCCATTCGATGTCTTTGCCTGTGACCAGGGCTTCTACTTCCCAAGTGTCGTTCCCATCGTGGTCTTGTCCGGTGATGGTGAGCTTGTCAAAGAGCTGGATGCGAGGGTCCCAGAGGATAGGGAGCATATCGAAGGTAACGCGCTCAGTTCGCATCTCCTCAGCTAGCGTTCTAGCAAGGAGCTGGGCTTCTGCTTTAGTGAGCCACCAAGATGCATCGTGAGAGAAGGTTAGGGCAGACCCGCCGTACCCCACTGACTGCACCAGAGACTCCACCCAGGTAGTGATGAAGTCACAACGAATTATGGGCAGAGGGACGCCGCGGTTGCCAGCTCGTATGATATCCACTCCCAAGGTGGGGGAGGTGAGATAGTACTTCCAGTGCGGCTGGCCACCGGTGACCAGGTGCGTGAGTTTGTACGCTCGCTGGCCGATTTGCTCAATCTTCCCGGAGATATCTTCGAATCCTGCTCCGGTCCAGCGCATCTCACCATCATACTGCGGGTCTTCAAAGCAGATGCCCCACCATGATCCGACGGGGCGGTTGAATGCGGCTCGGTTATCCTCCCCGTCACTGGCATCCATGACCGGCCTCATATTAAGGTCAACGCCATGCCAATCCTGCTCAGCCGGGACGGTGATAATGCTTTGTAGCTCTTCCCCCAGTGTGATTTCGAGTCGGTTATCAGGCTGGTAGGCCAAAGTTCCCTGGGTGTTAGCGTACCCCTGGGAGGTGATGTAGGAATCTTGGTATGATACCTCCACGCGCCCGTATGTTTTATCTCTGCCGGTGGTGAATGACCCTGCAAAGACCCGTTCTGATACCTTGATGCTCTGTGTAGTGGGGTTTGCGAGGAATACCTCACGTGCCCACAACCGCGGTACACCGTATTCATCCATGGCCAGGGCGCTCATGGTCGCTTCGCAAAAGCTTTGCAGCACGGTTCTTGCTTCAACCGCCTCAAAACCGCGCACGCCTTTTTGCTTCTGTTGGTCTTCACGAGAAACGATGAGGTGGTGGGCTGCCGGTGAGTGGTGGAGACGCTCGATGGTCTGCTGCTGCATAGCCAGGTCGCTGAGGTATCTTACAGAGATCCCTGGGGTGTTGACGGTCTCGCAGCTGGCGAAGGCTGTTCGTGAGTTCTGGATTTCAATTTTTACGCTGGTCTTCCGAGAGGTCCAGAGTCTAATGTGTCCGGTTCCAATCGTGAGGGCCATGATGGGTAGAGGGTCTGTGTCTGCGAGGTCTCTAGGGGCGGTGAGTATTCTTTCTCCGCCCTTGCTGAGGCGGTATTCGTTTGCTGCGCGGGAGAAGGTTAGGTGGTACCAGGTTCCGTCGATTTTGAGGCGGAATGTGGTGTCGAAGTCCTTGGCGCAGCGAGTGATGGCGAAAACGTCGCCGGTTATGGTGGATATGGAAGGGCTGTGGGTTAGGTTCATGGTGTGTAGCCCGTAGGAGTCGCCTTGCATAAAACGCCCGGTGGTTGAGCCTACTTCTGCGATACCGGTGTAGACCTGATGGTTTGCGTGCAAGACAGTGGAGGCGCTGACGGGAGGTAGGACGCCGAGGCCGGCGGCTGTGAGTGCCCGGTATGCTTGCCAGGCGGGGAAGATTCCTTGGATGCTGCCTTGGTGGTTGATGGTGACTTTTTGGGAAAGGAAATCGCCGAGGCCGTCGGTAATCTTACTGGTTGCTGTGTTGCGGGTGAGGTTGTAGGTGGTTTCCCCGATGTAGCCTGTGAATTCCCGGTAGGTGGCTCCGTCAACGGTTGATTCGATGACGATGGCGTCCCCGCGGTGGGGTGTCCATCGGGTTTCACCGACGGGCTGGAAGGGGTTGGCTTCTACGACGCTATCTGGGGCCCATGTGACAGTCCCGGTTCTTGAGGTGATGCCGGTGCCTCCTTGGATGAAGGCGTCGGGTAGCCCTGCGGTGGAGTCGATTCCGTAGGTTGCAGAAAGGTGGGGCCGCTCAACCCCGTTTACGTAGATGCGGAGGGTGGCCTCGATGATGGGGCCGGGGTTGTAGTTTCCTGGGAGCATTAGCCTACCTCCACAATCTTGGCAGTTACCTCAAATAGAGAGTTATGCGTGCCACGGTCATGGTTCTTCATCGAGCGAGGTGCCTCAGCCACCACTGCTGAAGAGCACCCGCCCCCGTCAAGCCATGGCACTGTATACGGCGTCCACGTCACCTGAGGGCGTGTTGCAACAATATGGCCACTTACGCTCACCTCAACCTGGCGAGCAGTTGCAGGGGCGATGCCAGTCCAGCTCAGCCGCTGCATTAGATCGCCTTTGGCTTCCACTGGTGATGGCGAAGGTGCAGCCGAGCCAGAGGAGGTCCTGAATCGTACGGTGAGTACAGCTGAGCCTGAAGTATCAATTGATACCGTCACATGTTTACCCGGTATCACAGGCACACCCGAAGCAAGGGTTACGGAGGCCGGACCAGTAATCGCTTTAGGGGCGAACCCGCCCACTGCCTGCGTGGAAGTGTTCGCTATGCCAGCCAAATCACTCTGCTCGGGCGTCAGCACGTTGGTAAATGAGGCTACGTCTGGTACATACCAAAATGGCCCCGGCCCGTAGGCTCCACGTAAGAATCCTCGAAGCACCGCAAGATCCTCATTCCTAGCAGAGACCCCTACTGTCCACTCGCGTTTTGAAGCAGCATGAGCTCGGAAAGCCCACTTGCGACGAGGTGAACGCTGGAAGACGTACACCTCGTCGCTGTCAGCTTCATCAAAAGACGAATGCCAACCAACAGGAATCATGTTTGCTAGGGTTCCGATATAGTCTTTTCCACGCATTAGCGCAACCTTTCTGCTCGACGGATGAGCATAAGAACCTCTCGGTCGCCGGCTGGACGCCATAGGTCGTCTAGTGCTGTCCGAATAGCATCAGCTAGCTCTGCAGCAGATGATGCCTCTGGCGAAGATATACCCTGTGCTACCGACGGTGTTGGGGCAGTCGCCGGCCCCGTCATAAACTGGGGTGTCGCTGCAACACTGGTAGCAGCAGCATTCATCATCTTTTGCGTAGCAGATTCGACAGTCGAAACGTTTCCGGCGATAGCCTGAGCGAAGTCACCGGTCAGTGCCTTACCTGAGTAGGTCGTATACCCACGCCCAGAGAAAGGACCAACCTTTGCAGGGGAGAAGGGGAAGAAATCACGAACCTTCTGCACCACGCCCTTAGCGGCGTCCGCAGCAGCACCGGCCATAGACTTAATACCGTCGATGAAACCACGCAGTAGGGCCTTACCTGATTCGAGCAAGAGCCCACCCAAGTTTCCCAGGGCGTTCTTGATCTTTCCGGGCATCTCCCGCACCAGTGATACTGCGCTCTCAATACCGGATGAGACAGCAGACTTGATGTTCTCCCAAGCGGTCGAGACAAAGCTGCGCACAGCTTCCCATCCCGCCGACCAGATAGCCTGAATCGTAGCGAGCGCTGAGCTGATGATGCTTTGAACCACGCTGATGGCTGTTTGGATCGCTGAGGTGATAGTTGCCCAGATGCTGGAAAGTAGGCTGGATATGGCGTTCCAGATGGCTGACCAGATAGCTTGGGCGGCAGTCATCCCAGCCTGTATGAGAGAGACCAGGATCTGTAGGGCGCCGGAGATGATGCCCTTGATGGCGTCCCAGACTCCGGAGGCAATCTGCTTGATGCCTTCCCAGACCTGCGACCAGTTCCCTGTCAGTAGCCCTGCGAAGACGTTGAAGACCCCGATGATGATATCGAGTGCTGCCTGAATGAGGGTGACGAGGACCGAGAAGATGGTCTGGACTACCGGCTGGATGATTTGGAATGCCGGTATGAGGATTCCCAGGATTGCTTGTGCGATTTGCATCAAGATGGGGGCCAGCGCTTGGATAGCGGCGGCGACCATCTGGAAGATGGAAATGAGCGGTGGCAGGATTGCACCGAGTAGCTGGGTAAGCGGCGGCACTAGCCCTGATATTAGGGCGGCTACTACCGGGATGATTGCTGAGGCGAGCGCCGCAATGACCGGTACCAGGGCGGCAAAGAGCGCCATCAGCGGGGGTAGTAGAGCGGTGGCCAGCTGCATGATGGGAGGTAGCAGCTGGGCTATCGCGGTCAGCAGTACTGATGCCAGGGTTGCTGCCACTGATGCAATGACCGGGGCAATCTGCTGAAGCAAAGGCGCGATGAGGCCGATTGCTTGCACCAGTATGCCGCCAAGTAGCTCGACAACTGGCAAGAGAGCTGATAGTAGGGTTTGTACGACCGGTACCAGTGCGGTGATGGCAGCGCCGAGGACGGAGCCGAGCAGGGTTCCTAGCGTCCCCATGGTCTGGGCGATGATTGGGGCCAGCGCGATAAAGGCCGACCCAAGCGCTGACAGTGCTGGGGACAGCGCTGATACCGCGGTGAATGCTCCCTGGAAAACGGTGGTAAGCGCGCCCTGGAAGGCCGGCCCGTTTACCGCAGTGTTGATAGCTGCAAGGGCGGCGGCCATAGCCCCGAGCCCACCGCCAGAAGCATTAGATGCAGCAGTGGCAAGCCCTACGATGATGCCGGTGATTGACCCGATGATGGAGCCAAGCAGGCGAAGGCTCTGCAAGGCTCCCTCTACCCAGCGGAAGATTTCACCGCTAGCGGTGACTCGCTGTGTCCATGCCTCGAAGCTGTAGGCCATGCCGTTGAAGGCTGAGGCAAGGGGGCCCATGTAGGCTGAGCCGACCCCGGCCAGGTTGATGAGACCGGCGACGAATGCGCCGACACCGTCACCGGCCAGGTCTACCGCGTCGCGCATGTTCTCCAGGAAGCCTGTCATCACCGCAATAGAGCGTGAATCAGACAGTGCGCTTGAGATGGCTACAGCCCAGCCACCAAACTGCCCGGCAACCTCTGTGAGAGCACCAGAAAGCGCGGGTAGGACGGTGCCCACCATCTCACGGATAGGGCCAGCAGCCCTGTCCCAGAAGGCTGAGGACATGGAGTCTTGCAGGGCTGAGAACTGTGGCCCCAGGTCACCTAGAACTTCTGGCAGGTCTTTGAGGACAGCGACAAGGACGCCGACGCCTACGCCTGCCCCGGCCAGCAAACCAGGAAGCGCCAGAGCCACCGGCGCGATAGAGGCTAGAGCCGACCCAAAAGCCAGCACCTGCCCCACCGCGGCAACGGCAAGAGCGCCAACAGATGAAATAGCAGAAGCCGCACCTGCCGCTTTGAGAGCAGCAAGTGAAGCAGCAGCGGCAGCGAGCGCAGCCTTGTTGATGACCGGGGCGATGGAGACTCGTCGGGTGCGGGTCAGTACCGCGATGCGGGTTGCAGCAGCGGCGGAGTCGAGGTCCACGTTTACGTCGATGTCACGGCCACGTTCAAGGGCAGCGATTTGGGTTTTAGCGCGGGCGGTTTGTGCTTCTACGGTTGCTCGGACATCGAGAGTGCCTAGTGCTGACTGTGCGGCTTTGGCGGCCTTCTGTGCCTGGGCTAGGAGGTAGTCCGCGTCTACGGTTGCCCTGATTTTCATGATGACCTGGCGCTCTAGGCGTTCTAGGTGCTTTTCGAGGGCGGGGCGGAAGTTCTTGGTGTTGGTTAGAAGAAGTTGGGGACGTCGTCGAGGGAGAGCGGCTGGCTAGCCTTTGGGGTGCTCCCTGGCCTTGGTACCAGTTGTGGCTCTCGAACCTTCTTGGGGGAATTGACCTGGGCGACCGTGTGGTTGAGCACTCGGAGCATGTCAATGACATCGTCCAAGCGGCGGTTCGTTTCGTCGTATTCCCACCAGGTTTCGTCACCGCTGGCTGTGGCTCTCCACCGTGACCGAGGGTCCTGCGCCAGACGCTCCATGAGAGCTTCGAGCGGCCTCAAATCATCAGCCCAGATGAGGTCGAAGGGTGAGTAATGGTAGAGAGCCAGGAAGTCAGCGACAGCCTCAGTGTTAGCGTCGAAGAATTCTTCTAACTCTCGTCTTTTCCCATCTCACCGGCGTATGAGAAGACAAGGTCGAGCACGGCGTTCATGTTGTCGAAGCGGTTGAACTTCTGCCACCCCGCGGGGTCAATGACGTAGCGGTCGCCGATGTAGTCGATGAAGTCTGCTGCCTGGTCCCAGTCGAGGGCTGAGACTGCTGCACGCAGGTTGCTGGTGTCGAGGTTCCCGTTGTTGTCGAGGACTTCATCGCCGAGGGTCTTGAGCAGGCGACCGGTGAGGCGCATGGCGTCGGAAGCCTTGAGCTTGCTGAAGGGGATGAGCAGTTCTGAGCCTTCTACTTCGCTGAATTTGAGCTGCTTGGCGGCGTTGATTTCTGCCTTGGGTGCCTTGTGGTCCTGGGGTTTGGTGGTCATGGGTGAGCCCTTTCAATTGGAAATGATGGTGGGTGAGCCCGGTGGGTGGTGGCCTGCCCCGAGCTGGGCTCACATAGCTCGGGGCAGGGGCGTGTGCGGGGGTTAGCCGCCGACTGCTGCCTTGTAGGGGCGAGCATCGAACCAGAATCGCTTACCCCAGGTCATGACATCGGGGGTGAGGATGGTGCCCTTGAGCTGGGTCTCGAAGAAGTTATCTGGCGAGATCTCGGGAGCGTCACCGGCCGTAATCTTGACCTTGCGCATGTAAGCACCTGCGCGCTTACCGCCATGGGCGAAGATGACCATGACGGACTTCTCTACAGGCACGGTCTCAAGTTCTGCGTAGCCCTTGAGTTCTTCGTCGTACTTGCCGCCGCCGTAGGCTAGGTCCCATACTGATTTCTGCATGGAAGCGGCGTTGACGGTGAAACCGTTGGTGGCTGATTCGGTGGAAGAGTCCATAGCGTCGAACTCCCAGACGTCGAGAACGGTTTCATCGCCGCCGTCCTTGGTGAAGGCAAAGGTGTTTTCCTTCGAAGTCAGGGCGAAAGGCATCCACTGATCTTTGGGATACGAGGTATCGTCGCCCAGCACGAAGGACCCGATGTCAAAGGGGTCGGCCTTTTCGTTGACTGAGACAAGCACGGTGCCGTGGCCAGGAACCACCAGCTTGTCGGCATCGTAGTTAGCTTCACGAGCCATAGTTTTCCCTCCTTAAGAGAAGAACCCCGCCAGGTAGCGGGGCAAGAGTTGTTAGGTTTGAAAGATGAGAGTCGCGGTCATCGTGTACTGATAGGCCTGCTTGCTCAAATCGGCTGCAGAAACCGCCGGCAAGAGAACCGGCAAGGCCGTCACCTCCAGATAGGACGGCGAGGCCCCAGCATGAGGCACGTCAATCTCGTATGAGTCAGTGAGAGCCTGCAGAACCTGCTGCAGGTCGGCTTCTGCCTCTGCCCGGCGCGGGGCAATAGCAGAGATATTCACCGACACCCGCTCAGATGCCGTAGCTCTCTGACTGGGCAGGGGGTTCGCTCCTACAACCTGGTAGAAAACGAACCGCTCAGGCACCTTATTGGCTGACACCGTACTGACCGGCACCAGCCCAAGGCCCTTGATAAGCGCCGCCAAATACTTGGTGACAATCATTAGCCCCACATCGCTTTCGCAAAGACATGCTTCCCGGGCTCAAACCCGCCGTCTTTGGTCTTACGCCCGAACTCGATAGCGAGCGCCCCATCATCATCGGAGTAGATGACGCGGTCGATGACGCCTTTGCGTCCAGGGAAAGCATCAATGCCAATAGAGTCAAGGTATTCGCCGGTTTCGTTGATTTTAGCGGCCTCTGCCCGGACTCGAGCATGAACCTTATCTGCTTCCACGTCGAAGGCCTCGGTGGTTGAGACGAGGCGGGCTAGCTCGTCGCCGGTTTTTTTAAATACCTGTGCCATTGCCTCGCTCCATATAGACCTTGTCATGCTGGGTTGCCCGGCCCATTCGGCTCTTGAGGACCCGCCCGCGCTGGGTGTAGGTTTCGCCCTCCCAGATGATGAGGGAAAGCGGGTCACCTGGCCAGGTGCCGGGCGGGGCGGTCACCGTGTAGAGGTCGTTGGGTTTTACGCCGAAGCTCTCTACATCGGTGGTGGTTGATGGGTGGACGTTGCAGGGGACCTCTACACGGCCTGTTTCGATGTAGTCGAGGGCTCCTTCGCCGTCGTCTTGCTCCTGGCGTAGTACGACGGTGACGGTATGCCGGGGGCGGTGGATAAGACTCATGGCTAGAACTCCTCAGCTAGGAGGGTTTTACCGGGCCAACCGAACTGAAAGTTCAAGTCGGGGCGCTGCCCGCGCAACCTGGCACGAGCATACCCATCAGACTGCGGGGCCACCGACCGGAAACCGCCGGTTCCCATGAGCCTAGCCCATTCTTCGGGGAGGATATCGAGCAGGCCAGAGGCTACCTTGAGGTTGAGCCGATAGGAGTAGCCGTCCTCGGACTCTGAGGTGTAAATCCCTGAGTTTTCAGCGCGAAAAATGCGGGCTACGGCTTCTGCCTCCACCTGGGTCAGCAGATCCATGAAGCCCGGTGACGCGCTGCAGAGGTCAGCCAGCTTAGGGATGCGAACCCTGATAAGGTTCTCAGCCCTATTCAGCAGCTTTTCGACGTACTGCGCTTCGCTTTCGTGAAGGCTTCTCATCAGGGAGGTCTCCACGTCCTGAGCTGTCGCTACCGCCATCGGAGTTCACCTCTTTCAGCTTGTGCCAAGGAGCCGGCAGCTCACGGTCTGTGGTGATGATGGTGCCGGTTTCCTTGTTCTGGTATCTGGGTATCATGGTTATGCCTGGTCTTCGTAGGCGACGAAGGCATCCTTGTCGGTGATGACCCAGCCGAAGATAGCCTCGACAAGGAAGGCTTCCATGTTGTTCTGCCAGAGATTGACGGTCTGGCCGTTATCGACGATGGTCGCGACATCGGTGCGGGAGAAGGTGATATTTTCAGCGAAACCGTACTTGAGGTTGTTAGTGAAGTCGCCACCGAAGGCGCGCACCTTGGTGTCTTCTGCTGCGCCGATCTTGCCGGAGACTGCCTTGCCGTAGGCGACGGGCAGGCCGAAGGCGGTGCCCAGGTCGTCCTTGAAGTTCAGGGGGTTGGAGTAAATCGGGCGGCCCTGAACATCAACTGCACCCAGGAGCTTGGAGCGGAAGGACTTGTCAGCTGCGAAGCCGGTGAAATCGAAGTCCTTGTCATTGCCGGTGACCAGGTCATAGCCTGCCAGTAGGTCGGTGGCTAGGCCGCCGGCGTCCTTTGCCGCGGTGCCCAGCTCAACGCGGTTGGTGGTCTGGTTGACGTATTCAACGCCGGAGATGGTCTGGCCGTTGATGGCGTTCTTGCCATGCAGCACGGCCAGGTCGAAGGCGCGGGTGATTGCACCAGTGAGCTGTTCCTGGAGGAAGTCCAGGTAACCCAGGGGGTTAGCCAGGCGGGCTTCCTTGGACCAGTAGACGATGGCAGCGGCCTTGATCGGCTTGATGTTCTTGACCGCTACGCCTGCGTTGGTGACGGGCTTGGCTTCGCCTTCACCGACGATACCTGCCTGTGCCTGGCCGGTCTGTACCGCAACGGACGCACCGGTGATAGACATGGGCATGGTGCCTGCGAGCTTCTGGACAACGGATTCCTCGTTGACTTTCTTGATGATTTCCTGAGCCATAGGCTTAGGCAGGATTCCGCTTGATTCGAGGGAAGAAAGAGTAGTTGCAGCCATGGTGTGCTGCTCCTTTCAGAGTGGTTTTTGGGTATAAAAAATCCGCTAGCCGTTCGATAGGCGTAGCGGGTGGTTTCAGTATTTAGTTATGGTGGGGTGCCGCCTGGGCACAAGTGTGTTTAGTGGCCGAAGAGAGCTTCTGCGTATTCCTCGCGAGGGTCAGTAGCAGGTTCACCAAGCTGAGCAGGGTCAGGTGGCATTGGGGTGCCAGGCCGCCCGGAATTAGGCCCGCGCAGATTCGCCAGCCGGTCTGCTGCCGCTTCGAGTACTTCTTCATCTTCCCCGGTGAGCAGGTCGGCAAGATCTGTGGGCAGACCCTTACGGGCGAGGACTTGCTCCTTGGTTCGCAGCAGGTTGAGGGCGGAGAGTTCTCCTGCTGCCTGCTGGGCCTGCTCTTCCAGCTCCTTAGTAGTAGCTTGGGCGGTTTCAAGCTGGGTCTTGAGCTCATCGCGCTCAGTGGTGAGGGTTTCAAGTTCGCTGGTCTTGGCCGCGAGCTTTGCCTGGTAGTTTTCCTTTTCTGCTCGAAGATTCAGCAGTAGGGTTTTAGCACGTTCGGCGTCGAAGGTTTCGCCTTCACGTTCCCAGGGCATCTTTTCCATCTCGTATCCTTACGGTTGATAATTACAGCTGTTAATATTGGGTGTAGAGCAGGTGCTACCCTCTGCAACCTTGAAATAACAGGGCGGTCTCACATGAGGAGACCTAGAAGCAGCCGGAGGTGGGGCACCTGCTTTACCTCAGGGGAACTTCTTCAAATTTCTTACCATCTCCATGCATAACCCAGAGTGACCTAATAGTATTTTCAGGGTTATTTTTGTTGTAATTTCTGAGCTGGTTGTACAGTTTCGGAGTCAAGTGGTATTCCCCAAGATCAATAACAAAATTTTCTTTTACAACCTTGAACTCATGCTTTTTAGCACCCCCCACAGCCTTTCTAATTCGATTAGCAATCGTGCCATATTGATTTTTTGATGACTTAAGTTCTGTAGGTTGGTATCCTTTTTCCACCCAGTGGAAGTCATTAGCTGGTATAAGGCCAACTCCGGGAAGAACAGTATCATTCGCAATCCAGTGAGCCGTTTGACCATGGGCTTCGAACCTCTTCAAGAACTCAATTTCATGAGACTCAAGCTTCTCACCTGGCGGAATGACTGATTTGAGCACAGGTGTTTTAGTCGGCTTCTTGGTTTCATCGGATACGCTCTGAATCTCATCAAGCTCATCCAAGGCGGGGTACTCTAGCTCTTTGCCGTCCTTTTTGAGATCACGTAAATAGTCAGAAAAAGCTTTGAGCTTATCGTTGCCTTCGGTGATATTTTTACCACCAGCTACAGCCTCTCGAGTAACTTCCTCATAGATTTTATAGAGCTTGTCTGCTTGAGCTTTTCCTGCCCAGTTTTCAGAGTCGTAGACAGGCACCACAAGACAGTCGCAGTTGTCGTGGTAGGAATTAGCCCACTGCCGCCCTTCTTTATCCCAGCGTTTGCTGCTGGTAGAACTTGCATGATGCTGGGATGAGTAGACCGGGCCACGGGAGGCCAGCACAATACAAAAAGCGCAGTTGTCTTTGCCGGTGAGAACCCGAGCCCAACCGATGGGATAGACAGCAGGCTGTTCCCTCTCACGCTTACTGGCTGGCAGGGCTTCAAATCCATCCCCGGCTTCACCAACGAAGTTTCCATTCTCATCGACCTTAACCTCATCTGCAGATGGGTTCGTCTCAGAGGCAGACGGTACATCCGGAGCAGGAACCGCCCGGACTACTTGCCGGCGGGCAGCCGTCCGAACATGCCGCTCCAAAGACCTACTCGCCTGGTCAATACTTCGCGAGTTGGTCAGCACCTCATGCACAGCCTGGTCAGCGTACCCCTCTAACGGCGGGATCAAGGCTTGCCCGCCAACCTTAGCAGCTTCCTCCGCCATCAACTGGTTGGCTAGCTCAGCCGCCTGACGCCGGTACTTACGCACCAAAGCAGCAAGCATGGGGACAGATTCCTCGAACCTCTCAGAATCAGCCATATCAAGGTCTCGGAGAGCAGGAGTGAGTTCCTGCCGGAAAGCCTGGACAATAGAGCCCAGCAGGGCGGCAAACATGTCAAGAAGCATTCGTCGCCCTCCCTACTGGGGCTATTGTCCGAGAACAGCTCTAGAGTTGGTGTCGTAGATGTTCTCTCGTGCAAGCTGTTCGGGGGATAGGCCCAAGAACTCACGGGCAGTTTCCTTGGTGATAATCCCTTGTGCCTGAGCTTGCAGTATCTGAGCGTTACGAGCCGCAGGAGACGCAACGGACGGGTCACGCCACCGCGCTTCAAGGGTCTCAAGCCCCTCTGTGCCGTGCCCTGCGGCTTCCAGACAGAGACGAGCGATATCCTCAGCGGCGTCCCCAAAAAGGTTCTGCTTCTGCATAGCACGGGTCACCAGCCGGTCCTTAGCTACCTGCATAGCCTCAGCACTCGTTGGGTTTGAATCAGCCGTAATTCCCAGCATGAACGGAGGAATACCGGTCATGGCTGAAACCTGCTGCGCGTAAAGTTTGAAGGCAGAGATAATCGGCTCCAAGCTTGCCCCATCAAGGGAACCAGCGGAAGAGCCCGCGGGGCCGGTGATGAGGTGCCCCCAGTACACATCAAGCTTAGAAACCGCGTTACCGAATTGGTCTATCTTCTCTTCGTCAGCGCCATCTCCGAAGAGGTAGCGCAGAGGCATCGAGAGCAATTCCTGAGCTACCTGCAAGTTGATGAGGGAGCGTGAGGCTGCATCGCAGATATCGGCTATAGCTTCAAGTTCCGAGTACCCATCGCCACCAGCCCGAACGCGGTTAGTAAGCTCAACAATAGGGACGCGGGTCAGCCCTGTCTGTTGGGAATCGAGTACAGCCCACTTACCGTTGATGAGCTTGCGCCAGGTAGTTTGTCCGGGTAGGTAGTGCGCGGTGTATTCATCAGTGCCGCTTTTATACCTACGCAGGGCTTCTACAATTCGACCAAAGTGGTCTCGGCGCACAGCGAACCCTTTGGGGGAATGAACCGTGATTAGTGGCTGTGGGTCATTTGTAGTGCCACCTACCACCACGTACGAGCGTCGTTGTACCAGCGCCTCTGTCATGGCCAGGGGCCATTTAGTATCAAAGTTGTTGGCTTGGAAGATACGGCGAATCTCATCAGGTGCAGCCCCTGACCCAACAGTGAAACCTTCAAGGACCAGAGACTCAACCAGGACGTCGATGGCCAGCTTGGGCCACATAACTGACATTTCAAGAACACGAGCTTCCGGCGGCAAAGAGATACCTAGCTGCTGTAGGTTCACTTCACCCGCATAGTAGTTCTCGTAGATATCGAACTTATGGGGGGTCTTGATTAACTCAAGCATGGATTCATGGCTCATCGGTAGACCACCCACTTTCTACTTGACTTGGTTCTTTCAGCGTTCATGGCACCGTGATGGGCCAAGGTTGCAGCTACCAGGGGCGTAATATCTTTGGTGCTATCGTGCTTAGACCAGCGCCAAAGATCTTGCCCACCCTTTGAGCGGCGGCAAGCCTCCACAGCCTCATCTAGTTCTTCTTGCCCCGTATGGACAATCTTGGATTGAGTAATTGCGTCAAAGAAGTCACCACAAGACTGGGCATAGGTTCTAGCGTCAAGGCCCGTCAGAAAGCGTTTCAACCGCGGCTTCTCCGCGACGACTGGGGCGGTCTGGGAAGCTGCGTCAAACACAATCGCGGTAGGCTTCCACCGCTTCTGCAGCTCTTCAATACGGTCGGCAACCCAGGCTGTACCAGCCCGGCGATCAATAATCTCGACATACACCCGCCCGTCTTCCAATACAGAAGCTGCTGCAATCGTCGCTACATCACGCAAAGGTGATACATCAACGCCGAAAGCAACCTCAGCTGCTGGCTCAGAATCTTCATCCAGGCAGTCATCCCACATCTGGGGCGGGATAGCAGATGAACCACCAATCTTTGCCCAAATACCCAGGCGCTCACGCCCGAAAGTCTCCGGGTCCATACTGCGGCGCTCATTATCAATGAACTCACCCGCAATACGAATACCCAAGGCAGGATTAGCCTTAGCCCAAGAAGCAGGATCCGCCGGATCATCATCCTCAGCAGCAGACCACTCATAGAAAGCAAGCCTCGTATCATCCTCTGAGGGGTTCATCCCGCGCTCACGTACACGCCGCAAAACGTCCGAATCAGCCATACCAGCCGATGAGGTGTACCAAATCTGCGGCGACCCCGTCAGGGACTTCGCCGCCATAGTAGGCATCATGGCCGCAAGAACCGCGTCAGGCAGGTTATAGGCCTCATCAAGCACCACAAGGTCTCCAGTAAAACCACGCCCGGAGTTACCACCAGAACGGGCCAAAAACTTAATGCGGCTGCCATTGTGATGCACAAAAGAAAGGTCCTGATTGCCAGTACGGATACCAGACATAGGGGCCTCCGGGTCACCATCGTACCCCTTGATGTGCTCCACTAGCTCAGACTTACGAATCAAAGACTCCAAGCGCATCTGATGCTCTTTAGCCGTACTGAAAAGATGGGCCGTATGAATAATCATCTTCTCACCGAAGAGAAACATCCCCGCCAGCTCACGAGCCTCAAGCACCGACCCCTTGCCATTCTGCCGGGGAACCAGAAGCCCAACCTCAAAAGCCTGCCACCGCCCATCTTTAGTCTCTCCAAGCGAACCACGCAGGACATGCTCCTGCCAATCATCAAGGTACAGCCCCGCCACAGCCGCCAAATCAACCGCGTCATCACCCGCTGAAGTATGGAATAGGGGAGTGAGGTCAATCCTAGGACGCGGCGACCCTATTAGCCCGTTTAGCTGCAAGCTCATCCAAAGCACTCCTCTTAGCCGGCTGGCTCTTTGCCACAAGTTTGGCCAGCTCATCAATACAATCCTGCTCAGCCTTAGCGAGCGCAGCTACATCACGCGGACCCGCAAGAAGCAAAGCCGCACGAATACGATGAAGCCGCCAGCGGGCAGAGGCTAGAGGGTCTTCAATAGCAGGCACATCTACAGTCAGGGAATTCCCATATGCAACGATCTGCGACACCGAAACAGTCTCGCCGTCATAGCCCTGTAACTTGATATTTGCTAGTTTTTCTCTTTGCTTTCGAGACTGCTCAAGTGCGGCCATCCTGCATGGCTCACAAGCCTCCTCGCCGCGTCTTTTGTGGCGCTTGTAGGCCGACCAAGTGCCGCACTCAGCCAAGCGTCTACCCATGTCAGCACCCCATTTAGTAACTGGGAATCATATAGACCGCCCCTGGGGGGATACGACTATACCCGAAGGGGGTCAGGCCCCTAGGGGGGAGGGGCACTCCCCGGGGTATTTCACCAAGTCCGGGTGGTTTTCGGTCTCGAGATGAGTTCATCGACTCGCTTTCTGCCACGGGATGAGTTACAGCGTCGATGCGCAGGTCGCAGTTCGCTCAGTAGCTTCCCACCATTGGCGATAGCCTCCACATGGTCAGCAGTAAAGCTCATGGGGTGCGTATAGGGAAGCATTAGGTCTATCGGTTGGCCGCACAACCAGCAAGGCTCATTAGTTCGGCCAACGTGGGCTTTTAGTGCTGCATTGCGTTTGCGGTAAGCATGGTTGTTGTAGCGTGTTTTCTTTCCCAAGGACACCACCGTTCAGAAAAGCTTTCGTGGCACTACCCAATGGGTAAAGGGTAGTGCCACGGAAGCCCCGCTCATATGAACCGACAACATATTCAGCACCCCAACACGGTGCCCTCCAAGTAGCACCGGTTAAACAACGAGAGCCCTCACCGATGGGTGAAGGCTCTCGAAGTTGCTTACTGGTTTTGGATACAGTAAACCGATGCACTGATAACTTTAACAGGCGCTAGCCTCGGCCCGCAAGAACCTGCCCAAGATTTTCGTTGAGCTCATGAGCCAGGCTGAGCAGGTCGCTTCTATCCCAGGTGGAGAAGCAACAGCGGCACATCATGCCTGAGACCCGGTCGCTATCCCAGGTGAGGGTCAGCGCTGTGTCGGTGGTGCGGTCGCCGTCCTCATCGTAGGAGGCCCATTGAGTCTGATGGCACTCAGGGTTGGGGCAGTGCCCCTCGATGGGAGTCTTTCGTGTGGGGTGTACATGGGCTTGGATTGAGGTACACCAGGACTCCCAAACCTGGACGCGCTGTTGGAGCCACTCAGTGGGCAAGTCGTTGATAGCTTCGAGTAGCGCCCGGGCATGGCGTTGGGGAGTATCTGGCTCGCCGAAGAGGTTACAGTCTAGGGCGTCGGCGCGTAAGTCCAGCCAGAGAGCAGTCCACATCTCTGAGGCGGTGACGTCAAAGGGCAGCCCAGGACGTCCGCGCCCAACATTGGTGCCACCGGATGAGTTCGTCAGGCACTGCTGCAACTGGTCGATGAGACTGTACTCTGCAGGAACCTGCTGCCCGATCTCAACCAGGTCAGCTCGACGCCGTTCTTTTCCCAATAAGCCAAGGGTGCTGGCAGCCCGCGAGCGCAGGTTGTTTTCTTCGATGCATCCCCAGCAGCCGCACTCGGGGGAGTCTGTATGCTCAGGCATCGGTGCTTTCCTTTCGTGAGCTAGTTCCTTGGTTAGTTTCAGGTTTCACTGCTTTCCTTCTCCTTCTGCGCCTTCTTCTCTTTCTGGGGTTGGGTACAGGGGTGCCAGTGTCTGAGGTCTCTTGGGTTCTCTTGTGGTTAGTATTTCTACTTCCCGTCCCGTCCCGTCCCGACAAATCCAGGTTTGTCACCGTGGATATCTGCCGGGTTCTGCCTGATTCTGTTTTGTGCCATTCTGCTTGTACCCAGTCAGGGGCGTCGGCTATGGATTGTTCGAGGTTGTCAAGGTCTACCTCGTAGGTCTCTGTCTCCGGTGCCTGCGCCTGGTGGGGAGTCGTGGCCCTGGGTGTCTGCGCCACTGGAGCCGGTGTTTCAGGCTCTACGGTGGTGGGCTCTACCTGGGTCGTCTCTACCGCGGTGGCTGGCTCGACGGGGGTGAGTGAGATGGTTGGTTCTGCGCCTGCTACCTCGATGGGGAGGGAGTCGCTGGGGGTGACGTTGACGTTGTATTTGGCGAGGAAGGTGACGGTTGCTTTGGAGTAGTACGGAGTCTCAGGGGCTGGTCTCAACGTTTTATCCCAGCTGGGGGCATCGTCTCGTCTGGAGCTGTTGCAGGTTTTGCAGCAGACGACCATTTCTTCCGGTGTTGCGGAGCCCTGGCCAGGGTTGAGGTGGTCGTAGGTGCCTGCGCGACCGCTTTTGCGGTCGTTGTTCCAGTTGACGATTTGCCCGCACCAGCGGCATTCGTCGCCGTCTCGTTTGCGGACGGGTACGGTGAGTTTGGGGTTGCGGTTGTCTTGTTGGCGGCGGTTCCTCCAGAGTCTTTCGGCTTTTTCGATCATGTGGACTAGGTCTTCGTCTTCGATGAGTTTGTAGACGATTCGGCCTTTGGGGTCTTTCATTGCGGTGAAGACCCCTATATTTAGGGCTAGGTCGCAGAGTACTTTGTTGCGGGCGAAGGAGCCTGCGAGGGTCTGGACCATGCCTTTGGTGATGATGTAGTCGGTTTCGTAGGCTGCTGCGCTGGTGCCGCAGCGGGTGATGAATCCTGCGAACTCGTTGAGTATGCGGTCGTCGGCTTCGGGGTATTCGAGCACCTGCAGCAGGAGTGGGTGCATGGCGAAGGCGTCGGATACTTTGAGCCAGCTCATGCTTGACCCCCAGGGTGGGAAGCAACTGCATCAAAGCGATGAGGCATGCAAGGCTCCTTGTTGTTGGTGTTGTTATCGATTGTGGCGGGTAGGTTTATCGAGGGCTTGCCCGTGGAGGGGCGGGCGCTTTAGCTGATAGGGAGTCATTTCGTCCCCTGCTGCTGTTCGAGGATGTCGGTGAAGGCTCCGGCTACACAGTGCCATTGGAAGATGAGGCGCTTGATGTGGTGCATGCAGTCTTCACGCTCTTCCTCAGTGAGGTGGGGGTGGGTGGTCTCGTCGATTTCGACGTCGGCGACGGCGTGGGCGATTTCGGACCAGATGATGTCAGGCCGCTTCACGGGTGGTCTCCTTCTTGGCGAAGTCGTAGCCCCAGCGGGCCCATTCGGCTTCTGCGGGGCTGGGGGTGTGTTGTGGTTGGTTGTCGAGGGTGTAGAGGGCAGTGGGGTATGTGGTTTCGGTGGTGGAGGGGATCATGCTTGTACTTTCAGTAGGTGGGTTTTGTCGGGGCGGACGCGCCAGTAGTGGTGGGTGCGGCTCTTGGGGGGTTCCGAGGTATTCGCAGAACTCGTTGAAGGTGGCGTTGGACTTGAGACGGCGGCCGGGGCGGGAGGTTCCTTCGGGTTTGAAGGGGATTCGCTTGGTGACGTCAGCGATTTCGAACTCGGTTCCGTCTCCGTAAAAGTCACGGATGACGCCGATGGCTTTGGTGACGTAGTCGGCCCAGGAGATGGTGGGTGCGGTGTGGTGCAGTTCAGGCTCTTCATCGTCGGTGGTGAAGAGATCCGGTGTAGCAGGAACGGACGGCGCAGGGAGCTTTGACGCTGGAGGCTGGGGCGCCTGCTGGGGTGCTGCTGATGGTTCAGGTAGTTCTGCCTGGTGCGAGAGGATTTGGGCGAAGAGAGCCCGTGCTTCTTCGGTGGTCAGGGGAACGGTGATTTCAGTGCCGTTGTAGCTGCAACAAAATGGCTTGCGAGTCATGATCGTCCTTTCAGGCGGTGATGAGCTGGTTAGCGAGGGCACCGATATGGGAGGGGATGAATCCGGTCCACTCGTCGATTGGGTGGCTGTCCTCCGGGGTGAGGGGGAAGTTGAGCTGGATGTAGGGCACCGAGCTGCGCCCTTCGCTCTTGAGGGTGTCAACGAGTTCTTCGTTGCCCGGGTCATCGAGGTAGTAGAGCTTGAACTCAACGCCCTCAACAGCTGAGACCAGCTGACCGGCGCTGTTCTCGGTGATAAGACCGACTTCCTGTAGCTTTCGTTTAGTGAAGTTACAGGGCATGCAGCCGGTTCGTTTGGCGTACAGGGTGATGGTCTTGATGGGGTCCGGCATGGTTTCCTTTCGGTTGCGGTGAGCGTGGGCGAGGACTTGGTCGAGGCTGAGCCCCGGCGGGCCAGTCGACCAGATACTGGGTCTATGGGGTCTATCGTTAGGAGCCGTGAAGAACGTCGCTGTGTAGGCATGCCCGGTGGGGCCAAGAGGCTGTGCCGGGTTCAAGGCAGTGGCCGCCGCAATGAAGAGGACGCCAGCGAGCGCGGCCAGGAGCATGATGAAGGCGATGCTTTCAGCGATCAGATGTAGCTGTGATGTCAGCACGGTTTGCTCCTCTTACGAAGGTTTGGAAGGCGAGGTTGAGGGTGTTCATGATGTCGTCGATGGGGGCTGTCTTGTAGGCGCCGTGGAGTTCGACGCCGTTGGCAGATAGGGTAATGGCGGCGCCTTCGTGGGTGCGGTGGGCAGTGGCGATGGCGGTTTCAAGCTGTTCGCGGGCTTCTTCGGTGCGGCGGCGGGATCGGCGGAGGTTGCTTTGAAGCTCGGTGATTTTGGCTAGGAGTTTGCTGTTCTTGGCTCGTTCGGCTTCGAGTTCCTCGGTGAGCACATCAGTGAGGTTTGTTTTTTCGGCTTCGACTTTGAGGGCTCGGGCTTCGGCTTCGGCGGTTTCGGCTCTTTCGGTCATTTTGATGAGGGCTTGGTTGAGGCCTTCGTTGATGCCGGTGAGGGTGTCGTAGCTTTCGGTGAGTCCCTGTAGTTCGTTTGTTTTTTGTTCGAACTCGGTTTCGGCTGCGGTGAGGGCGTCGGAGAGTTTGTCGTTGAGGGCGGTGAGCTCAGCGATTTTTGCGTCGCGGGCTCGGAGCATGGCGTTTATCCGGGCGGGGATTTTGTAGGTAGATCCACTAGTTGTTTGTTTCCTTGTGGTGGCTCCGTAGACGTAGTCAAGCATTAGAAGTTCACCTCATTTCGTGTGGTCGTGTCGGTGCCTGGCAGGGCCGGTTCCCAGTAGGCTCGGGCTTGCTTGATTGCATCGGATGGCTCGATTCCGTAGATGGTTTCGAGTGCGTTTAGCTTGCGGTTGGTGTAGCGTCCGAGTCCGCTGGGGTTGTGTCTATTTAGGGTGTAGAGGTCGTTGGTGCCCTGATTGCCGATGCCAATTACATTGACCATGAAGAGTGCGTAGGCCAGCTGGTCAAGGCTCTTAGAGGTGATAGCGTCCCGGTAGGCTTCGCCCTTATTTGGCTCGTTGGGGTCGAATTCAATGTTCAGCAGAGTGAGCATGTCGGGTAGCTCGTACCCGAAGTCACAGATGACCTCCACCAACGCGCCGTGCGCGGTGCCTTTGAGCTTGCTCGGCTGACCGGCCAAGGTTTCCAGGTGTTCCTTGAATCTTGGGTGCTCAACTCGGAGCGCAAGATTGACCTTTTCGCGGGCTTCCTGCTCGGCCAGCTCTTCGGGGGTAGGTTCCGGTTTTTCGCTGTTTTTTGAGGGGGCCGGGACGAACCAGTCCACGCGCTGGGAGTTGTGGTTGAGATAGGGGCGCAGGCCGTCCTTGCCGTGCTCCTTGAGGATGTCGGCTGGAATACAGCGGCTGGTGAGGGCTAGTAGCTCGGTGGGGTGGTTTGAGAGGCTTGGCAGCTCGGCAGGGTGCTTGAACCGGTAGGTGCCGTCTGTAGTTTGCGCCGCCTCAAGGAAGCTGTAGCCCAGCTTAGTGAGGTGATCGTAGACTTTGTCGACTGATTGGCGCCAATTCAGGGTGGCCTCAGCGTTTGCTACGGCGCTCTTCCAGCGCCAATCGTCGCCGCTTTCGGCCGCGGTGGTGAGTTTTTCGGCAAGGTCGGGCTCGTCTGTGTACTTGGAGATTTCTTCACCCTTGAAGAGGTCAATGGTTTTGTTGGCAATAGCGTCCAGGACTTTCTGGTCAGCTTTCAGCAGCTGGCGACGCCTGCGGATGGTGGAGACTGAGCGGGACAGCTCCACTGAGGCCTTTTCGTCGGTGTAGCCGGGCAGATCTAGCATTTTCTGGATGTGGCGGGCCTCTTCGACGGCCGTGACTGATTCTCGGTGGACGTTTTCCGCGTAGATTGCAGCTAGCTGGTCGCCGTCGGTTGCGTACTGGTCCGTGTAGATTGCAGGGACTTCGGTGAGGCCTGCTTTTTTGGCTGCTGCGAGGCGGCGGTGCCCTGCTATCAGGATGTAGTCACCGTTGCGGGTGGGGTGGTCTGTGACGACCAGCGGTTGGATGATTCCGCGGATGCGAATGTTTGCAGCCAGTTTGTCGAGTTCTTCGGGGGCGCCGAGGGAGGCTCGCATGTTGTTGGGGTTATTGAAGCATTGGGAGGTTTGCAGGGTTTTGAGGATCATGGTCATGGTGTGCGTTCTTTCGATGGGCTTAGGGCGGGTGGAAACTTCGTGGGAAACTTTTGTGCAGGTTTTTCGGCAGCGCTGGCATGGGCTAGGGGGTTGCGCCTGCTTTTGTGTCCGCGGCTTCCTGCCAGAGCTGCATCAGCCACACTGCGCCGTAGACGGCTAGGGCGCACCCGGTGAGAGGCTGGGCGTTAAAGGGCCCACCATCTGCAATATGTGCGATGAGCAGCAGCAGGCCCAGGATCAGCAGGACGGTGGCTAGAAGAGGCCGGCTGTGGGCGGTTCGCATTCTGAGCTCCTGTGAAGAATGATTTTTTCGGTGGTGTAGGTGGCGATATGCACGGGGCCGTCGGCGGTGAGTAGACGCACCTTGCGGCTGGTCTCGTCGACGTCAATGGGGTCAGGGCCGGTACCCAGTGCCTCGCGTAGGGCGGCCTTGAGGGCGTGGTCTCGCACCTCGCGGGTGCGCTCTTCGGCTTTGTATTCGCCGTAGCTGAAGGCGGCGGAGATAACCGGTTTTGGTGCGAAGGGGCGGACGTCGCGGATGCCGAGGCATTCTGCCCGGATCAGCTTGGTTTTACGAGTCATGAGGGTCCTTCTGTGGTTTTAGAGGGTGAACGGTGGTCATATGCTCATTGGCTAGTAACTCGAGCTCTTCTTCGTCTGCCATGAGCCCTAGTTCGCTGGTGGAGACCCGCGAGATATGCCAGTCGCAGAGCTGGCAGGCGTACTCGGTGATGTACTTGCGCTTCACGCGACGCTCCTGAGCTTGGGGGTTGGGTCGAAGGTTAAGGATTCGACGAGATGGTTGATTTGGCTTGCGCGGAGCCGGTAGACGGGGCGGGTACCTCCGGGGTTTAGATCGACGTAGGCGATGTCGCCGGCGGCGATTTTGGCGCGTAAGTAGTTGGCGGAGTCGTAGCCGAGGAGCTCGGCTGCGTCTTCGAGCTTGTAGAGACGGTCGACCAGGACGACGTCGTCGCGGTTCTCGAGCTGGGGGAGTGGATGTGCCATTGCGGTTTCCTCTCATTGTCTGGCTTGCTGGGCGGGTTAACGAGATACTGGTTAACTGTTGAAGTATTGATGGAGGTTGTCTTGACGAAGAATTCTGCTGAGCTCTTGTATGAGTTGTTTATGAGCTGGTGGGAGAGCGGAAATTACCCGAACAGCAGCAGGACTCAAATCAGGGAAAATAAGTTTCGGGAGACTCAGCAGGCGACTTTGTACCTCACTGAGATTGAGAACTTTATTGAGTTCTCAGATTCTTTCCCTACGGATCACCCGTTGCGTGAGGCCATTCCTAAATATTGGAGTTGGATTTTTGCACCAGGTGATTGGAATGGAGCTACAAACTCAAGCTATGTAAGCAAGACTGATATCGGTCTCTTATACGACTTCCGGTATCACCCGGTAAACCAGGTTGGAAAGCCTGTTGCTAGTTCCTTGCAGGCTTTGTTGGATGAGCTTCCTCGCTTGATTGAGGAAGTAGATACCGACCCCGGCTTGAATGATGATGTGAAGCGGTATGTGAAAACGATTCTTCATCATGCTTATAAGGTACTTTCTGTTGATTCTGGGGCTTCTGTCTTTGAGCAGGAGCGGGCTTTGAGTGAGCTTGCTATGGCTTTGGGGCTTGCTGCTTTCCAGGCTCAGAACTCGGAGAAAGCTAGTGGCTGGAAAGAATGGGCTGAGAAGGCTGCTAGTCATTTCATTTCTGGTTTTTTGGGTGCTGCCGGCGGTAGTGTCTGGACGCTAGCCCTGACTGCTGGAGGGGCAGCGGGGCAGATTATGGGGTCTTAGCCGCCCTGGCTGCTCGTTCTCTCAGCTCTTGACCGGCTTCGACGAGTAGTCGTGATGCTGTGGTGCTGAGAACGATGGTGATGAGCTTTTTGACAGGGGTTCTGAAGGTTGTTGAGTCGTTTGCCTGGTAGATATGTCCAGCGATAGGAGACTCTAAGAGCTCTCTGAAAGCGGCGAGTTCGATGGTGCTCATCTGATTGATGAGCTGTGATTTTTTGGGGTATCGGGTCACGGTTTTCCTTCTGTTTGGCACTGGTTATCTGTCGGTGGCTGAGAGGGGGTGAAACCGAATTCGATATAGGCTTCATCAAGAGCTTGGTGGAGGGCTTGCCATCTGGCGAGTTCGGCTTTCAGTTGCTCAATGCTGGCAGGTAGCTTCGCGTAGAGCTCTTCGGCTTCGGCTAGTCGCTGCTCGATGAGCTTGACTGCTTTGCGGGTTTGCTCAGCTGGGTTGAGATCTTCGAGTTCCCAGAGTGGGTTGCTCATCGGGTTCTCCTTTCCGATACGGATGCACCACGGCCTAGGGCTTCCGCAGCTGGTGGGTTTGATTGGATAATTAAGCGATTCTGGTACGGAGTCTTCAAATAGTTAGGAGTTGGCTAGTGCATAGCCTTTTTGTGCAGGATAAGGTTTATCGAAATTTCAATAACGCCTTGGGACAGGCCATTCAGGCTAAGGTGAATGCGAAGACTGAGAGCGAGCGGTATCTAGCGAGCGCGATGGAGTCGTTGGCTCAGGGGTTGCGTGATCAGCGTGGTGAGGTTCTTGAGGGGCGTGTTCGAGAGAATCTAAAACGTCAGCAGCGGTCTTCTTCATCTCAGTAAGTAGGTCTCGTTCTACTGTTTCGATGGTGGTTTGAGTGAATGGTGGAGTGCTTAGCTCTGAGTGTTTTTGCCACAGCTCCATGAGATTTGAGCCGAGCATTCCTAGCTTGAAAATCTGTTCGCTGTCTTTCATTGTGTGTTCTCCTTTCGGGGCGGACGGTGGCGTTCGGGGCTACCGCGCCGGGCGGTTTAACGAGATACTGGGTATGAGCTACAAGGGCTGTAGCTCGTGAAACTAGGAGGTTTTATGGCTACTAAGACAGCCAAAATGAAGTTTTTTCTTCCGAGCGAACCATTCGAGTTCGAAACCGACATTAACTTCGTGAGGGCATATGAAGAGCTTGTCCTTTCTGCAAACAGCGCTTCGTTTCTTTCGGCTTCGAAGGCCGTTCAGTTGGTCTTTCCCGATAAGCGCATGATGCTGAGGTTAGATACACCCTTTGTGAGTGAGAGAGTTGGGGAAGAGGGCCTTGATAAAAGGACTATTGACTCATACTTCGAGCTCTTGAAGGTGACAGTTTTCTACAACTCCCAGATCAATCTTGATGAGACTGGTAACTTTATCGAGCCATCTGAAGATGTTTTGAAGGCCGCTAAAGAATGGGCAGAGGATGCTTCCTCAGGAGATGATTAACTTCGTTTGGGACGCTTGTGGCTGTTCCGAAGTTGTTCGACTACTCGCTGATGAGGTGAGGCGATTTCTTCAAGCAGCTCAATGATGCGGTCGAGTTTCTGCTCGATGGCCTGGTTGCTGGTTTCGGTGGCCGGGCTTTTCTGTGTTGCGGTCCAGTGCATGGGCTTCTCCTTTCGGGGCGGACGCCGGCGGTGGGTCTTTCCGTGCCGGGCGGGTTAACGGGATACTGGGTGTGGGCTACAAGGGCTGTAGCTGTATGTATGGAAGAGGTTTAGGTCAATGACCGAGTTATCAAGTGATTTTCAAGGTTCGTCTACGAGCCGTATTGATTTCTATGTCCCTGGCGGCTTGGTGAGCATCAAGACCAGTTACCTTGTGGCTAGTCAGATCGCTGTTCTTTTGCCCATGTATGCGATGAAGAACCCGGGTCAGTTTTTGAAGATCAGTGTTGGTCGCATGGTGGATCATGTTCTGCCAGTAGCCACTGCCTTTAGCGTTGTGCATCAGGAGGTTTCGGCTGTGGCGGCTGATGCTCCGGAGAATTTGAGAATCAGTGAGAAGCTGACTGATACGCTCAACAATGGGCTTTGCCTTTTCTTTGATGATCAAGGCCGTTTGCTGTCTTAGTTGGGGGTGGGCCCGGTTGCTGGTGCCAGCGGCCGGGCTTTTCTGTGTTGCGAGCCAGGGCATGAGCTTTTCCTTTCGGGTGGGGTGGACGCCGACACCAGGGCCAGCGAGCGCGAGATAATCCCAAATATGGGATTTATGGGTAAAAAATTAGGCTGCGTCAGCAACGGCTTGTTTCACCTGGAAGAAGTCTCTGATGTCAACATCGAGGATTTGGGCGAGCTGTCCAAGCTCCAGGAGGGTAAAAGCAGTCTTGTTGTTGAGCTTGCTAGACATGGCTTGCTTAGAGATGCCCAGCTTTAGGGCAGCCTGGCTCTGGGTCATATCCTTGCGAGCTAGTTCTGCTCTTACGTTTGAGGCAGTGGTTTCGGTTACCAGCATGGCAATCTCCTTTCGTTGCCTCTACTGTAATCCCATATATGGGAATGAGTCAAGTAATGCGGGACTTTGTTTAATTCTTGGTTTACTATTTCAGTATGAATCAAAACTTTCCAACCGACTTCAGTAGGGCAGTCAATGCAGAAATCCGCAGCTGGATGGGACGGCGCGGACTCAATCAGAAGCAACTGGCTGAGAGTGCAGGAATTTCCAAGTCGAAAATAAGTCGAATTCTAGGAACTGCTGAGCAGTCCATGGATACTGACGAGCTGGACGTTATTTGCCAGGTGCTTGAAGTTTCTCCGGCACAAGTGGTTGATGATGCTGTGCGTGCCGTCCTGGCCCAGCAAGAACAAGCCGAACCCCAGCGTCCGTCCGGTCGCTACAACTCCGCCGGCGAATGGGTCCCCGCCACCCGCGACGGCTACACTCTAGCCGCCTATGAATCAGACGAGGAGAAGGGTGTTGATTACATCGACGACTAAAGACCCCTACGCCCTGGCCGAAGAACTCGGCGTGCCCATCGTCTACCGCAAACTCGCTGGCGGGCTCCACGCCTACTGGGACGGGGCGAAAATCATCGTCGACACCCGCCTATCCCAAACACAAGAGCGCTGCGCAATCACCCACGACCTCATGCACGTCATAGCAGGAGACGAACCCTACCTACACGTGCTCAGCTCACCGTCCATCGAAGCAAAGCGAGACCTGCAAGCAGCTGAACTGCTCATCGACCCGGCAGCCTTCCGCCAAGCAGCCACCATGTACCCCGACGACGGCGCCAAAGTCGCCCGCGATCTAGGCATTACCAACCGGCTCCTCAACGCCTGGGTACGAGCGCACGGAGTCGAACTTATCGAACTAGATGAAGTGGCCTAGGGAAGTGGAGAGAACGATAGGAACCCGTCACTGGGAAAGGTGGCGGGCTTCTTTTGCGCGTAATGTGCCACAAGCGAGCGCGGTTAATCGTAAAGTTTAATCACGTTGCCCCGATGCCTGGGGGTGATTCATCATTACACCTACGCGAGGACTGTATGAAATACGAGCCAGAAAGATTCCAGCTTAAGCCTGGTGAGAGGCCACCTATTACGCCGGATGTTTATCTTTCCTATGCGCCAAAAGTCGAGATGAGAAATGCCCATCTGCCTGGGAAAGGCTGGCTTATTTGGGGCTACTTCTTGGTTTTCTGTTCGGTAGTGACTATACCTACGGGTGGTGTTCTAATCTGCGCCCCCTTTGCTGCGATTTTGCTGTGGCACTACTACAGCCGCCATGCCTCTTATAAAAAAGCAAAAGATTTGATTCCTTACTCACCTCGGAGCACTTCATGACACAACAGCCTTACCCTTCAGATTCCGTATCGCCGGCCATGGTTGCTGAGCATTTCACCAGCCTCACCCGCAAGAAAAATGACGTTATTCTCAAAATGGCTGAGGAAATTGTAGCTCTCAATCAGGAGCTGGACCGGCTCCGGGGGCACAACCAGCACTTACAGCATTTTCTTGATTCCCATGGCGGTGCCGAGGTCTGGGAGCTTGATAAGGCTGTAGAACAGACCCAGCAGAGTGTCGACAAGCTCAAGGCCTACCATCAGAGCCTGATTGACGAGACTCCCGAAGTTGAGAACCGGTACGTCCGCCTGGCTCTATCCCTAGAAGATTTCGCGCACCCCGCAACGTCTTACACTGAGCTCAAGACTGATCTGCGACAGCTTCGAGATGAGATGAAATCTCTTGCTTCCAGCGGTGATGCGGTTTCTGCTGATGAAAATGAGCCCCTACCCTCAGCAGCGGGCAAGGCAAAACAGCTCAAGAAGAACATCGCCCGCCTGGCCCTGCGCTGCTTCAACGCTGAGGCTGAAAATATCATCAAGTCAGTAACCGCGAAAAATGTACAGACAAGCGCTGACAAAATCGGCAAGGCAGCCGACGCCATATCACGCCTAACCAAACCCCTGGATATCTCAATCAGCTACGAGTACCAGCGCCTCAAGGGGCAAGAACTGGAGATTGCTGGCCAGATTGAACAAGCCAGGGAGATTGAGAAGGAAGAGCAACGAGCGGCCCGCGAAGCTATGCGCGAGCAAGCCCAGGCTGAAGCTGAGATGGAAGCAAAGAAGAAAGCCCTGCTCAAGGAGCGCAAGCACTTCGAGAATGTTCTAGCCCGCATTCAGGCTACCGGTGATTCTGAGCGTATCGCCGAGATTCAGGCTGAGCTTGACCAGATTGACGCCGGCATCGCGGACGTCGACTACCGCAAGGCCAACACTCGTGCCGGTTATGTCTACGTCATCTCCAACATTGGCTCATTCGGTCAGCGCATGGTCAAGATTGGCATGACCCGCCGCCTGGACCCGATGGACCGCGTGCGAGAACTAGGGGACGCCTCAGTTCCCTTCGGCTTCGATGTGCATGCCCTCTTCTTTACCGAAGACGCCCTCGATGTGGAGCGGCAGCTCCACGAGGCATTCGCCCAGCAGCGCGTAAACCGCGTGAACCTGCGCCGTGAGTTCTTCTACGCCACCCCGGCCGAAGTTCATGCGGCACTGGACAGCATTGCCGGTGACGTCCTCGAATTCAATGAGGACGCCGAAGCTGAGCAGTATTACGCCAGCCTCCAGATTGCCGAAGCTGAAGCAAACGCTTAATAGTACGGGAAAGACCCCCGGTTTGCAGTTGCAAACCGGGGGTCTTTTAGATATACCCAATCAGAGTTTCTTGTTTAAACGAAACCAAAGTATCGCAACATCTTATTGCGAGGGGGTGTCTGTAGCTCCTCACGCTGGACTCGGGCAAGTTCACGTAGCTTTTTTAGCTCGCGATCATGTGCCTTTTGTAGCTTCTGCGGGTCAATGCTACGAACAACTGGGGTGTTATTTATGTGGGGCGTCTGGCGTATCTTGGTAGCCATAATAGCCACCTCTTTCCTTTCGTGTAGGGCTATAGGAATTATTTGTTCCTTAGTAGCCTTACCCCTGATTATTCTGTTCTAGCAGCGTCTAGTCAAGAATATTTTGATAAATTCAGGTTATTGAGGCAATCAAGTATCACTGGTGGTAACTTCATCGATTAGCTCCAGTATCTGTTTTGCCAGCTTCCTGTCCGCGGGTTCGAGCAGGTTGGGAGCTTCTTCTGCATAGCGTCTGATGAGCATGTAGGCAAAAACTTGCTCGAGATACTGCTCATCTGTTTTTTCTGGCTGAGAGAATCTTTCGACAGACCATTTCATATACTCCCGGAACTGTACCCCCTCTGCTTCTTTTCTCCGATGGTTGCTGACAATCCACGCAATAACTGCCGCTATCGAGGCGCCAATTAGAGTGAAGATTCCTGTTAGCTTACTCAAGGCTTCAATCAGTTTGGAGCCGCTGAAGTCTTCGCCTATCCAGGTTCCTGGGTCTAGAAGAGCGCTACTGAAAACAGCTAGTCTCTCCGGGGCAAATAAGGCCATTATCAGGAGGGTGCATACGGCAAGAACTAGCGCACCGGCTAATAGTGATAACAGAAGAAATATCGCTGTTTCAATTGTCCTACGCATCAGATGTCTTCCACTTCTGAACTTTCGGGGGTAATGCGTAACCCGTTGGGAGTCCAAGTGACGGTGGAGCCGGGCGGAAGTAGGTTAGGGATGCTTGCGGAGGGCTGAGTGGCGTCGTCCTGATGGAACCATTCGAGAGGGACACCGGTAGTCTCAGCGAGCGCTTCCAGTGCTTTGGGGCGAGGGTTGAGCGCTCCCTTTTCCCATCGCTGAATGGTTCCAGCTGCTACTCCAAGAATTTCTGCGAGTGCACCTTGAGTTAGCCCCGCATGTTCGCGGGCTTTGCGTAGGCGATCTTGAAAGGTCCAGGTGGGGGTGCTCATAGCCATAATTCTAGCCTTTCGTTTGTTTTCGAGCTATTCTCAACCCATATAAGCCTGTTTTCAATCGTTATAGTGTATGCTTGCAGTTAGAAACGTTTGTTTTATGACGTTTCTCGGGAAGTCATTCTTACCTTACGGTTCTTGAATCCCGACTCCCGGCTCTGCAACCCGAGGGTGAACACAAGCAACCGGCCGGATAGCCCGATGGAGCTGGGCAACTGAGATAGAGCCATTACCGGCATTGGCCCACAAAGGAATCAAACACAGGATAGCTACCAGTGTTTGATGCATACGACCAGACTGCCCTGAACCTCGCACGCCGAGGAGACAGGGGGTCTATTTCTCGTATCAAGAAGAGGCCATCTTGCGTCAAAACCTCGGGACTCTTTGGGGGATGGGAATCAAGAAGCTTCCCGCGCAGCGCACGACCAGCCGATTGGGGCGAAGCCCCCGTAGGGCCGGGCAGCACAAATCCCGCTTTAAAATGTCAGCCCCTTCAGCAATCCTTTAACCACCGAACACATGTTCTAACCAACCAGGAGGCACCATGGCAACCAGACGCTCTAACGGCGAAGGCTCCGCACCCTACAAACGACCGGACGGCCGCTGGCAGATCAAAATCCGAACCACCCAAACCACCACCGGTGAACCCCACCGCAAAACGATCTACGGAAAAACCAGAGCCGAAGCGGTCGCAAAAGCAAAAGAATACATCCGCACCCTAGATTCAGGCGTCAAAGCAGACACCACCCGAACTACCCTGCACGAATGGTCAGAACACTGGCTAAAAACCATCGCAGCCAAACGAGTGCGAGAACAAACCCTCAAAAGCTACCGCGGCTACATGGAAAGGTGGGCATACCCAACCAACACAGCGAACATGCCCCTCACCAAAATCAAGCCCCTGCACATCGAAGCCATCTACCAGCGCATGCGCGAGCACGACCTCTCAGAAAACACCGTCAACCACATGCACAAAGTCCTCTCCATCTGCTTTAAAGCAGCGGTGGACCGGGATCTGCTGGCCAAATCACCCATGGACAGAGTTCCCCTTCCCCAATTCGACGTCTATGAGCCAAAAATCGCCACTCCAGCCCAGGCTCAAACCATGGTCAAGGAACTATGCAACGACGAAGAAAACGGCCTAGCCTTCACCGTCGCCTTAGCTCTGGGCCCACGCCAAGGCGAGCGCCTAGCCCTTTGCTGGGATGACATCGATCTAGTCAACGGCAAGCTGCGCATCCGCCATGGCATCATATTGCGACCATGGAAGCATGGCTGCGTTCCCGAAGGTGAGAGTCCTCGGTGCGGCCGTAAGCAGGGCTCATATTGCCCCCAGCGATGGGGAGGTGGTTTCGTGATGGGCCCACCGAAGAACCGGGCAGGTGTTCGCGAGAACATTTTGCCTGAGCCCCTCATTCAGATGTTCAAAGAGCATAAGGTTAGGCAGCGTAGGCGTCAGCTTGAGGCAGGGCACGAATGGGTCGGCGCTGTTGACGCTGAGGGTAAGAGCTGGGATTTAGTCTTTACCGACCGGTGTGGCAGGCTGATACGCCCGAACGATGATTGGAGGGCATGGCGGGCTTTCACCTCAAAGCATGGGCTTGAGGGTATGCGTGTGCATGATGCTAGGCATACTGCTGCGACTCTACTGCTAGCCATGGGCGTAGCGCCTCAAGTCACCATGGATATTCTTGGTTGGTCATCTCCTGAGATGCTCAGGCGATACCAGCATGTGCTCGACGATATGCGGACTGATGCAGCTGAGAAGGTCTCAACAGCCCTTTTTGGATAAAGGGGTTCGAAATGGGGTTCAGATGTTGCTTGTGTAAAGTGATTTGACTGGTCAGAGCGCTATTCACCCTGCCATATATGAGGACTGGGACTTTTAGTTTATATTTGAAAATAATATATGAATTAGAGAAGCTATTTCAATAAATAATTAACGATTTATTGAAATGGCTTTTCTGGTAAAAACTTTCATAGGAGATGCTTTGGTTTCAAGAAATATTCCTGTCGCTGTAAAAAAAGAGCTTAGAAAAGAAGTTGAATTTGGTTGTCCAATAAATGGTTGTGGAGTCCCATATTTAGAATATCATCACTTTGATCCTCCTTGGCATGTTGAAAATCATCATAGGCCTGAGGGGATGATTGCTTTGTGTGCAACGCATCATGCAAAGGCAGATGCGTTTACTGTTGAGCAAATGCGTGAATTTAAAAACAATGCTCAAAATGAAATTGTCAAAGGCAGATTTGAGTGGCTTAGAGATGAGGTTCTAGCTCGTATTGGTGGAAACTATTTTTTCAAGAATCAGGTTGAGCTGCGAATCTGCGATGTGGATGTTGTATGGTTTGAAAGAGATGATGCTGGAAACCTCTGTTTAAACATTAACTTTATCGAGGTTCGCGGTCAGAAATTATGGGTGCACCCGATTATGCGGAATAATGATTGGATATTTAATACTAATGTCTTAGACATAGATTGCAAAGCCTCTGGGAAAGAGCTTGGAGTTAAATTTTATGATGGGTCAATGGTTTCAATTGCTTTCAAAGAGATTAAGACACCTGGGGAGGCTATTGACTTTGATGAAAATATGTATGGTTTGCTTGATAATTTAAAAGAGGTTGTGGATGGGGTCGGAGATGAAACACTTCCTTTGCTAGTGGCTGATATTAAATTTAAATTCCCAAAACTTGATTTAGATTTTACAAAAAATATCACAAGTTCGAATAGTGGGTTTATGATGCAAGGATGTTTGATGATTGGCAATTACTACGGGGTTCAGATTGGGTGAAAGACAATTTTGTGGCTCGATAGATTTTATTTTGCTTTGTGTCGTCAATAGTCAAAACTTTCCACACCGTTTTCTCGGGGTAGGCGCGGCGGACGTCCGCCAGGGCCTTCATGCGGGCGCGGCTGGGGCCGTCCCACAGAATCCACTTCACAAATTCAAGGTCGAACTTCTCGGGGCAGCCCTCGGTCATATCAGGCCGGTTGGTCCCGCGGTAGGTGAGCCAGCGGCGTCCTGCCCTCCACAGACGCACCAGGCGGGGCGCTAACAGCACATAGATGCGGTCAGCCTCAGCCAGTCGCCGTTCAAAATGCACATCGGAATAGCCGCCCTCAATCACCCAGGCTTCATTCTCATCCAGAAACTGGCCCACCAGAGCGCGTTCGTCCGCTAGGTCCCGCTCGACCCACCCCGGCAACCAGTGAACGGTATCAAGGTGCAGCAGCGGTACCCCGTACCCGGCAGCTAACCGTCGCGCCCAGGTGGACTTACCGGCTCCACTCAAACCCAGAACACGAATCTTCATACCTCCAGCATAAACACCGGCACCCCGCATTTATTCTGAAAAAGCCGCAACTAGTTGCGGGTAAAACAGAATAAATGCGGGGTGAAACCCGCGCACCCCACCAACCTGCCCCGAAAGGCAAAGCAGCCGCCGGCGTCCGCGCCCCGGCCAAAGCGAGTACCCTAGATACTGACCCCATCGAGCAGAAAGTGAGCTATGCCCGCGCCTATCACCAGCTATCAGCAGGCTGAGAAGATTCTGGCAGCCCAGCTGTCCATTGACCTGTGCCTTCCGGAGCAGGCCATTGACATCGCCCAGCAGCACGGCTCAACCCACCTTTCAGCCCGTCGAATTCCCCTCGATGAGATGCACCCGGCCCGCCGCCGCTACCGCGACCACTGGGAGCTGCGGCTGATTAACTATCGGGGGCTCACGGTCATCTGTGCCCAGCACCCGCGCGTGCGCGAGGCCGCCGATAACCTGCTGGCCGGGGATAACGGCAACTGGGTGGGGGACTACTCTGAGCTGCGCAAACTCAACGACTACCTGACCCCCTACGCCCTGCAAATGAGCGGCACCTCCCTCTTTTTCACCCCCGGCAGGGATTTCTTTACCCCTGGTGCGGACGCCCGCCCCAGCTTGCTGCCCGAGGGCTATACGGTGCGGTGGTTAGAATCAACCGAACTAGAGCAGTATCGCGGCAACCCAGATTTTGAGAACGCACTGGGGTTCAAGGAGCTCCGCCCCGATGTGCAGGTGCTGGGTGCCTACGTCGAGGGGGAGCTGGTAGCTTTGGCGGGAGCTAGCGAAGACTCCGATTGGTGCCGTCAGATTGGCATTGACGTACTGGCCGGTCACAGGGGCAGGGGGCTTGCCTCCTACCTGGTTAGGGAGCTGTCGCAGGCTATTCTTGCCGAGGGCTTCGTGCCCTTTTATGGAACCAGCCCCTCGCACATCATCAGTCAGCAGGCGGCTCTGAATGCGGGCCTGCGCCCGGCCTGGTGGGAGTTCGTTTCTACCAGCTTGAACGAAATTTCGGTGGATTAATGCTGCACCTTGACCGCCTTGACCCAGAAGACAGCGGCACAATGGCTCAGATGGTTGATTCAGCTATGGCAACCGTCCGCGCCGTCGGCAGGGGAGAGGCCCCCAGTACCTTACGGCTTTATCGCCCCAAACCAACGGTGGCTTTTGGGCGCAGGGACGAGCTCAACCCCCGCTTTGCCCAGGCCCGATCAGCTGCTATGAATCACGGTTTTGAGCCCCTGGTTCGCACCGTGGGTGGGCACGCTGCCGCCTACCACTCGGGCTGCCTGGTGGTGGACCACTTTCAAAAAGCTTCGGACGCGGTCAGCGGCAATCATGAACGTTACGGTATTTTCGGGGATATGTTCGCAGAGGCCCTCAAAGGCCTGGGTATCCCAGCCGGGGTAGGGGAGCTGCCCGGGGAGTACTGCCCGGGCGAGTATTCGGTGTGGGGGCAGCTACCCGGTGGGCAGCGCGTCAAACTCATTGGTACTGCCCAGCGGGTAGTTGCCGGTGCTTGGTGGTTTTCTTCTGGCATCGTGGTGACGGGTGCGGATAGCTTGCGCCAGGTGACAGCAGATGTCTACCGGGGCCTTGACCTGCCCCTTGACCCCGCGACAGTGGGTGCTGCCTCCGACATAGAGCCCCTCATCACCGTCGATGATATTGAAGATGCCGTCATCGAAGCCTACGAAAGCGAGGGGTTCTAGTGTGCGGACGCTACGCCCTTGAACTGGCCCAGGACCACCCCCAATACATGGCAGGGGTTGAGATCACCGACCCCATCACCAACTACAATGTCGCCCCCACCAGCACAGTTCCCATTCTGGTGGACCGGCTCGTGAGCCCTGCCGAGCAGGTCACAGGTGCGGACGCGTCCGCGCGGGCAGGTGCGTCCGCCCACCCGACCGGTGGGCAGGGAAGCGCCCCGGTCTTCACCCGAGAACTGCATTCGGCCCGCTGGGGGTTGCTGCCGGGCTGGGCTAAGGACCCCGCCTTCTCATCGCGTGCCTTCAACGCCCGGAGCGAGACGGTTTTTGAAAAGCCGACCTTCCGGGAGGCAGCTGTTTCGGGGCACTGCGCCGTACCCGTGAGCGGTTACTACGAGTGGAAAACTGAAACCACCGCAGCGGGTAAGCAGGTGAAGACCCCCTACTTTGTGCATCGCACCGACGGGCGACCTATCTACTTCGCCGGTCTGTATGAGTGGTGGAAAATCCCCGCAGAATTCGCAGAACCAGGTGGGGTATTTGCGGGTAAGGAAGGGGAGTGGCTGCTCTCTTGCTCCATCGTGACCATGGATTCACCCGGCAACGGTGAATTCGACCCCGGAATTATGGCTGACCTGGGCGGTGCTCCCGCCTATGCAAACGAGATTGAGCGGCAACTAGGTCAGCTGCACAATCGTCTGCCGATACCCCTTCACGTGGCAGTTGATACCGACATTAACGAACGTGATAGCCTGACGGCCTGGTTGCGGTCAGGCCGTCCAGCTGGTGCCCCCAAGCCCACTGCCGAGCAGAAAAGGGCTTACCGTGCCCAAGCGCAGGCGTCCTTACAGCTCATTCGCGAGCAGGCTTTCGCCGAGACTGCAGGCTGGGCCCTACGTGAGGTCAGTAAAGACGTCGGCAACGTACGCAACAACGCCCCCTACCTGCTGGAGCCGGTCGAAGATTTGCTGAGTGGTCTATAGAAAGCTTGATGCGGGAGATAGGTGATGCAGGCTCGGGGCTGGCGTGAATCGCTAGTGAGCGAAGCGAACCGGCGAGAGGGTCGGCAGCGAGCGTGAGCCTGCATCATCTTAAGCTTTTACAATCAAACAGCTGAGCCCCACCCCCGCTGCTGGTGAGGGGGAAGGCTCAACTGTTTTCTAGTGTACCGCTTGTCTAGAGAATGTCGTCGTCTTCGGGGAACCAGCGGTTGAAGTCAAGGGTTAGATAGAGGGCGAGGGCGGCAGCGTTGTTCTCGCTGATGCGCACTGATACCTGCTCGTAGCCGTCCTCAAACATCTGGTCGATGCTGCGTCGAATCAGCTGTTCAGCGAGGCCCTCGCGGCGGCGGGAGGCTGCGGTGAAGAGTTCGTAGATGGTGGGGATGCCCTTGGGCTCGGTGACCACGCGGTGCTTCAGGCACAGGGATGCTGCGATGATGCGGTCGTGCTCATCAACCACCACGGGGGAGGCCTCAGGGTAGAACTCGCCGTGCTCTCCCTTGAGGATGCGTTCCATCTCGGCGGTAGCATCTGCCTGTGAGGCGAAGCGCTCACCGTCGTAGGAGGCAAAGTAGAGCCGGGCCAGCGCCTCGGCGTCGTCCAGCTGGGCAGGGCGGGAGTTGACGGTAACAGGCTTTCGTGCCTTTGAAGTCTGTGAAATCAGAGTAATCAAGCCGCTCATGGTTGGCCTCCTTGGTTGTCGGGAATTGAATTACACTGTGATGTATAGAATACTCTGTTGGCTGATGAATGCCTACGGTTTTACCGATTATTCACCTTGTCAACGGAATATTGCGTCATAGAAAGTCTAGTTGACCAGCCCAGCGGGGTGAAACTAGATGGCTTAACAGAAAGGACGACCGGGGTGAAGTTTGCGCAGGTCAGGCGAGCTGGTAAGGCTCGTGCGGTGGTTGAAAGTGGCGGACGCTGGTACGAGCTGAATAGGCCCTTGCACAAGTTCGTGGGGTCCAGCGATTTAGGGTCGGTCAGCCCCGCTGAACTGGGCGCCAAGCCGGTGGAGGTGAGCCCAGAGGAGTTCATAGCCCCGCTGAACAAGGTCCAGCGAGTGCTGTGCGTGGGCCTGAACTTTACGGACCACGCAGCAGAAGTCGGCGCCGAGCTACCCACCTATCCCACCATCTTTACCAAGTTCGGTAACGCCCTGATCGGGCCCGGTGAAGCTATCGAGCTGCCCGCTGAAAGCAGCAAAATTGACTGGGAAGTCGAGCTCTGCGCGGTGGTAGGACGCCGCGGCCGCCACATTGCTGAAGAACAGGTGGACGACTACCTACTGGGCTACACCGTGCTCAACGACGTATCGGTGCGCGACTGGCAGGGGCGCACATCCGAATGGTTCCAGGGCAAAAACTGGGACCGCTCGACGCCGTTTGGCCCGGTCATCGTCAGCCCCGATGAACTCAATATCGAAGGCGGTCTAGCCATGACCTGCACCGTCGACGGCGAAGTTCGCCAGCAGGGCACCACCGCCAACATGGTCTTCACCCCGGCCCAAGTGGTCAGCTACATCTCTACCTTTATGACGCTGGAACCCGGCGACCTCATCGCCCTGGGAACTCCCGCCGGGGTTGGGCTTTCGCTACGCCCCCGCAAGTGGCTGAGCGACGGCCAGACTGTGGTGACCTCAATCGAGGGTATCGGAACGCTGACCAACAGATGCGAGCAGGTGTGAGTGTGGCGAAACGGGAGTGGTGATTACCCTCCGCGTCCCGACCATATGCTTGGTTTCGCGCAGGCATGCGTTTGCCGACTAACCTTCTCGCAGGCTCGCAGAGCTCGCACGCGATTCATGCTAGCCCCAGCCAGTCGGCTCCACGCATGCCTGCGCGCCACCCACCAGCGTCCTTGCGTGGCTTAACCCTCACCCGCCGCGCGGGCAGTAGGCGGTGACCTTAGGGTATTCTGTACCTTGTGTCAAAACGTTCTTTGTGGTCAGCAGATAGCACCAGCATGGTGATTCACGGCGATAATCTTGCCGTGCTCAAAAACCTGCCCGCAGAGAGTTTCCAGCTCATTTATATTGACCCGCCGTTCAATACGGGCAAGGTGCAGAAGCGTCAGAGCATCAAGACGGTACGTACCGAGGGCGGTAGCCGGGTCGGTTACAAGGGCCACACCTACGAGACTATCAAGGGCGATATCTACGGGTATTCGGACTCTTTTGAGAATTACTGGGAGTTCCTAGAACCCCGTCTCATGCAGGCCTGGCGTCTGCTCAAGCCCACCGGCACCCTCTACCTGCACCTGGACTACCGCGAGGTCCACTACGCCAAGGTCGTGCTCGATGCCCTCTTTGGCCGCGAGTCCTTCTTGAATGAGATTATTTGGGCTTATGACTACGGGGCTAAGTCCAAGAAGAAGTGGCCTGCTAAGCACGATAACATCCTGGTCTACGTGAAAGACCCCGAGAACTATTACTTCAATTCTGAGGCGGTTGACCGCGAGCCCTACATGGCGCCCGGCCTTGTCACCCCCGAGAAAGCTGAGATAGGTAAGCTGCCGACGGACGTCTGGTGGCACACCATCGTTTCGCCTAGTGGTAGGGAGAAAACTGGCTATGCCACCCAGAAGCCCCTGGGTATTCTGCGCCGCATTGTGCAGGCTTCTAGCGCACCCGGTGACTGGGTGCTGGACTTCTTCGGCGGTTCCGGCACCACCGGCCACGCCTGCGCCCAGCTTGACCGCAACTTCCTGATGATTGACCAAAACCCCGAGGCTATCAAGGTCATGCGCAAGCGCCTAAAGGCCGTGGACGGGCTCGAAGTGACCTTCAAGAAGTCCCGCGCGAAGGCTTCATTGGCGGGGGCAAAGGTCACGCCAAAGACGGCTTCAATCAAGAAGAACAAATAGGTCTAGACAATCAATGTGCGGGTGACAAGGCAAAGGAGCTTACATGTCCACGCAAGATTTTCCGCCGATTCAACCCAATCGCACCTGGTTCCTTGTGGCCCTGGGGCTGGTAGTAGCTGAGGTGATATACCTGGCTCTGCTTTACCCGTCGCTGCCGCAGCAGATCCCGGTGCATTACAACCTGTGGGGCCGGGCGGACGGCTGGGCAGACAAGAGTGTCTGGTCGGTGTTCGGGCTGACAGGTATATTGCTTCCTCTTCTTGCCCTTATTTGGTGGAGTGGGGCAGCTATGGGGCGCATGGCAAGCAAGGACGCTTCAGCCCAGTCCCACGACGCGTTTTCACCTCACGCGGGTAAGCAGGGGCAGCGTCAGTTGGCCGCTGCGCAGGCCCTGGGCCTGGACGCCCGAGTTTACTCTGCCCGCCGTCTCTACGCTCAGACGCAGGCTGTGGTGCCCTCCTTTTCTGGTCTGGCCCTTGCCCTGGTGCTAGACGTCAAAGCCATTAACCTGGCCATGACCGGGGTGCTGGGGGAGGCGTCCGTCCTTATCGCCCCTGTGCTGGTGGTGGGCTACTGCCTCTTGCTGACCGCTCGCTCCTACCTCGCTGGTAAAAACTTCGATACCCGCGCCCTAGCAAAGGGTGCATAGTAGCCTAACCAGCGGTAAAATAGGGTTTGTTCTGCGCCCTCGTACCGTGCAGATGTAAAGACAGCCCACCCGTTGTAGGGGTGGGCACAAACCTAGGAGACAGATTTGTCCGCTCTTTCCATTACCGTCGCAGGTGCCGCCCAGCAGGTTGAGGCCGGCGCCACCGCAGCCGACCTGTTCGCTGAGGACCGTGAAATCGTCGTTGCCCGTATCAACGGCAAGCTGGTTGACCTCTCTACCGAACTGACCGATGGCGATACCGTTGAGCCCGTTTCTATCCACGAGGAAGACGGCCTGAACGTGCTGCGCCACTCAGCTGCCCACGTGATGGCCCAGGCTGTGCAGGAATACCGCAAGGACGCCAAGCTCGGCATCGGCCCCTACATCACCGACGGTTTCTACTTCGACTTCGATGTCGAGGAGCCCTTCACCCCCGAGGATCTCAAGAAGATTGAGAAGAACATGGTGAAGATTATCAAGAGCGGGCAGACCTTCCGCCGCCGCGTCGTCACCCAGGCTGAGGCCGAGGCCGAGATGGCGAACGAGCCCTACAAGCTGGAACTGCTGGCGCTCTCCCAGGGCCCCGGTTCCGGTGCGGACGCTGCCGACGGCGCCTCCGTTGAGGTGGGCGAAGGCGAAATCACCATCTACGACAACGTGAACAAGAAGGGCGAGACCGTCTGGAAGGACCTCTGCCGCGGCCCTCACCTGCCCGACACCAAGCTGATCGCTAACGGCTACGCGCTGATGCGTTCCGGTGGCGCCTACTGGCGAGGTTCTGAGAAGAACCCCATGCTGCAGCGCATTTACGGCACCGCCTGGCCTTCTAAGGAAGAGCTGGTTGCTTACAAGGACCGCATTGCTGAGGCTGAGCGCCGCGACCACCGCCGTCTGGGTGAAGAGCTTGACCTCTTTTCCTTCCCCAAGACCGTTGGCCCCGGCCTGCCCGTGATTCACCCCAAGGGTGGCGTCATTCTGCGCGCCATGGAAGACTACGTGCGTGCCCGCCACATTGAAGAGGGCTTCGAATACGTTAAGACCCCCCATATCTCTAAGGAAGATCTCTTCTACACCTCCGGCCACCTGCCCTACTACGCGGACGGCATGTTCCCGGCTATGGAGGACGAGGGCCAGGCCTACCGCCTCAAGGCCATGAACTGCCCTATGCACAACGAGATTTTCCGTTCTCGTGGCCGCTCCTACCGTGAGCTGCCCCTGCGTCTGTTCGAGTTCGGTTCGGTCTACCGCGATGAGAAGTCCGGCGTGCTTTCTGGCCTGACCCGCGTTCGTATGATTACCCAGGACGACTCCCACTCCTACGTCACCAAGGAGCAGGCACCTGCTGAGGTTGCCCACCTGCTCAAGTTCATGCTGTCCCTGCTAGAGGACTTCGGCATGACCGACTTCTACCTGGAACTTTCAACCCGCGACACCGAGGGCGACAAGAAGGATAAGTTCATCGGTACGGACGAGCAGTGGGAAGAAGCAACCGCTGTGCTGGAAAAGGTTGCTGCTGAAACCGGTCTGGAACTGGTGGCTGACCCGGGTGGCGCTGCCTTCTACGGCCCCAAGATTTCTGTTCAGGCTAAGGACGCGATTGGCCGCACCTGGCAGATGTCTACCGTGCAGTACGACTTCAACCAGCCTGCCCGTTTCGGTCTGGAATACCAGGCATCTGACGGCACCCGCCAGGAGCCGGTCATGATTCACTCAGCCAAGTTCGGTTCCTTTGAGCGATTCATGGGCGTGCTCATTGAGCACTACGCCGGTGCTTTCCCAGCCTGGCTGGCCCCGGTTCAGGTGATTGGTGTGCCTGTTGCTGAGGCTTTCAATGATTACATGGGTGAGGTTGCTGCCAAGCTCAAGGCCCGCGGCGTGCGCGTCGAGGTGGATTACGGAACCGACCGCTTCCCCAAGAAGATCCGTACCGCGTCTAAGGAGAAGGTACCCTTCATCCTGATTGCCGGTGGCGAGGACGCCGAGAACGGCGCTGTGTCCTTCCGTTTCCGTGACGGCTCCCAGGAAAACGGCGTGCCCGTGGACGAGGCCGTGGAGCGGATCGTGAAGCATATTGAAGAGCGAGTCAACGAAGAACCGATAGCCTAACATACGAAAGTTATTGTAAGAAAATACTCAAAAATGATTATCACAAAATTTGAAATAGAAAATTTCAAATTTTGTGATTTTCTATATTAAGATTGGATAAGGGAATGGTAAGTCATCAAAGAGTAAGACAGAATAGAAACTACGCAATAGAAAGGCGAGGTGTCAATTTTGCTCGCCTTTTATTGGAAGAGAACAATTTTACTGTAATTGAAGTCCCTCGAGAAAATGATTTAGGTTTTGATTTACTTGTTGATTATTGCTTTCAGTACTGTATCGAGTACAGCGATTTTAAAGACGCCGATAGTAAACTAAACAATGTAACATATTCATCACCCAGCGGAAGAATGTTTGGAGTACAGGTTAAAGCTAGTAACAGCTTTAAAGGGGATGAAGAGTGGAGAGTAACAATTGAATATAAAAATTTATATTATTGGAACGAGTCTTCGTTTCGTATAGCTATTTTTGCAGTAGGGACCACTGGTGAAATTAGATACAAAGTATTTGATAATGAGTCACTTGATAAAGTAGTAAAAGAATTAACGTATTTTCCTGGAGGGCAGGATAATCCGAATCAAAGGTCTGTTCTACCGCAAAAGACTAAACAATTTATATTTCGTAAAGATGATATTTTAGATGACCAGAATCTTGATGATCTTATTACCTGGGCGCATTATGATTCCATTAATGATAAATTTTTAGTCGAAAAAATGAAGTTTTGCATAACGCCAAACCGAGGTGCATTCGAGAGACTTCTCCCTTATATGGAGACCATGGTTACTGAACACCCTGAAGATGTAGATGATCTAATATTATTTGCGTTAAGGGAGGATATTCTTGAAATGGATATCAGCTTAGTTGCCTTGGCTTCGAGTGCAGTGATTTATAAGCAGTATAAAAAGTGTGTAAATTACGAGGGGATTAACTATGATTTACTTAAAGCAGAATATAACAAATTAAGTGAAAAAGGATTTCATGAATTAGCTAGTGCAGATAATTTTATAGAAAAAGTATTTACTTTGGAATACACTGAGTATGCATCAGAGGAATTCTGTTACAATATAGAAAATGGCGCGTATATAAAATTTAATGATGGCGACTCGTTAGATTATTCAATTATGTCATTTGTATCAAAAAATCTTAAAGCAAAATGTAACAAAAATTTTGGATATAATCTTCTAGACTTTTTTTGTGGATTCTCTCTCCCATTTTTGGACGATGAGTTTGTAGAAAAAGCTGCTATCATATTACGTAATAGTATAGATTTTGAAGATTTGGAGGATGATTTAATTTGGAGAGATAGTTATCAATTTAGGTTGATTAAAAGTATGTTGTTAATGAGGTATCTACTCTGCGTAAAACCTGTAGAATCTTATTGTTACACGGTGGATGAAGGCATTGAAAACTTGCTTTGCGATGCATTGAATAGGGGAAATTATGATTCGTTAACTAACTTCAACCACCAAGTGCCTCTATTGAAATCTGAGTAAACATACTTGTTTAATATACTAATTTGAAACATCATTCTGTGCTTTTTTGCTTGCAGTTTAAATTTATGCTATCAGGCGCTGTTATTTGGTTCTTGAAGTCAGTTGACTATCAAATATTTAACTTGGGATTTAGTAAATATTAATTATAGAATCGAGTGGCATAGCTGTTCATAATATTTTAATACTATTGTCTTTTTGTAGGTCCTGTTTGCTAAATAAATCGATAGAAAATTTCTTTTTGGTATATCGGAAAGCATCTGTAACCATCCACTGAAAGCAATGTTCTGATTATTCTACGACTCTGTTTTATGCGTGAATAAGGGGTATCTGTTTATGAAACTGATTTTCTCGGTGTCTAAAGAATCTGGCTTGAAGGTTTCTTGATTTTTATTATGCGGGGTTAGATGAATGAATAAACCATATGGTTGCCCTGTGTAAACAGTGTATTTTTTATTCCGATAGTATTTATAGTCGCGGCTGTCAGTGTTTGTGCTTGTGTGGATTCATGTGGGAAACAGTATGATGAGTTCCTTTTTGAAGAACTTAGACACAACATATCTGCCGCAAACAATATATTCATTAAGAAAGATACCAGAGAGAATCAAATGCTATTTAGTTATATGTGAACCTAAGCTCAATGCTAATCCGTTTGAAGCGAATAGGGATGCGGAAGAATTCTTGCCAGCGGTCGTAAAGGTAAATTCGCTATCACAGATGATCTTGGTAAATAGAAAAGGGCGCCCTGCACACATGAAGGGCACTCTTTTTCTTATAGCCACCTCATTCGACGGCTGTGGGAAAACCTTTCACAGCCTCCACTGTGTTGGCTTTATTAGAAATTTAGTCGGCCTGATACCACCATGAGCTCCACCGCTTCTAGGGCTTGGGGTGAGTAAATAGGGCTGACATATGTACGGTCTCCTGACCCGCCCTGATATTGGGCAATACCGATGGAAACACCCTCAGCAGTTGGGTGCCAGGTGCCGTCAACTTTGGTGAGCAGACCAGCCGCATCCATTGCAGCGTTGAACTGCTGGGCTTTCACTTTAGAGCCCTCCGGCAAAACACCGCTTTCCTTCCACATCTCAATAAGCTCAGTAGCAATCAGATAACCAGGCTCATGCCGGTCAACCGTTTTTGGTTCTGGTGCCATAGGAGGTGCAGGCGTTGGCTGCGGAACGCTCATTGGGGGTTCATCCTGCCGGGCCCACGGTGCTTGCTGCACCGGGGTGGGCGCAGCTGCTGGTGCAGGTGCAGGGGGAGCGGGCTGCGGCGTCCACTCCTCTTCAAAGCTGGCAGGTGCTTCAAATGTCAAACCTTGTGATTCACTGTAGCCAAACCAGTGCGGGCCAATAACCGCACGCTGGCGTACTAGTCCAAAGACAGGGCCGGTGTCCTCCCAGCGCCGCTGGCCACCGAAGACAATAAACAAATCCTTGGCACGGGAAACAGCAACATTCATCAGCTCAAGAGTGCCGTCCACGAAAGAAGCCTTATCAGAATTATCACCGTAAACAGGCGAGAAGAGCACAACCTGACGCTCAGCACCCTGCAAAGTGTGGGCGGTGCCGACGGTTACCTTGTTGGCTAGATCCTCACTCTTCATCCGCAAGGTCTTCCGGACTTCCCGTGCCTGAGCCGCAAACGGGGTCACCACAGCAAACAGAGACTTATCTTTTGCAGCATCAGCATCGGGGTTGTAGACGGCACGGAAGTACTCAAAATTACCGATAATCCAGTCTGCAATAGCCTCAGCTTCCTGGCTATTGACCCGGCTAGAACCGTTTCGACGATCCTGGGAATTCTCGACTACTTGGAAAAGGAAAGCCCCCGGGGTTTTGCCCTCAAGCTTGTAGCCCTTGAGGGGGCGCGAAGGAACAAGCAAGCCGTCATAGAGCAAATCATTGCAGTACTCGATAATGTCTGTATGGCACCTAAAATGCTCAGACAGGAACAAGCCAGGATAGTTCTTGGCGCTATACACCCAATTTGAAGACTGGGCAGCTGCTAACATCAGGGACGATGAATGAGAGGAAGTCAGCCCGAATTCCTTCATGGAATCCCAGCGCCAACCCAGCTCATGCGCCTCGGCGATACCCTGATCGGTTTCTGGGTCAAGGCTCCACACCGGAGCTAGCTGCTGAACATCGCCAACGACGAGGGCACGCTTTGCAAGAGCAAAAGCGCCAGCACCCACAGAGGTATCGACCTGTCCAGCCTCATCAACAATCAACAGGTCAATACGCTCTATATCGAAGTTATCGGGCTCACCCTGCGGGGCATAGAGCTTAAAGTATCTCGGCACCTGGTAGGCGGTCATCACAAAACAGGGCGTCAAGGAGGTAACCTGCTCCCAGTACCTCACCATTAACTCGGGAGTGTTCTTGAATCGTTCCTTATCAGCAATGAGCTGCTCTTCATCAGTAGCAGCAAGTAGCCACTCAGCCTCGTAGTAGTGTACAGCTAGCCAAAACTCGACATAGCGTAGGGTGATATCAAGTGCCTGGTCAAGTTCTAGAAGGGACCTTGCATTCATCAGCCGAGCTACCTGAGCGTCACTAAGTAGCGCAAGGTAGCGAACCTGGCTGATAATCGGTTCAGCTTGCTGTCTGAACTGGTGTAAAGCAAGTTCTTCCTCAGTTACAGCTGCAGCGATTCGGTTGTCAATATTCGAAAGTGCAAGACCGATTTCATCTAGGCGACCCCGGTAAAAATCAACAAAGGCTTCGACAGTAGAAAATTCATCCGCTGGCTCTTGAGGGTCATAGGTGGCGCTGATGATTACTTCAGCTGGCAGGGGAGAGGCTGACTGAGCGCTCCATGCGTCCAGCCTGCTTTGAACGATACTTTGCTCTTGCGAAAGTCTAGCCAGATCTTCTGTGAGCTGGGCACTCGTTGAGTGGACGCGTCGGTCTGCTTCCCGACGGGCACGCAGCAGGGCACGTTTCTGCTCTTCACAGGATTTAAGGAAAGCTGCCAATCCTCGTTGTGCTTGCTCAAGACTGTTGACGGCTGGGAGCGAGAAGGCAGCGTAGTAATCGCTGATCTGCTCTAGGAAATATTGTGTACTTTCCTGTAGATAAGCCTCTGAGGAATACTCGCTGTAGACACCTTTCTTGGCAGTGTCTTCCAATAGGTAACCCTTAGAACGTGTTTCCTTTGCTTTAGCCTGGGAGGGGCAGTAGGTTGCCAGGCCACCTAGGAAATCTGAAGACGCTGCCCCGTCCTCAGCCTTCAGTAGCCAGCGATGTTCAAGCACACCCGGATCATCCTTCGTGACTGAACCGAAGGAGTCAATAATATTAGTAACAGCCTGGTTATTAGTCGACATGCCCACAATCAGAGGTGCCGGCTTGGACTCCAACGCATGAGAAACCAGCATGCTCGCAACTACAGATTGGAGCATTGTAGTTTTGCCGGTACCCGGAGGGCCGCTAACCGCCGTGATATCTCCGTAACCATCGTGCATAAAAGCGTGTACCGCTCGACGCTGGGACGCCGTCAGCGGGAACTGATCGCTCATACTTCCACAAGCACGCAGGGCAGATTCCAGAAGAGTATCAGCGTTTGTGTCAATAGCATCGGACTGAAAATTTTGTGGTTTTCCGGTCGATAAGAGACCCTCGTACAGGGGAGTGCTCCGGTCCGTCGTGTGAAGGAATTGATAGAGACTCAGGACGTGGGCGTTAGCGTTAATTACCGTACCCGGGGTGACGTAACAGTTATCAACGTCAATGACCCACCGAGGGTCAACTCCTACCTGCAAAGCGGGTTCAAACACGCCCTCATACATGCTGGTACTGTAATCGACAACGTCCGCCCAAGTCTCAATCTTTGACGCTAGCTCGCTACCCTTCGTATTGCTCCATCGCCAATAGTTAGCGAGAGTTCCTACCATAAACTCGTGGTCAATGACGCTGGGAGACTGTAGGCGAGAACTCGGAATCCACGGAGCTATCGAGGTGATATCAGCCTGGAGCTCACCCTTGTCGGTTAGCTTTGCGGCGATTAGAGCTAGACCGTTTTTAGTGTCACTCTCAGTGTCGGTAAGGGTCACCACCGAGATAATGACGTCGATTGGCTTAGCTTTCTGCGAGCCAGACTGAGTGCGTGGTTTTTTGAAACGCCCTTGGGCATCGGCATCCCAGTCAAAGAGTTCCTGGGTGTCCTCTTCAGAAAGCTTGCCTAATCTGACATCGAGGAAAGGAATGACCTTGTATTTGTTCTGTTGACCGAATGCCTGATCTACAAGGTTTGAACGCTTTTGAACGTCCCTAAAATACCCGGTCAGTTGTTGAGTTACCTGATTCATGGGAACTCCCTCTTAGCTGTGATGGTAATTACTGCCAAGTTTAGTTGAGAAGCATCCAATAGGCTCAAAGGGCAGACCAATAATTGAACACAGAACCAACCGTGTCACCTGGTTGCTCAGGTGGCCCAAGGTGTGCAGGCCAGCGATGAAGAGATCTCTCGGGCCTTCGCAGAAAGAGCTTGATTCGGTAAGTAGTCCTGCTCACTTTGAAATAAGTAAGTCTACTTGGTAAAATAATGGGTGCAAGTAGCTCTCAATGAGGAGGTACCATGAAGGACATTTACGCCAAGAAAAGTCCAGCCAAGGTTGGTCTGAATGCGGTGCTCTGCCTAGTCATTGCGCTTCTTTCTGCTTCATCTGCGATGGAGCACTCGGGGTTCTTTGGAGTGCTGCTATGGGTAGGCGCTCTCTTCTTTGCCACCGCTGCGATTGGACTAGCAATCTATCTAGCCATGGGGCGTAAGGCCCTCGCCATCACAGCAGAAGGAATCCTGAACAGAACGACTATCTCAGCAAGATCATCGGCTCTCATTCCCTGGGAAGCTGTTGGTGGAGTCTCCAACGAGCTAGGCGGAATCAAGATTCACCCCAGCTCCCATGCAGACGCAGAATGTCACATAAACCCGCGGAACCAGGCCATTATGACCCAGCACCTCACGCTACCTTCTGGAATGAAAAAGCGCGATCTCATAGAAGCTATTGAGGACTATCGAGATTTCGTGCATGGTGAAGCCAAAGTTGCAGCCATAAATACCAGCCGATAGGTCTGCAATAGAACCTCTAAACCGAACATGTCCAAAAATATCGATATACTGAACACGGAAGAAATCTTCCGCATCCCCAAGAAGCTCGGCATGAGCTTCCTGATTGGCACGGGCTGGATAGCTGTGGGTCTGTGGTTTATCCATAACCCACCGGACTGGAGGTACCACCGCGTCCTGGCATCCGGCGTGGGGTGCATTGTCGCCGGCATCTTCACCTTTATCTACTACTACCGCCGCAGGTACGCCCTGATTCTCACGCCCGAGGGTTTCTACAACCACTCAACGGTTCTTGACCACGGCAACCACCTGATTCTGTGGAGCGTCATCGGAGATATCACCGCCGATAGACAGGGCAAAGAAATCAGGGCTGTCATCGCCGATACCCACGCCTATAACTGGACCTTAACCGGTATCCGTGCTCTGACCCGAGTGACCCACGAAGGTGCAGCAAACTCAACCATCACTATCTCAACGATGGCCATGAAGCTACCTGAGGGGATGAACATAGAAGACCTGGCATCAGTCATGAGAGGCTACCGCGATAGAGCTTTGAACCAACCCACAGTAGAAGGGCCTGAAAACCAAGAGGCTGATACTGAGTGCTAAGTTTGGGAAAACTACCATTCTGGCCGCCTCCGCTCAGCATCAACTTCCAGCCTCGTCCTGTTGAGTTCTGTTGTATGTACTAGACACCAATCTTGTTAGTGAGATTCGGAAGGTTCCACCCACGAAAAACCCTGCGGTGCAGCGATGGCTTGGGTAGCAGTACTCCGACCAGCTTTTTATGAGGCCAAGCTAGTTGGCCGGCCGAGTAAAAACTTCCACCGTTGAAACCACATCACCCTGGGAAAAGTCCTTAACCTCAGCACTAGGGGTGTAGCCTAGGGCCCGCCAGAAAGGTTCGGCGACCTCGGCGTTAGTTGCCACAATTCCCAAACGTAAGGTGCTGATATTTGGGTGCTGCCGAACCGCACCCAAGTAGGCGTCGTGCAAGGCCCGGCCCACCCCGCGTCCTCGCGCCTGACCATCAACCAAGGCCAGAGCCACATGAGCAAACTGCTCACTGGGGAAACCCAACACAGCAATCAAAACCCCAACCAGGCGTCCGCCCTCAAAGGCTCCCAACAGCACAGGGGAGTGGGATAAACCGGGTGGGAAGACCGTCAGGTTTTCCAGCGCAGAGCCGGGCTCGGCGGGGCGGCCAGAAATCCGTAGGAAGTAATCAGGGTTCTGGTTATAGAGCTCCTGGACCAAATCAGCTTGGGTGGGCGCGAGCGTCTCAACCTGAATCATGCGGCCCCCTCCACCAGTCGTTCAATAAACCTGACCGCATTATCGCGGGTGCGAGCTATGCGCTCTTCGAGGGACAGGGTCTCGTCCATCTGGCGAATACCCGCTGGCTTTTTCTTGCCCCGCACATAGTCGGTGCAGGCCAGGTTGGAGCACAGGTAGGTGCCGATGGTGTTGCCGCGTCGCCCCGACTCGCCCGGCCGGGCCGCCGTATACAGCGAAATCCCGGACCCAGGGTGCAGAGTCAAGCAGAACTGGCACATCTGAGCGGCCTTACTCTGGGCCTTAGACTTTTGCAGCAGCACGCCATGCACCTGCCCCTCGTGTTCCACAACCAGGCAACCCTTGAACGGGCTTTTCGGGTCGAGCCAGGAGAGGAAAATCAGGTTGTCCCAATTCTGCTCCTTGAGGCTGGGCAGGTTGAGGCGTTTAGCCTCGCCCTTAGAGCAGTTAATAAAAGACGAGCGGACGGCAGCTTCGGTCAGTTCTTGCATACCTGCAAGTTTACCCTTTAATGCGGGAATATCCCGGCCCCGCACCCGGTTGAAGCAGATACACAACACCATCTGAAAGGCCGAGATAATATGGCATCACCCCTCTTTGAACCCTTTACCCTGCGCTCCATGACCACCCGTAACCGTCTCTGGGTTCCGCCCATGTGCCAGTACTCGGTTGACCAGCAGGACGGTAAGCCAACCGCCTACCACATTTCCCACTACGGGGCTCTAGCCCGGGGCGGAGCCGGTGCTGTCATTGTCGAAATGACCGGCGTTGAACCTGCCGCCCGCATTAGCCCCTACTGCCTGGGCCTGTGGAGCGATGACCATACCGAAGCCTTCAAGCCGGTCGTCGATGCCATTCACGCCGGGGGAGCTAAGGCAGGAATTCAGATTGCTCACGCCGGGCGGAAGGCATCGACCCCCGGTGAGCTTGTGCCGCACGATGGTCGATCCCTGGGGGAGGACGAGGGTGGCTGGGTCACGCTGGCCCCGTCCGCGCTTGCCTACCCCGGCTTGAAAGAACCCGAGGAACTGACCGAAGAGAAAATTGACGGTCTGGTGCAGGCTTTCGCCGCGGCTGCCACCCGTGCGGTGGCTGCTGGCTTTGACTTCATTGAGATTCACGGGGCCCACGGCTACCTGATGACCCAGTTCCTCTCGCCTCTCTCTAACCAGCGTGAAGATTCCTACGGTGGTTCCCTGGAAAACCGGGCCCGTTTCGCGCGCAGGGTTGCCCGAGCTATGCGCGATGTTATGCCCGCCGAGATGCCCCTGATTGTGCGCCTGTCGGCCACTGAGTTTGTTGACGGTGGCATTACTGTTGAGGAAACCTCACAGGTGGTGCGCTGGCTCGCCGAGGATGGCGTAGACTTTGCCGATATCTCCACCAGCGGCAACTACCCGGCAAAGATTAATGTTTATGCGGGCTACCAGGTTCCTATGGCCGCTCAGGTCAAGCGCGAGAGCGGTCTGCCGGTAGGGGCTGTTGGCATGATCAACTCACCGCGTCTGGCTGAGTTCATTGTGGGGTCGGGGCAGGCTGATGTGGTGCTGGTGGGCCGGGAGGCTCTGCGTAACCCCGCCTTCGCCCTGCACTGGGCTGACGAACTCAAGGTCGATATCGACTATGTGCCTGCCCAGTACCAGCGGGCCTGGCGCACCCGGCGCTAGGCGGCGTCCTACCTGCCCCTCGGGATAAACTGAGGGGTATGGTAGAAATTCCCCACTACACCACCGACGATTTTGAGCTGCCGGGGGTTCCGGACGCTTTCCAGCGGCTCTGGACGCCCCACCGCCGCGCCTACGTGAAGGGCGGGCAAAAGGACTACACCGAAAACACCTGCCCCTTCTGCGGTGCCCCCACCCATGATGATGCCGAGTCGCTCATCGTGCACCGTGGCGAGCACGCCTACGTCATTCTCAACCTCTACCCCTACAATCCCGGGCACCTGCTGGTCTGCCCCTACCGGCACATCCCCAACTACGACGACGCGACGCTCGAAGAAACCGCCGAAATTGCTGCCCTCACCCAGAAAGCCATGGGAATTCTGCGGGAGGTCAGCCGAGCAGCCGGCTTCAACATCGGCATGAACCAGGGCAAGGTCGGCGGGGCAGGGGTTGCCGCCCACCTACACCAGCACATCGTGCCCCGCTGGAGCGGCGACACCAACTTCCTGCCCATCGTCGCCGGCACCAAGACGGTCACGCAGACCCTGGACGAGATTCGGGACCTGCTCAGTGCTGCCTGGGATAGTTGAGGGCAGTAGGTAAGCCAACCGCCCGCCGACCCTCTGATATCTCGCGCTGGGGCGCTCGATATCATTCACGCCAGCCCCGAGCCAGCGGGCTTATTGGCTTACCTACTGACCTCCTAGAACAGCAATTCCTGCACGGACGCCGGGGGAGTGAGTTCCCCGTGCTGGCGGCAGGTTCTGTTGGAGAGTTCTGCGGTGTTGATGAGGAAGGTCTGGTCGGGGTCGCCGAAGTGGGCGGTGAGGAACTTCCCGGTTCCACCGGTGATGTAGAAGCCGTGGGTGCCTTCGGTGAGGGTGGGGTAGGCGGTGAGCGGCTCGGGGTTTTCTGCCCGTAAGGACGCGTAGGCTCGGCTCATCGCGACGGACGGCACCCAGCGGTCTGCGGTGATATCGAAACCGTCGATGGTGTCGTGGGCGTCTTCGAGCGCCCAGGTGGCGTTTTCTACGGCCATGTAGTGTTCAGATTTGAGGCGCTCGGTGCTGGCGGGGTCGACCCAGGCCTTGTATTTGGTGGAGGCCCGTTTGAACTGGGTGAGGTTGGCTTCTTGCGAGACCAGGTCTTCGAGCTGGCGCACGATGATGCCGGTGTCTGCCCGGGCAACGAAAGTAGCTGCGGCGACGGCCTGGTCGTCGAGACGGCGGGGGTTGGAGTGCAGGGAAGCGGTGCCGACCTTGGAAGTACCGTCGGGGAAGGTTGCGATGTAGAGGTAGTGTTCGAGATTGACGTAGGCTAGGGCTGCCTCGTTCATTCGAGAACCCAGGTGGATGCGGTGAATAGGCGCGAATTCGTCGCGGGCGAAACAGGAGTCGCACTGCTTGCCCTTGGTGATGATGGTGTGGGTGGGGCAGGGCTCCAGGTGAAAGCCAACGCTACCGACGTTGGCCCGTGAGTAACCGCTGCAGTAGGTGCCGGCGCCGCGGACGTCCGCCGGGAGGGCGCTAAGACCGAGGAAGCTGCCCGGGGTGATGGCTATAGTTTCAATCTCACCGCTAGGTTGACTGTCAAGAAGAGGCTCAACTTTAAGGTAGGGGGCCCTGTCGCGCCAGGTGATGTCACGCCAGATAAATTCGGGGAAGGGTACAAGCTGGTTCATGGAAGTAGTCATTACAGGTTCGAAGCATACACAAACCCGGTAAGATAGTCACCATGTCACGACCTGTTGTTCGCCTTGTTGGCCAAGGCATTCGTTATGCGACCAAGTTGCGCGGGGGCGGCTCTGCCTTCCCGGGCTTGGTCATGGAGAAGTTGCACCCTAATTTTGTGGCGGAGGAGCTGGCTAAGCTGCCGCGCGGTGTCGTCGTTGTTTCGGGTACGAACGGTAAGACGACCACCACCAAGATGGTGGTGCAGCTGCTAGAAGCCCAGGGCCTGAAGGTCTTTACCAACCGCACCGGGTCGAACTTCGTGCGGGGCGTAGCTGCTGCTCTGCTGGGTGAGATGAACCTGGCGGGTAAGTTGGACGCTGACATCGCGGTACTTGAGCTGGACGAGGCTCACGCTGTGCACTTTGTACGCAAGGTCAAGCCCAACTACGCGCTGCTGCTCAATGTTCTGCGTGATCAGCTAGATCGCTTCGGTGAGATTGATACGACCCGCCGTATGCTGGCTACGGTTGCCGGTGCCACGACGGGCACCGTGGTGCTCAACCGCGAGGACCCGCGTATTCGTTCTCTGGCTGAGAATATTCAGCCCGGCACTCGGGTGAGCTACTTTGGCCTGTCTGAGAAGTTGCGTGCCCTGTTCCCCTCCGATGACGATCTGCGCACCAGCCCCGAGGGTACCGAGCGCGCGGACGCCGGCCTTCTGGCACCGGAGCTGCCGGCGGCGTCCGTCCTGCTCAAGGACTTCAAGGGAACCGCCGCCACCTTCGACGTTGCCGGTAAGGAATTAGCGGGCACTATTAACCTCTACGGGGTCTACAACATCTTTAACGCCGCTGCGGCAATGGCCCTGACGCGCGAAGTCATGGGGGATGCCCTCAATGAGACTAAACTTCTGGCTGAACTTGAGCATATCGCCCCGGCTTTTGGCCGCGGTGAAACCCTCAACGTTAACGGCCAGACCCTGCAGCTACTTCTGGTGAAGAACCCCAGCGGGTTCCGTCTGGCGCTGGCATCCGCCGACGCTAAGGACTACGCCACCATGATCACCATCAACGACGCCTACGCCGACGGCCGCGACGTTTCCTGGCTCTGGGACGTCGACTTCCACTCCCTGACCCAGGGCGGCGTCACCATGGTGTCGGGTGTGCGCGCCTACGACATGGCCCTGCGCCTGCAGCACGACGATGTTTATGTAGAAAACATCAACGAGGACCTCGAAGAAGCCCTCGCCACCTTTATTGCCAAGTCAGAGGGGCGCCCCATGCGCATCTTCTGCACCTACACCGCCATGCTGGCCATCCGTAAGGAACTAGCCAAAATCACCGATGTGGAGGAAATCTAATGAGCGATTTTGAGAACGCACCGGTCGAAGCGGGCGAGCAGATTATCACCCAGACCGGCAACAACAAGAGCCTCAAAATTGTGCAGCTCTACCCCAAAGACATGAACATCTACGGGGACTGGGGCAACACTCTGTCGCTCTCCCGCCGGGCCCAGGCCCACGGTTTCACCACCGAAATCGTTGACTACAACCCCGGTGATGAATTCCCGCTTGATGGCGATATCTTTGTGGGCGGCGGCGGCCAGGATTCAGGCCAGTCCGTGATTCAGGACGACCTGCTCGCCAACGCTGAAACCCTGCGCATGCTGGCAGAAGACGGCACCCCCATGCTGGTCATCTGCGGTCTGTACCAGCTCTTCGGTAGAGAGTTCAAAACCGTAGGCGGCGTCACCCTCAACGGTATTCGCGTTTTTGACGCTAAAACCGTAGGCGGCGAAGAACGCCTAATCGGCAACATCGTTGAGGAATCTGAAGAGTTCGGCACCATCATCGGGTTCGAAAACCACTCGGGGCTCACCTATCTCTCCGGAGATACCAAGCCCCTGGCCACCGTCACCAAGGGCGAGGGCAACAACAAGGAAGATTCCGGCGAGGGCGCCCGCGTCCACAACGTCATTGGAACCTACCTGCACGGCTCCCTGCTGCCCAAGAACCCGGCCATCTCGGACTTCCTCATCAAGCAGGCTGCTATCAAGAAGTACGGTGAGTTCACCCCCGTCGTCATCGACGACACCCTTGTGGAAAAGGCACGGGCCTCAGCGTCCGCCCGTCCGCGCTAGAATAGTACGAGGTACATCGCGCCTGCCCGCGTGCAGGCGCACCAGACGAATAAGGAGAATCATGTCAGGTCACTCCAAATGGGCCACAACCAAGCACAAGAAGGCAGCAATTGACGCCAAGCGCGCCAAGGCCTTCGCAAAGTACATCAAGGCAATTGAAGTTGCAGCTCGCATGGGTGGCCCCGACCCGGCAGGTAACCCCGCCCTCGACCTCGCAGTATCAAAGGCCAAGAAGAACTCTGTTCCCAACGACAACGTTGAGCGCGCTATCAAGCGCGGCGCTGGTCTGACCGGTGAAGCCATTGACTACACCGAAATCATGTACGAGGCTCGCGGCCCCCAGGGTACCGCCCTCTACATCGAGTGTCTGACCGACAACCGCAACCGTGCAGCCGCTGAGGTTCGTACCGCCGTTACCCGCAATGGCGGCACCATGGCAGACTCCGGTTCAGTAGCCTTCCTCTTCGAGCGCAAGGGCGTTGCCGAAGTTGCTAAGACCGAGGGGCTGACCGAGGACGACGTCCTCATGGCCGTGCTCGACGCCGGTGCTGAAGAAGTCATCGACGATGGCGAGATTTTCACCGTTGTCTCCGAGGCAACCGACCTGCCCGCCATCCGCAAGGCTCTGGAAGAGGCTGAACTCGAGTACAACAACGACGACCCGGTCTTCCGCCCCACCATGCAGGTAGACCTGGACGCTGAGGGTGCTAAGAAGTTCCTCAAGCTTGCCGACGCCATCGAAGAACTGGACGACGTGCAGAACGTATACTCCAACGCAGACATCAGCGAAGCCGTTATGGCTGAGCTCGAAGCTGAATAATCAGCAGGGAAAGGAGGAGCGCGTGGCCCCGGCTCACGGCACCTCACACCAGCGCCCGGAACCCGCCCCGCGAGTTCCGGGCGCTGCCCGCATTCTGGGGGTCGACCCGGGCCTCACCAGGTGCGGTTTCGGTTTGGTCGATATGACGGCCAACCGCAAGGCCCACTTCGTCAACGTGGGAGTAGCGGGTACCGCCGCTTCGGAGAGTCTGGATGCCCGTATCCTTAAGATTCTGCGCGCGGCCGAGGCATGGCTCGACACCTACCAGCCCGACGCCCTGGCGATTGAGCGAGTTTTTGCCCAGGAGCAGGTCAATACCGTGATTGGTACTGCCCATGCCTCCGGCGTGGTGATTGCGGCTGCCGCTGCGCGCGGTGTGCCGGTACACTTCCACACGCCCTCAGAGGTGAAGGCAGCTGTGACAGGTTCAGGACGCGCTGACAAGGCATCGGTGGGGCGCATGGTCACCCGCATTTTGAGGCTTGACGCCATGCCCAAACCGGCGGACGCAGCGGACGCCCTCGCCCTAGCTATCTGCCACGGCTGGCGCGGCGGTGGCATTGGCTCCGGCATCAACATGGCAGCCACCACCCAGACCCACCAGGGCTCCAACCCGGCGGCAGCGCGCCGCAACGCGCAGCTCACCCCCGCCCAGCGCGCCTGGATGGAGGCGGAGGCAAGGGCAAGAAGGTAGATCGCGGTCTAATGATCAGCGGACTCACGCTCGCTGCCGACCCTCTCGCTGGTTCGCTGGCGCTCACAAGCGATTCACGCCAGCCCCGAGCCAGCAGCTTCGCTGTGAGTCCGCTTCTCATATGTGACAGGCAGAAGTAGCTCCCCACCCACCTCTTGTATTAGTACATATATTCGAATAGAATTGGTTTCATGATTAGCTCACTGACCGGTACCGTGACCCATCTGGGGTTGGAGACCGCTGTTATCGACGTTAACGGTTTTGGCATGCTGGTGCATCTCAATGCCCGTACAGCTTCGCAGCTGCGCCTGGGGGAGAAGGCTACGGTTCTGACCACCATGATTGTGCGTGAGGACTCCATGACCCTCTACGGCTTTGCTGAGCCTGCCGAGCGTGAGGTCTTTGACATGATGCTGTCGGTGTCGGGTATTGGCCCGCGTATTGCCCTGGCAGTGTTGGGTGTGCATACCCCGGCTGAGGTTGAGCGTGCTGTGGCAACCGGTGATGACAAGGCTTTCACCAAGGTTCCCGGTATTGGCCCTAAGGGGGCGCGCCGTATCGTCCTTGAGCTTGCTGGCAAGCTGATTTTGGCGGACGGCGCTACCGACCAGCTGCCTATCGACCAGGGTGTGAGCTGGAAGCCCCAGGTGCAGGACGCCCTGACCAGCCTGGGCTGGAACGAGCGGGACGCCGTGAGCGCTATTGAGTCCTTCATTGAGCACAACCCGAAGGCTGAAACCATGGGCGTTGCCGAAGCGCTACGGGCGGTGCTGGCTTCGCTGGGCAACCAGAATACGGTGGGGCGATAGGTAGAGTATGAGTCAGTTCCCTCACGCCGATGGCCAGATTCCCGGCCAGCGCCTGGTTTCGATGGATGAAGAGCCAGAAGAAAAAATGATTGAGGCGGCCCTGCGCCCCAAGTCTCTTGATGACTTTGTGGGGCAGCAGCGCGTGCGTCAGCAGCTGTCGCTGGTGCTTGAGGCATCGAAGATGCGCGGACGCTCGGCCGACCATGTGCTCCTGTCGGGTCCTCCCGGTCTGGGTAAGACTACCCTGGCGATGATTATTGCTGCCGAAATGGACGCCCCCCTGCGTATCACCTCCGGCCCGGCTATTCAGCACTCGGGTGACCTGGCTGCGATTCTTTCGTCGCTCACCCCCGGCGAAGTGCTCTTTCTTGATGAAATTCACCGTATGAGCCGCCCGGCTGAAGAGATGCTCTATATGGCCATGGAAGACTTCCGTGTGGATATCGTGGTGGGCAAGGGTGCCGGGGCAACCTCTATTCCCCTGGAGCTGCCGCCCTTCACCCTGGTGGGGGCAACCACCCGCGCGGGTCTGCTGCCCGGGCCCCTGCGTGACCGCTTCGGCTTTACCGGCCACCTGGAGTTCTACTCGGTTACCGAGCTAGAGAGTGTAATCCGCCGGTCTGCTGGCCTGATGGAACTCAACATTAGCCCCGAGGGCTTTGCAGAGATTGCGGGTCGGTCCCGGGGTACACCCCGAATCGCCAACCGCCTGCTGCGTCGCGTGCGCGACTGGGCTCTGGTCAACGGCATCGACCGTATCGAGGCCTCAGCGGCAGCAACAGCCCTCAACATGTACGAGGTCGATGAGCGCGGCCTGGACCGCCTAGACCGTGCGGTGCTTGAAGCTCTGATTACCAAGTTCGGCGGGGGACCGGTGGGCCTCTCCACCCTGGCTATTGCGGTGGGCGAAGAGACCGAAACCGTTGAGACCGTCGCCGAGCCCTACCTGGTACGCGAGGGCCTGATCGGGCGAACCCCCCGTGGGCGAGTTGCCCTACCCGCTGCCTGGGAGCACCTGGGGCTAGAGGCACCCGAGCTGCCCTAGCCGTCCGCCCCTGTAATATCAGAGGGTAACCAGCCAACTGCAAGGAACTTGGCATAGAATGGGGACTTAGTTTGTTCACCCCCACCAACTACGTTAAGAGGGATTCTCGTGCAGTCAGGCTCACCCCTGTTTATGCTCCTACTTCTGGGCATCATGATGCTGGTGCTCATCGTGCTACCGGCCCGCCGCGCCAAGAAAGCCCAGCAGCAGATTAAGGAACGTCAGGACGCCATGGTGCCCGGCACCCAGGTCATGACTAACTTTGGTCTCTACGGCTCTGTTGTCTCTATCGACAAGGAAGCCAACACCGCCCACCTGGAAATCGCTCCGGGCACCGTGGCTAAGGTTCACCTTATGACTGTCACCAGCATCGAGGAAGACACCGCTACCGCACCGGTAGCCGACGCCGAGCGTCCTGTCATCCAGGGTGAAGTCGCCGACGATCCCAAAAACTAAACCACAGCTTAGGGTGCGCTACCTCTAGATTCAGAGGTGGCGCGCTTTTTCACGTTTCACGAACCCACTCACCTGAAGGGGCACCGATGGCTCAACCATCCAACGTCACCAAAGCCAGAGGGGCACTTGCCTCGATGGCCCTGGTGCTGCTCTTACTCGCCGGAGGAATCTTCGGCACCACCTTTTCCGGGGGCAGCTGGCTGCCCAAGCTGGCTCTAGACCTCTCTGGAGGTACCCAGCTCATCCTGTCACCCGAGGTCAACGACTCCTCGGGCGAGGCCATTACCGCTGAGCAGCTCGACCAGGCTGTTGAAATTATCCGTCAGCGCGTTGACGGCGCGGGTGTAGCGGAAGCAGAAGTAACCACCCAGTCGGGCCAGAACGTCGTGGTTTCTGTACCCGGCACTTTGAGCTCCGAAACCCGTAACCTGATTCAGACCTCGGCGCAGATGAGCTTCCGCGCCGTCATTAACGCCGGTGCCCCCCAAGCGGTTGCAGCGGACGCGGCAGCAGCCGAGGACGCCCTGCCCTCACCGACCGCTGAACCCACCGACGGGTCGGACTACAACTGGGTTACCGGCGACCTCTGGCGCCAGTACGAGCAGCTGGACTGCACTGTCCCCGCTAACGTGGATACCTCTAACCAGGACCCCAACTCCGCCATTGTCGCCTGTGCCTCAGACGGAAGTGAAAAGTACATCCTGGGCCCCATCGAAATTGAGGGTACCGATATCGACACAGCCTCCTACTCCCAGGTGGCTAGCTCAACCGGTTACGCGACCGGCCAGTGGGGCGTGAACATCGTCTTCAACGAGGCTGCTACCCAGACCTTTAAGGACGTCACCACCCGCCTGAACGCTATTCGCGGCACCAACGCGTCCGACCCCCGCGCCCGGTTCGCCATTATGCTGGACGGCCAGGTGCTCTCTTCCCCCGTTACCCAGGCAGTGATTACCAACGGCCAGCCTCAGATTACCGGTAACTTTACCGAAGAAGAGGCAGCCAACCTGGCCGAGCAGCTCAAGTACGGTGCCCTGCCCATTAGCTTCACTATCCAGTCAGAGCAGCAGATTTCTGCAACCCTGGGTGCTGACCAGCTAAAGATGGGTCTGATTGCCGGTCTGATTGGTCTGCTGCTGGTGTTTATCTACTCCCTCTTCCAGTACCGCCTGGTGGGCCTGGTCAATATCACCTCGATTATTGTGGCTGGCCTGCTCTCCTACGGGGTGATTGTGCTGTTGGGTCACCTGATGAACTACCGCCTGTCGCTGGCGGGTGTAGCCGGTCTGATTGTGTCAATCGGTCTGATGGCAGACTCCTTTATCGTTTACTTTGAACGTATTCGCGATGAGATTCGTGCCGGCCGCACCATCCCTGCCGCTATTGACCACGGTTGGCTGCGGGCCAAGCGCACCATCATGGCCTCCAAGGCTGTGAACCTGCTGGCCGCTGTAGTGCTCTATTTCGCCTCGGTTGGTAACGTGCGCGGCTTTGCCTTCACCCTGGGTCTCACCGCCGTTTCAGACCTGATTATTACCTTCCTCTTCATTCACCCGCTCATGGTTCTGCTGGGCCGCAAGGACTACTTCCGTAACGGCGGCCGCTTCTCGGGCATGGACCCGGTAGCCCTCGGCTCCACCCCGCTCTACCGGGGTGCGGGGCGCGTCCGCACCCCTGAGGAAGCCGAAGGATCCCTCTCCCTGGCTGAGCGTAAGCGCCGCGAGCGCCTTGCCGCTGAGGCGGCTGAAGCCGAAGCGGCGCAGGGGAGTGCTGATGCGGAGCCCCTGCCTGCCGCAGATTCCACCACTACCGAGGAGGCCCGCCGTGGCTAATAAACTCGCTCAGTTCGGTAATGAACTGCATTCTGGTCAGCGGTCGTTTGGGTTTGTGCCTAAGCGTCGTTTGTGGCTGACGATTGCCCTGGCCCTGGTTGTGCTGGCGGCCCTGGTGCCGGTGGTGCGCGGTGGCTTCAACCTGGGTATTGAGTTCCGCGGTGGTTCTGAGTTCACCGTGTCGCAGGTGGCCGATACGGATATTTCTATCGGCCAGCAGGCGATTGCGGACGCCGCCCCCGAGGCTACCGACGTGCGCGTCACTAATATCGCTGCGGGTACCGTGCGGGCCCAGATGAGTGAGCTGACGGACGATGAGACTCTGGCTGTGGGTCAGGCCCTGCAGTCGGCCTACGGCGTGAGCGCTGACCAGGTGACCTCGTCCTTCGTGGGCCCCACCTGGGGTGCTGGGGTTACCCAGCAGGCTCTGGTGGGTCTGGCCTGGTTTATCTTGCTAGTCATGATTGGCATGGCCCTTTATTTCCGTACCTGGAAGATGTCGGTTTCAGCAATTGCTGGCCTGATGTTCACCATCGTGACCACGGTGGGCCTCTATGCCCTGATTGGCTTTGAGATTACTCCCAGCGCCATCATTGGCTTCCTGACCATCTTGAGTTACTCGCTTTATGACACCGTGGTGGTCTTCGATAAGATTCGTGAGAACACTGAGGGGCTAGAGAAGCGCCGCGACACCACTTTCGCTGAGCAGGTGAATTTAGCGGTCAACCAGACCCTGGTTCGTTCTATCAACACCTCGATTGTGGGTATTTTGCCGGTGGGCTCGATTCTCTTTATCGGCGCCCTGCTCCTGGGGGCAGGTACCCTCAAGGACCTCTCCCTGGCCCTCTTCGTCGGTATCATCATCGGTACCCTGGGCACTCTCTTTGTGGCGGCTCCTGCCTACGCTGCCCTGCGCCTGGGCGAGAGGGGCGTGCGTGAGCATACCGAGCTCGTCCGCCGTGCCCGCCAGGGGCAGGTAGAAGAGGCCGAAGAGCGCGAGGACGCCGTCGCGCAGCCGGATGCCCCGGTGATGGTCACCGTGCATTCGGTTAACCTCGATAGCAAGTAGGCCAAGAGCTAGGCCTTTTACCCTAGAAACGGGAGCGGAATACAGTCCGCTCCCGTTTTTATTACGCGCAGTGTGGAATTAATCTAAGATAGTCCCACACGAGTATTTCAGTTTGAGGGGGAATTGGGCATGAGCCGGTCAGAAGAGAGCAGCCAGAAGGATTCTCGCGCAGAGGGTAAGCGGCCGGTTCGCGGGTCGCACCGGGTCATGTCTGCTTCGGGGCGTGTGCCGACCCGTCTGGTATTTGGGCGGGAGCAGCAGGAGGGCCCTGCCCCCCGTTTTTCTCCGGTGCTGGCACCGGTGATTCGCACCGTCAAGAAGTACCACCCCGACGAAGACCTTGAGGTGCTGCAGCGGGCCTTCCAGGTCGCGAACCACTACCACCGGGGGCAGAAGCGCAAGAGCGGGGACCCCTACATCACCCACCCGGTAGCCGTGACGACCATTCTGGCTGAGATAGGTGCTACCGGCCCCGTGCTGGTCGCTGGTCTGCTGCACGATACGGTCGAAGATACCGAGTACACCCAGGAGCAGCTCACTGCTGATTTCGGCTCTGAGGTGGCCTACCTGGTTGATGGCGTCACCAAGCTTGATAAGGTCAGCTACGGCGATAACGCCCCCATCGAGACAATTCGCAAGCTGGTTATCTCGATGTCGCAAGATGTGCGCGTGCTGCTCATCAAGCTGGCTGACCGCCTACACAATGCCCGTACCTGGCGGTTCGTCTCCGGTGCCTCTGCGGCACGTAAGGCCGAAGAGACCCTGCAGATTTATGCCCCGCTGGCTCACCGCCTGGGTTTGAACACCATCAAGTGGGAGCTGGAAGACCTCTCCTTTGCCGCTATGAGCCCCGATATCTACGCCGAGATTGTGCGGATGGTGGGCGAGCTTACCCCTAAGCTCGAAAAGTACCTGGCCGAGGCCCGCGTGACGATTGAGGATCGCCTGGCCCAGGTAGGTATTGAGGCCACTGTAACGGGCCGCCCCAAGCACTACTACTCCATTCATCAGAAGATGAAGACCAAGGGTAAGAGCTTCGACGACATCAACGATATTCTGGCCGTGCGCATTATGGTCGAGGACGAGAACGATTGCTACACCGCCCTGGGGCATGTGATGTCCCTGTGGATGGCGGTTCCTGGGCGCTTCAAGGACTACATCAAGCAGCCCAAGCACAACCACTACCAGTCACTGCACATGACGGTGCACGGGCCCGGCGGCCTGCCCCTGGAAATCCAGATCCGCACCTACAAGATGCACGAAGAGGCTGAGTACGGTGTGGCTGCCCACTGGCGGTACAAGGCTGCCTCCCGCGGTGAAAAGGTAGACCTTTCACCCAAGGAACCTAGCACCCAGACCGCTGCCTTCAACATCGGTATTTTACAGTCGATTTCTGAGATTTCGAACTCCAACCCCGAGTCTGAGCAGTTCTACCAGCAGCTGTCTGAGCGGCTTGAGACCGATGAGATTGTGGTGCTGACTCCGCAGGGTAAGCCCATTAGCCTACCGGTGGGCTCAACCCCGGTTGACTTTGCCTACGCTATCCACACTGAGGTGGGGGACCGCACTATCGGCGCTAAGGTCAACGGCAAGCTGGTGCCCCTGCACACCGAGCTCGAAACCGCCTCAACGGTTGAGATTCAGACAACCAAGGACGAGAACCACGCCCCGAGTGAGGACTGGCTCAAGTTCGTGCGCACCAGCAAGGCGCGCACCAAGATTCGCCAGCACTACGCCAAGGGCCGCCGTATCGAGGCCATGAACCGGGGCAAGGAGCGCGTGGTTAAGGCTATGCGTCAGCACGAGCTTCCCCTGACCAAGATGATGACCCCCGAGCTCATGCTGCAGGTAGCCCAGGACCTGCACAAGCACGATGTGGCCACCCTCTACCACGCTGTGGGCGAGAACGAGGTGGAGACCCAGGCCGTCATTACCTCCCTGGTCAACCTCTACTACGGTGAGGACGACGTCGACCAGACCGTTGAACTCGATAGCTTCGACGCCTCCCTGGTATCTAACCGCCGCTCGGTGGGCGATGACAACGGTGTGGTGGTACCCGGCGCTGAGGGTATTCTGACTAAGATTGCCCGCTGCTGCACCCCCGTACCGCCCGACGACATTGTCGGCATCGTCACCCGCTTGCAGGGTATCTCGGTGCACCGTACCGACTGCCCCAACGTACTGAGCCAGGCTGACGACCCCCGCCAGACCGCGGTGGAGTGGGCATCGCACGGTAACTCCGTCTACCGGGTTTCGATCCAGGTGGAGGGCATCGACCGTAAGGCCCTGCTCTCAGACACCATCCGGGTTATTTCTGAGGCCGGTTGCAATATCGTGGACGCCAAGGTTCACACCAGCGACGAACGTTTTGTGGTCAACCGCTACACCGTAGAGCTCTCTGACCGCTTCATGATGGAGCACCTGCTGAACCAGATTCGCAACGTCCCCGGTATCTATAATGCCTACCGCCTGACCGGCTCGCGTCCGCTCATGAACCAGCAGGACTAGACCCCGGCTATTTCTGCCGCCTCAAGCTGGTGAGCCAAGTGCTGGGCTCTGAGCAGGGCTGTAGCTTTAAGGCTCATCTGCTCCCGGGCACTCTGGAGCAGAAGCTCAGGAGTAACGCTGTTCTGGCTATCGCGCAGGATGTCTTTGACGATAGCCAGGTCGCTCTCATCGACCGAGTGGGTAATGATGTCCAGCGCGGTTTTCAGCGGCGTGGTCAGACGAATCGGCCCGATAGTCATGGTGTCATAGGGGCGAAGCTGGGCCTGATGGCTTGCAAAGTTCGCCCGGCAGGGGCGGGGCAAGTTGAAGCGGTTATCCCGATCGTAATCAACGTGCAGGCGCCCCTCCGGTAGCTCGGGCAGGTAGCCCAGAACCCAGGCTGCGGTGGTTCGGCAGTAGCGAATCCGGTGGTGGTAGCCTGCCGGGGTAAGTAAACCCAGGCTGGCTGCCCGCATAAGTGGGGTGGGCTCGTCCTCCGGTTCCCGGTAGATGCCGTGATGAAAGTGCACTAGCCCGCGCTCCTTGAGGAAGGCCCGCCACTGAGCTGCGGGGAGCCCCGTGGTCTGCTGGCTATACAGGCGGACGAGCGCCGGTAATTCCCGCGAATCGGCCTGTTTGTGCTCTGCCCGGGCAGGCTGAAAAGAACTGCTGTCGTGGGCGATCACCTGCAGAGAGTTGTGGGGGCTGGGCCTTCCCGGGGCTAGGGGGAAGGGAAGCTCTGAGAGAGCACCGAGTGAGTTGAGATGTTCCATGCCTACGTTTTAGCACATCAACGCAGGGTGCACGATAAAAAGTTGCCAGGCTGTGGATAACTTTCCCGCCTAAAATTACTTATCCACAAAAATCCCCCGTCTACCGGCCGGTAGACGGGGGATTTTCGCGTCACAAAGACGTCACAGATAAGGCTGGGGCTTAGGCGCCAAACTCAGCAGAAGAAGCCTTGAGGGTCTCTAGCCACTGCTTGCGGGCGTCTAGGGCTTCCTGGGCCTTCTTGATCTTCTGGGCGTTGCCGCTGGCCTCGGCCTTAGCCAGGTCGGCTTCAAGACCGGCGATGGCGTCCTCCAGCTGGGTCAGCATGGAGTTAGCGCGAGCCTGCTTAGCGGGGTCAGTCTTCTGCCACTTAGCGTTTTCGGCGCGGTGGATTTCGTCCTGAACCTTACGCAGTTCCTGCTCAACGCGGCGCACCGAGTTGCGGGGCACGCGTCCGATGGCCTCCCAGCGGTCCAGAATACCCTCGAGAGCCTTCTTAGCCGCAGCGATATCGGTAACGGGCAGGATGCCGCGGGCCTCTTCCAGCAGGGCTTCCTTAGCCTGAAGGTTGGCCTCGAACTCCTTATCCAGCTCAGCGTTCACCGCGGTGCGGGCATCGAAGAAGACGTCCTGGGCTGCGCGGAAGCGGGCCCAGAGGGCGTCATCTTCCTTGCGGGTTCCACGGGGGGCTGCCTTCCACTGATCCATCAGATCGCGGTACTTAGCTGCGGTAGCAGCCCAGTCGGTGGAGTTCTGCAGAGCCTCAGCCTCAGCAATCAGGGCTTCCTTGACGCGCTTAGCCTTGGCGTTAGCCTCATCGAGCTGGGAGAAGTGAGCACGGCGGCGGCGGTCAAAGCTGGTGCGGGCAGCGCGGAAACGCTTCCACAGCTCGTCCTCGATGCTCTTGGCCAGGTGGTGTTCCTTCTGGGTCTTCTTCCACTCTTCGAAGAGCTCGTTCATGCGGGCGTGGGAGTTCTTCCAGTGAATAGCGGAGTCGTCCTTAGCCACGATAGCCTCAGCCTCAGAAACGATAGCTTCACGGGCTTCAAGGGCTGCCTGGCGAGCTTCGGCGCTCTCGGTCTTCTCTGCTTCCTCACGCTCATTGATTTTGCCAACCAGGGCAACCAGGCGTTCCTGCAGGGCGGCGTAGTCGCCCACCATGTTGCGCACAGCAACCTGCTGGCCCAGATGGGCAGCTGCCTTCTGCAGGTCAGCGGCCTTGGCCTTGCGCTCTACGCGCTCTTCGAGCAGGGCAACCTGGGCTTCAAAGTTCTCAAACTTACGGGCGAAGTAGGCGAGGGCTTCGTCGGCAGATGCGCCGGGTACCTGGCCTACGGCGTATTCTTCACCGTCAACGATAACGAAAACGTGGCCGTCCTCGTCCACGCGGCCAAACTGGCGGGCCTTATCGAGATCTACATTGAGGGTGGTGTCGTCGGATTGGGTAGTCACCGCTATAACTCTTTTCGCATCAGTAGTGGGGGAGCTAACCCCCGTTTAAGTAATGAAAAGCGCACCAGACCGGGCCATATCGATAGGGCTGGTTGCCGTCCTGGGTGTGAGGTGGCAATAATCTATCGGGCGCAGGTGGCGCAGTAACCAGCATAGCGTGTTTAAGGGCTTCACGGGGGCAATTACCCGGCAGGTGCGCCAACGGTCTAGTATTAAAGGGACTGTGCTCTGCTGTGAGAACGCTTGTTTCCCGAGGGCACGTTACCTACTTCAACCGTTTTCAACCGATAAAAGGGGAGCACATGGCTCGCAAACAATCGCTTTCTGGTTTTCCGGAGCACCTGCCCGAGGAACGCCTGGTAGAGAATTTTGTTCTCGATACCCTGCGAGAGACCTTTGAGCTTCACGGCTTCTCGTCGATTGAAACCCGGTCTGTAGAAACCATCGAGCAGCTGTTGCGTAAGGGTGATATCGATAAAGAGGTCTACGCGGTCTCCCGTCTGCTGGATGATGCGGACGAGGCCCGGGGCGGCAAGAAGGAAAAGCTGGCCCTGCACTTTGACCTAACCGTTCCCTTTGCCCGTTACGTGGTAGAGAACGCCGGCTACCTTTCCTTCCCCTTTATGCGCTACCAGATTCAGAAGGTCTGGCGCGGTGAACGCCCCCAGGAGGGCCGCGCCCGCGAGTTTACCCAGGCCGACGTGGACGTTGTAGGCGATGGTGCCCTGCCCTTCCGCTACGATGTCGAGCTGGCTCTGGTCATCGTTGATGCGCTCTCCAAGCTCCCCATTCCCGACTTCAAGCTGCGGGTGAACAACCGCAAGCTCTCTGAGGGCTTCTACCTGGGCCTGGGCCTGACCGACACCGCCGGGGTGCTGCGCAACATCGATAAGCTTGAAAAAATTGGCGCGGATGCCGTCGCCCAGCTTCTGAAAGAAGAGGTCGGCGCTAGCGATGAGCAGGCCGCTGCCGCCCTCAAGCTTGCTAGCATCCGCGCTGAAGATACATCTTTTGCTGACCAGGTTCGCGCCCTGGGGGTCACCCACGACCTGCTCGAAGAGGGCCTAGCTGAACTGACCGAGGTTATCGGTGAGGCAGCTAAGCGCGCCCCTGGCAAGGTAGTAGCTGACCTTTCCATCGCCCGCGGTCTGGACTACTACACCGGCACCGTCTACGAAACCGTGCTGGTAGGTCACGAACAGCTGGGTTCTATCTGCTCCGGCGGCCGCTACGAGTCTCTGGCCTCCAACGGCAAGAAGACCTACCCCGGTGTGGGCCTTTCGATCGGTGTAACCCGTCTGGTTGCCCGTATCCTGTCTCAGGGGTTTGCCGAAGCTACCCGCAAGGTGCCCACCGCCGTCCTGATTGCCCTCACCAACGACGATATGTGGTCAGGTGCCCAGGACGTCGCCGACGCCCTGCGCGCCCGCGGTATCGCCTGCGAGGTCTCAGCCACCGCCGCCAAGTTCGGTAAGCAGATCAAGTACGCCGAAAAGCGCGGCATCCCCTTCGTCTGGTTCACCTCAGCGGGGGAGAATGGCGAACTCACCCACGAGGTAAAAGACATCCGCACTGGCGAGCAGGTAGCTGCTGACCCCGGCACCTGGGCCCCGCCAGCCGAAGACCTGCACGTGCGCGTGCTCCCTACCGCCTAATTCACACCCGTCCAACCGGTGCCAGGCGCACCACAACACGGTAAAATCGGGAGCAAACTGAACTTTAGACAGTGCCACCCGGTACCGTGCCCCATCGAAAGGAACTCAGTGCTACGCACTCACACCCTCGGCGAGCTAACCGCCGAGAACATCGGAGAAACCGTTACCCTCTCTGGCTGGGTAGCCCGCCGTCGCGACCACGGTGGCGTGGCCTTCGTTGACCTGCGTGACCGCGAAGGCGTCACCCAGGTCGTCTTCCACAACGAAGCCGACTTCGAGCACCTGCGCAACGAGTACGTCCTCAAGGTCGTGGGCGAAGTAACCCGCCGCCCCGAGGGCAACGAAAACCCCAACCTCACCACCGGTGACATCGAGGTTATGGTCAAGGAGACCGAGGTGCTCAACACCTCAGCGCCCCTGCCCTTCCAGATTGATGAGCACGTTGAAGTGGGCGAAGAAGCCCGCCTCAAGTACCGCTACCTCGACCTGCGCCGCCCCGAGCCTGCCCGCCTGATGCGCCTGCGCTCAGAAGCAAACCGCGCCGCCCGCGAGGTGCTGCACGGCCAGAACTTCACCGAGGTTGAGACCCCCACCCTGACCCGCTCCACCCCCGAAGGTGCCCGCGACTTCCTGGTGCCCGCACGCCTGGCACCCGGCTCCTGGTATGCCCTGCCCCAGTCACCCCAGCTCTTCAAGCAGCTGCTGCAGGTGGGCGGTATCGAGAAGTACTACCAGATTGCCCGCTGCTACCGCGACGAGGACTTCCGCGCCGACCGTCAGCCCGAATTCACCCAGCTGGATATCGAGGCTTCCTTCGTTGACCAGGAAGACATCATCGACCTGGGCGAGCGTATCGTTGAGGCCGTCTGGAACCTGATTGACGTCAAGGTGCCCCGCCCCATCGAGCGTATTACCTACAAGGACGCCATGGAGAAGTACGGCTCTGACAAGCCCGACCTTCGCTTCGGCCTGGAACTCACCGAGCTGACCGACTACTTCAAGGACACCACCTTCCGCGTCTTCAAGGCACCCTACGTCGGTGCCGTAGTGATGCCCGGTGGCGCCTCCCAGGCCCGCCGCACCCTGGACGCCTGGCAGGAATGGGCCAAGCAGCGCGGTGCTAAGGGTCTTGCCTACGTGCTGATCCAGGAGGACGGCGAGCTGACCGGCCCCGTTGCTAAGAACATCACCGACGCTGAGCGCGAGGGCCTGGCTGAGGCTACTGGCGCTAAGCCCGGCGACTGCATCTTCTTCGCAGCCGGTGAGGCCAAGGCCTCTCGTGCCCTGCTGGGTGCAGCCCGCGTTGAGATTGGTCACCGCACCGGTCTGATTAAGGACGGCGACTGGTCCTTCGTCTGGGTGGTGGATGCCCCCATGTTCGAGTCAGCAGCTGATGCAACCGCGTCCGGCGACGTCGCCCTGGGCCACTCAGCCTGGACCGCAGTGCACCACGCCTTCACCTCACCCAAGCCCGAGTACCTGGATTCCTTCGACGAGAACCCCGGTGAGGCCCTGGCCTACGCCTACGACATCGTCTGCAACGGTAACGAAATCGGTGGCGGTTCAATCCGTATCCACCAGCGCGACGTGCAGGAACGTGTTTTCAAGGTCATGGGCATTACTGAGGAAGAGGCCGCCGAGAAGTTCGGCTTCCTGCTGGAGGCCTTCAGCTTCGGTGCGCCCCCCATGGGCGGTATCGCATTCGGCTGGGACCGCGTGCTGCAGCTAATTGGCGGCACCGATTCCATCCGCGACGTCATCGCCTTCCCCAAGACCGGTGGCGGCTATGACCCGCTGACCGCAGCCCCTGCGCCGATTACCGCGCAGCAGCGTAAGGAAGCCGGCGTGGACTTCAAGCCCAAGAAAGACGGCGAGAAGTAAGCGCTCTTTCCCGGTAGGTACCATCTAAACCAGAAATACCCACGAACTAGGTGGGTATTTCTGGTTTTTCTGGTCTTTTCTAGCCGGGAGTGAAAAATGCTTACCTTCCTCTTACCATGGAAGTATGAGCAGAAAAGTGGTTGCAATAATCTGCGCATTGTGTGTATGTGGGATGGTGTGCTGGTTTCTAGCATGGAGTCTGGTTCCGGATTTCTCTATTTCTGAGTATGAGTTCTCGGTTTTAGGGGATTCACTACGGAACTTGGGTGGAGTAGCCGCGGTCTTTGTTGCAGGTACTGCGGCATGGATTGCTTATAGGACTAATGAGAATCGGCGCAAGGAAGCAAATAGGTCAAACTTCAAAGATAGGATGCAGTGGACAGTTGAGCACCTTTCGAGCACAAGCCATGTAGAGCAGGTCTACGCCCTAAAGCTGCTTGAAGAGCTTTCCCGTGATCCTGAACTGGACCCTGCTGATAGTAGGCTGGCTCAGTCTATAGTTAAGACCTATAAGGAAGAGCTCGAACAGGAAACCAGACAAGAATCATCTAGAAAGTCTTGGAGATTCAGCCGCAACCGACGATAATTGAGTTAACTGAGAAAGGGGTACACCTGATGACTTCGATAGTAGTTACCCATTCACCAAAGTCGACTGATAGGGTTGGCCGTAAGGTCCAACATGTGTCTCAAAGCCGCCGACAGCAAGAAGTGGCAGAACAACTGAAAATTATTGCAGAGATTGAGGCTAATCTGGCAAAACCTCGTTCCCATTTTAAGAATCTTCGCCGGAAGGAAGAGGCTAAGTAGCCTGCTGGCCGTGCCCGCGGCCCCTTCCCGGTAGGCACCAGTTAAAGCAGAAATACCCACGAAACTAGGTGGGTATTTCTGCTTTAAATGGTCTTTTCTGGCTGGGGTCTAGCAGGCGGAGGTAGGTAAGCGCTTGGTAGGCTTGCTACAGGCAGTTGTTAGTATCTACCTCATACTCGACATCGACTCCCTACTAAGGCAAGCTCACCGTGGAACCCTCTCTCTTCTTCTTTGATGATTCTCAGCCCCCTACTGCTAGTGATACCGATAGCCAGCAGGTAACGCGCAGGCGGGAGCGGGCTCCTTTGGCGGTGCGTATGCGCCCTCGTACCCTGGATCAGGTGGTGGGGCAGAAGCATTTGCTTGGCCCGGGTTCACCCCTGCGGGTGCTGGCGGGTGAGGGTGGCGGGCCGGCAGGGCCTAGCTCAGTGATTCTGTGGGGCCCGCCTGGCACGGGTAAGACCACCCTGGCGAATGTGATTGCCGGGGGAGCCGGGCGCAAGTTTGTAGAGCTCTCTGCTATTACTGCCGGGGTGAAGGACGTACGCGCCGTCATGGAGCAGGCCCTTGAGGACCGCGATTTTCGTGGGCTCACCACCGTGCTTTTTCTGGATGAGATTCACCGTTTTACGAAGGCCCAGCAGGACGCTCTGCTACCGGGGGTGGAGAATCGTTGGGTGGTTTTGGTGGCGGCAACTACCGAGAACCCTTCTTTTTCGGTGATTTCGCCGCTGTTGTCACGTTCTCTTCTGCTGACTTTGCAGGGGCTGACCGATCTGGATATTGCTGAGTTACTGCAAGGGGCGGTAACGGACGCTCGGGGGTTTGCCGGTGTGATTGATCTGCAAAGGGAGGCGGTTGAGCACCTGGTCAAGATGGCCAATGGTGATGCTCGGAAAGCCTTGACTTCGCTGGAGGCCGCCGCTGCTGTGGCTTTTGGTGAGGCTGAGCAGGCAGGGCGTGGCTACTCGGGTGAAGACCCTCTGCCGGTGCGGGTTGACCATGTGAGTTTGGCGGTGAATCGGTCTGCGGTGCGTTATGACAAGCAGGGGGATCAGCATTATGACGTGATTAGCGCCTTTATTAAGTCTATTCGGGGTTCTGATGTTGATGCTGCCTTGCATTATTTGGCCCGCATGCTTGAGGCTGGGGAGGACCCTCGGTTTATTGCCCGTAGGTTGATTGTGCATGCTAGTGAGGATATTGGTATGGCTGATCCTACTGCTTTGACGGTTGCTGTGAGTGCGGCTCAGGCTGTTCAGCTGGTGGGTTTGCCTGAGGCTAGGTTGAATTTGGCTCAGGCGACTATTCATCTTGCTTCTGCTCCGAAGTCTAATGCTGTGTATCGGGCTATTGATGGGGCGCTTGCGGACGTCCGTGCTGGCTTGGCTGGGCCGGTTCCGCTGCATGTGCGCGATAGTCATTACCCTGGGGCGGCTGCCTTGGGGCATGGGAGGGGGTATTTGTATCCCCATGATGAGAAGAGCGGGGTGGCTCGTCAGCAGTATGCTCCTGATGGGCTGGTGGGCAGGGTCTATTATCGGCCTACTGTTTTTGGGGCTGAGAGGGAGTTAGGGGAGAGGCTCAAGCGGGTGGAGTTTTTACGGAGGCCCGCTGAAAATGGCTAGCGGGGCTTGGGACGGTGAGGGTTTTCTTTGATGACCTGCCGTGTCTTTTAGTGATTTAGCTCATGCAATGTGGGGCTTGTGGGCCAAAGAGGGGGTTGCGGGTTTATGTCTGCTAGTTGAACTATGGTTCTAAATTTGGCTTTGACATGCAATTATTCCTGTGATGTGAGTCCAGTAGGGAGAGCAGTGGGGTGAAACCATATATGTTTTCTAGGGCGACCAGGTCTTTTTCTTGTGCGGGGGCAGGTTTTGAGTTTTTGCTGGCTGGCCATCTTGGCTATACTTGAGTATTGGTTTCCATAGCATTCAAAGGTGGTTTGCACTAGGCTGCCGCGCTGGGAACACGTCTTTTTACCCCTTATATGAGGAAAACATACATGACTCACAATGTTTCTCGCCGTACCCTGGCTAAGGGTGCCGCTTGGGCAGCTCCTGCTGTGGTAGCAACCGCAGCTGTGCCTGCATATGCAGCGTCACCTAACTGCCCCTCAGATATTGACGCGCAGGTTGACGCGGTTTTCCAGGTTCGCCTGGCCGCCCTGCCCAACCTCTCCAATACCTCTATTCGCTACTGGTTTACCAACAACGCAGGTAGTAACGGTGCAGTGCACACTTCTAACCTGCGTGTGGAGATAACTAACGGTAGCGCAATCGATGCCGCTGGTCTGCCCTTCGGTTTTGAGTTCGCTCAGCGTAACGTTGCTACTTCGGTCGCTGTCAATAAGCTTTTCTCTGGCGGTACCACCGGTTCGTTTAATAGCGCTCGGATGCCCGTAGAATGGCCCCCGCATGGTAAATGGAACACTCGCACCGGTGTAGCAGATGCCACCCCGCTTGCTGTTAACGTTGACGACCCCAACGCCCTTAACCAGCGAGACGTTTCGCATGCATCTTCTTACATTAATGTCTACTCTGCCGATGGCCGTTACAATGATTTGGGCGCGGGCGAATTTGGGGAAGAAACTGGTGTTCCTCAGGGTAACCACCTGACCTGGATTTACGCTATCAAGCCGAGTACCGATGCTACTAAGGGTAATGCTGTAAACCTTATCAACTCTCACTGGCGTGACGGTACCGCCATTGCTGCTGGTGGGACGATTTACACCTCTGTTGGTGTGCGTCCCCTAGGTTACCTACCTCCTAGCTTCGATGAAGTCCGCGCCGCTGTTGGCCCAACTGTTGATGAGGCTTGCCTGCTAACTGCCTACACTAAGCGTGCAGTCATCTGGATGAATAGCCCTGAGCGTTTTGCGGGTGCTTCTATTGGGTTCACCGGTTGGGCTCACGATACTAGCGGTGACCTCAAGACCGTTCCGTATTCCGGCGAGGGCTTCGTTTACTCGCATGAAATCGGTGCTCTACAACGAAGTACCATCAGAGGTGCTGCAGGTACCGGCTTTGATTCTACCCAGACTAACGCCATTAATTTCTTTGGCCGTCAGCTGGTTGGACTCACTGCCGGCCAGGATACCACATTGGGTTACCAGCTTATGTATGCTGACGGCATCTGGTAAAAATCTTCGATTTTCTATATAGACTCGTAGATTGAACCGCCTAGGCGGGGAGGAAGCTTTAGCTTCCTCCCCGCTTTGTGTTTTCTATAACTTGGTTGCTTGTCCCTATTAATATGGAATTTTTCCCCAGAAGTGGGGTTAGCTACTGGCTCTCGAAATACAGTAAAAATTGCTAGACTTGAGTAGTTCTCGAGACGGGGTAAGCTAATTCGTTCACAACATCTACCCTCTTTACGTCCTCGAGTATCACTTAACACTTTTAGAGATTGGATTCACTCCCATGATGAAAAAGTCCCTGTCTGTAGTGGCCCTTGGCGCTGTTGCTCTAACTGGTGCCGTCGTAGCACCTGCTGATGCGGCTGTAGCTCCGACTTCTGTAGATGTCTACACTAACGCAACTTCTTTTGCACCCGTTCCCGGTCTAGCTACCATCGGTCAGCTTTATCTGGGCAACGCAGGTTCAGCTTCAGGAAATCTACCTAGCGGTACTCGTTTCTATGTGACCGTTGAAGACATGAGCGGTGCTCCTGTTAAGAATACTTCGCTAACCCTGACTACCCCTATGTCGACCAAGGTCAAAATCGCTCGAGTAAATGCTTACACCTTCATGGTTACTCTGCGTGGAGAGCTTGGGCCAGGTGAGCAGATTCGCCTTGACTGGGCTCATGGTCACTACCTGAACCACTCCAAGCGCAATAAGATTGTTGTCACCACCGATTACATTCCCGACACGGCTGTAGATAGCAACCCTGCCAACAATACTAGCGTTTACAACAACTATGGTCAGGGTATCTAGGAAGCTTCTTCTTGGATTCTTGACATTCTAAGTACAGGTGGAGGCTCACCCCCTTTCTTCTAGGGGTGAGCCTCTTGTCTTCTATCAGTTTCCGCAGTGATGCCGTGCGGGTTTTAATCCAAGCTTGAAGCCGGGTTAAATCCCTATGCGGCATGAGCTTTGACGTATTCTGCAACCGCCAAACGCATAATTTTAGATTCCTTCTTTTACCCTGGCGTGCAGCCAAAGGTGCAATGCTGTCTTTAAGTTGCTGAGGTACTCGTGCACGAATAGAGGGCGATACCCCCCGCTCTTTCCTTGCTCACGGGCAACCAGAGGCCAACATCGCCAAGGCTTCCTCTGGAGGAAAAGTCACCGGGGGGTGATTAAATTGCGCTTGAGCCAGGCTGGCTATACCTGTATGCTTGGGTGATGGCTGGCAGACTGCCCACAAGGGTGCTCTACCCTTATCCCGCGCCACTGACGCGGGATAAGAGGAAGACAAGAAGCATCCTGGGTAGCTCGTAGTAGTCAAGAGTGCGGCTGCTCTCTACTCTCCACCGCCCACAGAGCGGGCGGCAGCCCGGAGGCCAGACCACCAGAACAAATGGCAGACCACACCCGTGGAAAACTCAGCACACCACCGTATATGCGTTACGAGTCCTGCCAACCGCTAAAGAAAAGGAATACGAACTGTGGCAAACCACAACCGTACCCGCCGTACCGTGCGTCAGTCCCGTGCCCTGGGTATCGCCCTGACCCCCAAGGCAGAAAAGTACCTAGAGCGCCGTCCTTACGGCCCCGGCCAGCACGGCCGTAGCCGCAAGAAGGCTGACTCAAACTACGCCGTACAGCTGCGTGAAAAGCAGCGTCTGCGCGCACAGTACAACATTCGTGAAGCACAGATGCGCCGCGCCTACCTCGAAGCAAAGCGCATCGAAGGCCAGACCGGTAAGAACCTGGTCGAGATTCTAGAAACTCGCCTGGACGCCCTCGTCCTGCGCTCCGGTTTCGCTCGCACCATCGCACAGGCCCGTCAGCTGGTCGTCCACCGCCACATCATGGTAGACGGCATTCGCGTTGACCGCCCCTCCTTCCGTGTCAAGCCCGGCCAGCTCATTCACGTTCACCCCAAGAGTGAGAAGATGGCGCCCTTCCAGGTTGCAGCCACCGGCGCACACCAGGACGTCCTGCCCGACACCCCTGCCTACCTGAACGTAGAAATCGAGAAGCTCCACGCAAAGCTTGAGCGCTCACCCAAGCGTGAAGAAATCCCCGTGACCTGCGAAGAGCAGCTCGTGGTTGAATACTACTCACGCCTGGCCTAATCACGCCTAGCTCAGCCAGCCCGCCCACCTGCACCCACGCGGAGCAGGGGAGCGGGCTGGCTCCTTAATGCCGTGTAAAGTAAGATTGTTATCAAATCGTGTCCTTTAACAGCCGGGTAACTCGGCAGAAAGCAGGAAAGCCATGAGCGGAGCAGACATCGCAGGCCTCATAGCCGCAGGCGTATTCGCCATCCTGGTAGCCCTGCTAGCCCTACCCATCATCAAACTCGGCAAAGTCTTCGACGAGCTCACCACAACCATTCGGTCCCTCAACAACGAGACCACCCCGCTGATCGGCGAAGTCACCAAAACTGTGGCCAGCACTAACGCCCAGATTGAAAAAGTCGATAGCATCACCAGCAACGTTTCGGACGCCTCAGCTAACGTATCTGCCCTCTCATCTCTAGTTACCTCCACCGTAGGCCAGCCCCTGATTAAGGTTGCGGCCTTCTCCCACGGCATCCGCAAGGCTGTTAAGGGGGACGGCGGTGCGCCAGCTAATTCACACCAGGCAGCACCCCGAACCGAAAGCCAGAGCTACACCGGCACCTCACCCGAAGGCCACTAAATGGGACTGCTTAAAAACCTAACCCTCATAGCAGGGGGAGTCGCCCTAGGCTATCTAGCCACCCGCTCCACTAGCGCAGCACCGGCGTCCACCGACCTTGAAGTCTCAGCGAATCGTCCCCTGCAGCGCTTCACAGCAGAAGGTAGCACCATGGCTCAATTCTTTGACTCAAAATACGGCGCCCCCTTCAAGGGCGCAGCCCTCAAAGCCATCGGCTTCGCCGCGACCGTCAAAGCGGGCATGGACGAAAAAGAAGCAGAACTCAAAGACCGCTTCGACACCCAGACAAAGGACGCCCGCCCCGGCTCCCTCGACACCTGGCAGCAGGGGAGCGAGCCCCAGCACCTAGCGGGCGACCAGCTCATCGAATCTGTTGCCCTGCCCCCGGCCGGAAGTCTGGCAGAACGAGAAGCCGACATCAGGCGCCGCCTAGAACGCGATGCCGAACTCGGCAAAGACTTCTTCGCATAAGCGAACTACCCCAAGATTTACTACCAACCGAAGGAAGAAAGCCTCGATGCTCTCACAGGAAATCTCAAAGCGCTGGATCGAATTCTTCGAAAAGCGCGGGCACACCGTAGTACCCTCAGCGTCACTGGTTTCACACGAACCCGGCGCCATGTTCACCATCGCGGGCATGGTCCCCTTCATTCCCTACTTCCTGGGCCGCGAAACCCCCAAGTTCTCCCGCGCGGTGAGCGTACAGAAGTGCATCCGCACCCTCGACATCGACGAGGTCGGCAAGACCGCCCGCCACGGCACCTTCTTCCAGATGGCCGGTAACTTCTCCTTCGGCGACTACTTCAAGAAGGAAGTCATTCCCTGGGCCTACGAGCTGCTGACCTCATCCATCGAAGACGGCGGCTACGGCCTCGACCCCGAACGTCTCTGGGTTACCGTCTACGAGGGCGACGACGAAGCCTACAACATCTGGGTCAACGACGTGAAGTTCCCCGCCGAGCGCATCCAGAAGATGGGTATGGCCGAGAACTACTGGTCCACCGGCCAGCCCGGCCCCGCAGGCCCCGACTCCGAAATCTTCTACGACCGCGGTCCCGAATACGGTAAGGAAGGCGGCCCCGCAGCCGACGACGACCGCTACATCGAAATCTGGAACCTGGTCTTCATGCAGTACCAGCGTGGTGAAGGTACCGGCAAGGACAGCTTCGAGATTCTAGGCGACCTGCCCAAGAAGAACATCGATACCGGCCTGGGCGTAGAGCGCCTGGCCATGCTGCTACAGGGCGTAGAGAACTTCTACGAGACCGACCAGGTACGCCCCGTCCTCGACGCCGCAGCCAAGCTCTCCGGCAAGAAGTACCACGGCTCTGAAAACGCTAACGATGAGGGCTACGAGGACGACGTCCGCATGCGCGTGGTTGCCGACCACATCCGCTCCTCCCTCATGCTCATTGCAGACGGTGTCACCCCCTCCAACGAGGGCCGCGGCTACATCCTGCGCCGTCTCATGCGCCGCGCCATCCGCGCTATGCGCCTGCTGGGCGTGACCGAGCCCTGCCTGCCCGTCCTTTTCCCCGCCTCCAAGGACGCTATGGCCGGTGCCTACCCCTACGTTGCTGAAGACTTTGAGCGCATCTCCCGCATCGCCTACGCCGAAGAAAAGGCCTTCCTCAAGACCATCGAATCAGGTACCGCCCGCCTGGAAGAGGCCGTTGCCTCCGCCAAGGCCGCCGGTAAGGGAGAAGTCTCAGGTGCAGACGCCTTCGCCCTGCACGACACCTACGGTTTCCCCATCGACCTGACCCTGGAAATGGCCGAAGAAGCTGGCGTCAAGGTCGATGAGAACCAGTTCCGTGCCCTTATGGAAGAACAGCGCCACCGTGCCCAGGCCGATGCGAAGGCCAAGAAGGGCGGCATGGCTGACCTCTCTGTCTTCCGCGAACTGGCTGACGAACGCGGTTCCATCTTCACCGGCTACGACGAACTGCGCACCGAAACCACCCTGCGCGCCATCCTGGTTGACGGTGTTTCTGTGCCCGCGGCGTCCGCAGGTCAGAAGGTTGAAATCGTACTGGACGAAACCCCCTTCTACGCAGAAGCCGGTGGTCAGGCAGCCGATACTGGCGTCATTTCTGGCAATGGTTTTATGATTGACGTTTCAGACGTACAGCAGCCCGTCAAGGGCCTTTCCGTCCACCGTGCAGTTGTGCGCGAGGGCGAGGTTGCTACTGGCACTCCCGTTCTTGCCCAGGTTGATGTACAGCGCCGTCAGGACGGCGAAAAGGCCCACTCCGGTACCCACATCATCCACGCAGCCCTGCACCAGGTGCTCGGTAACGAAGCAACCCAGCGCGGTTCCTTCAACAAGGAGGGCTACCTGCGTTTTGACTTCGCCTGGGGCGAGGGCCTATCCGAGGCCGCCAAGCAGGAAGTCGAAGAGGTTGCTAACACCGCTATCCGTGATAACTTCCAGACCATTACCCGCGAAATGCCGCTGGACGAGGCCAAGAAGCTCGGTGCCATGAGCCTCTTTGGTGAGAAATACGGCGACACCGTGCGCGTGGTCGAAATGGGCGGCGACTTCTCCCGCGAGCTCTGCGGCGGTACCCACGTCGGCTCAACCGCTCAGATCGGATCCCTAACCCTGCTCACCGAGCAGTCTGTTGGCTCGGGTAACCGCCGTGTTGAAGCTCTGGTGGGTCTGGACTCCTTCAACCACCTGGCTGCCGAGCGCACCCTGGTCAACCAGCTGACCGGTTTGATGAAGGTGCAGTCCTCTACCGAACTGCCCGAGAAGATTAACCAGACCCTGACCAAGCTCAAGGAAGCCGAGAAGGAACTGGCTAAGCTTCGCAAGGAAAAGCTGCAGGCTGAGGCCGGTAAGCTGACCGAAAACGCCCAGATGGTGGGCTCCGTCCGCACCCTTCTGCACAACGCAGGGGAACTGGACGCCAACGCCGTGCGCGAACTCGCCCTTGACCTGCGCTCTCGCCTGGGTGAAGAGGCCGCTACCGTAGCGGTAGCAGGTGTGAACAATGGTCGTCCCGTTGTTCTGGTTGCCACCAACCAGGCTGCCCGCGATGCTGGTATCAAGGCGGGCGCCCTCGTCCGCGTCGCTGCCGGTGTACTCGGCGGTGGCGGTGGCGGTAAGGACGACGTCGCCCAGGGCGGTGGCCAGGACACCACCAAGATCGACGAAGCCTTCACCGCTATCCGATCCACCATTTCAGAGCTGGGGGCCTAACCCAGTGACCTTCACCAGAGGCCGCCGCATGGGAGTCGACGTGGGCAATGCCCGCGTCGGCCTGGCCCTGTGCGACCCCGACGGCATACTCGCAACGCCCCTCAAAACCCTACGCCGCGATCTGAAAAAGAACTCGGACCGGCGAGTCCTTCGTAAGCTCATTGAAGTTAACGACGTGACCGAAGTGTTTGTGGGGCTACCAAAAACCATGCGCGGGGGAGAGAGCCCCTCGACCCTCATGGCCCGCGAGTATGCCGAGGCCCTGGTGCAGGAACTAGCCGCTGACGATGCTTCCGTGCCCGTGTGGCTGGTCGATGAACGACTCACTACCGTGAGCGCCCACCGGTCCCTGCACGAGGCAGGTGTATCGAGCAGAGACTTTAAAAACATGGTCGATCAGGTAGCTGCCGTCAATATCCTGCAGCATGCTGTCGACACCCTCAAGGCTGGCCAACACCTGGCCGGCTACCGCCTTGAGCTCACTGCCCCTCACGGTGAGCTTGATTCCAGCACCTCCAACGACGAAACGGAGAACCCGAATGTCTGAGAACTCGAGTTCTAGCCGCCCGCCGCGCCGCCGCACCAAGAACCAGCAGACCGACCTGGACGGCCTGCTGGCCTCCACCGAAGACGGAGCTAACGGTGGTTTCTTCAGCGCCGTTGAAGAAGAGGAATACACCAAGGACGATCGAGATCGCACCCGCCGTCGTTCCCGCAACTTTGTTATCTCAGCTGCTCTAGTTTTTGCTGTTGCACTCGTTCTGGTTGTTTCCATTCTTGCCCCCAAGTTTGGCTGGTTCGAGCGAAAAGACTTTGCCGGTGAAGGTAACGGCACCGAAGTTACTTTCACAATCCCCGAGGGTGCATCGGCTATAGGTATTGCTAACTCTCTGGAAGAGCAGGGCATTATTGCTAACGCCGACCGTTTCTTGCAGGAATACGCTGAAAACGGCCAGGAGCAGTTCTTCCAGCCCGGTGAGTACAAGTTGCAGGAGGAAATGAGCAGTGCCTCAGCCTTGAGTGAGCTGCTGCGTTTTGACGAGGCCAACACCAACTATGTGGCGGTTGCCCGTACCTGGCGTATGGATAAGACCTTTGAAGCTCTAGCTACAGGTACCGGTATCAGTGCCCAGGAGTTCAAGGCGCTATCGACGGATCCTGCACGTTTCGGTATTCCCTCTCAGTTCCCCACGGTTGAGGGCTTCCTCTTCCCCGGCGAATACCGCTTCCCCAAGGACGCCGGTGCTGAAGAAATCCTGCAAATGATGGTTGATAACACCTTCAACGCTCTAGAAGAGGCCGGTGTTTCTGGCGATGACCGAATCTTCCACGTGATTACCGTTGCCTCAATCCTGGAGTTCGAAGGTCGCGAGGCTGACTACTACCCAATTGCCGGTGCTATCGAGAACCGCCTGAATAACCCAGATGGCGAAACCAGCGGCTACCTACAGTCAGACGCAACCGTAGCCTACGGTCTGGGCATTCAGAGCTACCATATCTCTAATGAACAGAAGCAGGACGCCAGTAACAAGTACAACACTTTCTACTACAAGGGCCTGCCCGAAGGTCCTATCGGTTCACCCGGTCTAGCGGCTATTAAGGCAGCTGCCAACCCTGAGAAGAACGATTACTACTTCTGGGTCACCGTTGATCTCTTCACCGGTGAGACCCTCTTCGCTAAGACCTACGAACAGCATCTGAAGAATGTTGAAGTATACGATGAATTCTGTAAAGCTCACGAGGGTGTCTGCTCCTAATGAGTAAGCAGATTACCGAGTGCCCCAAGGCTTATGTCTTGGGGCACCCCATTAAGCACAGTAAATCACCCCTGCTGCATCTGGCCGCTTACCGGGCTATGGGGCTTGAGATGGGCTACGACCGGCTAGATACTCGCGAGGACCAGCTGGCCGACGTTTTTGCCCGCTACACTCCCGAGCGGGGCACCCGCGGCTTTTCTGTCACCATGCCGCTGAAATCAGCGGTCAAAGAGCAGCTGGACTATCTGACCCCCTTCGCCCAAGCGGTCGGTGTGGTCAATACCGTCTACTGGCAGCACGAAACTGATGGCCGGCTGGTCTCCTGGGGCGATAACACCGATGTGTCGGGTATCGTCAATGCCCTGCGCCAGGCCGGTTTCGTCGGTAGGCCCGCTCGTGCTGCGATTATTGGTGGCGGTGGTACCGCCACCGCCGCCCTTGCCGCCTTGCGTGCCATGGGGGCGGAGGGCGTCCGCGTCTTTGTGCGCGACGCTAGCCGGGCTCAGGGGGTTGCGGACGCCGCCACCCGCCTGGGTCTGCACCTTGACTTTCTGCCGATTGACAGCTTCGCAAAAAGCTATGCGGAGTTTGATGTAACCGTCTGTACCCTTCCTGCGGGAGCAGCCGACGGGCTGCTGGCTACCGCAGAACGGGGTGAATCTGCGGGCTATCTGCTTGATGTCTCCTATGACCCCTGGCCCTCGGTTCTAGCGGGGGAGTGGGAAGCCCGCGGCGGTACCGTGACCAGCGGCCTTGAGATGCTGATGTACCAGGCAGTAGACCAGGTCAAGCTCTTTACCGGCCACGACAGGAGCCGCCCCTTACCCCGGCAGGAAGAAGTGCTCACCGCCATGCGTCAGGCGGTAAGGCTACCCATTACAGGCTTTGAACCCGAATCGGTGAACGAATCAGCCTGGCTCACACGCTGAGACTACTCATACCGAATCGTGAAGTAGCGGTTTGCTATCGACCGCTATTTTTGGAAATCTTAGAACACAAGACCCACAGGCAAACGTAAAGAAGGTTAGAGATGCTACGTTGGCTCACAGCCGGTGAATCCCACGGTGAAGCCCTGGTAGGAATTATTGAAGGCGTACCGGCAGGTGTCGAACTCACCAGCGAGATGGTGCGCGATGCTCTAGCCCGCCGCCGCCTCGGCTACGGCCGTGGTGCCCGTATGAAGTTCGAAGAGGACCGCGTGCGCATCCTCGGCGGTGTCCGTCACGGTAAAACCCAGGGCGGCCCTGTAGCCATCGAAATCGCCAACACCGAATGGCCCAAGTGGGTTGATGTGATGTCATCAGACCCCGTTGACCCCGCTCTGATCGAGGGTCGCGCCCGCAACGCGGCCCTCACCCGCCCCCGCCCCGGCCACGCAGACTTCGCCGGTATGCAGAAGTACGGCTTCGACGAGTCCCGCCCCGTCCTTGAACGCGCCAGCGCCCGCGAAACCGCAACCCGCGTAGCCCTGGGCGTCGTTGCAGCCCAGATTCTCAAGGCTCTCGGTGTAGAACTGGTCAGCCACACCACCGCTATCGCTGAGGTAGCAGCCCCCGCCGACGCCCCGCGTCCTACCCCTCGCGATGTTGCTGCCCTCGACGCCGACCCCCTGCGCTGCTTCGACACCGCAACCTCCGAAGCCATGGTCGCTACCGTCGATAAGGCCCACAAGGACGGCGAGACCCTGGGCGGCGTGGTAGAAGTTCTGGCCTACGGTCTTCCCCCGGGACTCGGCTCCTACGTGCACTGGGACCGCCGCCTCGACGCCCGCCTGGCCGCAGCCCTCATGGGTATTCAGGCCATCAAGGGTGTAGAAGTAGGCGACGGCTTTGAAACCGCAAAGCGCCCCGGCACCCGCGCCCACGACGAAATCGTACCCGGTGAGCACGGCGTCCAGCGCGTCTCAAACCGCGCAGGCGGTATCGAAGGTGGCATGACCATCGGTGACCTGCTACGCGTACGCGCCGCCATGAAGCCCATCGCCACCGTACCCAAGGCACTGGCCACCATCGACACCTCCACCGGTGAAGTTGCCCGTGCCCACCACCAGCGCTCAGACGTCTGTGCTGTGCCCGCAGCCGGCGTCGTAGCAGAAGCCATGGTCGCCCTGGTGCTGGCAGAGGCAGCCCTCGAAAAGTTCGGCGGCGACTCCATCACCGAAACCCGCCGCAACATGGACTCCTACCTGGCAGCCATCCCCGAATCCCTGGCCTGGGAATCCAACGTAGCAGGGTGGGACGCCTAACCATGACCCCCCGATCACGTGACCACGCGATCGACATGACCGAGGTGCTCGCACCCAACCAGGTGCGCGAGGTGCAAGAAACCTATATCGAAAAATCCCGCCCGGTCGTGATCATCGGCCCCATGGCGGCGGGCAAATCGTACATAGGCACGCACCTCGCGCGCTTCTACGGCTACGAGTTCCTCGACTCTGACCACCTCATCGTCGAAAAATACGGTGAGGTGTCACAAATCTTTGCCGACTACGGCGAAGCTGAGTTCCGCCGTATCGAGGCTGAAGTAATCCGTGAGGTGCTCACTTCACCTGCCCGGCGCAACACCATCTTCTCCCTGGGCGGGGGAGCACCCATGACGCCGGAGGTAGCCGACGTCCTCAAAGACGAGACCGTTATCTACATCAAGGTTGACGCCGAAACCGTGGCCCCTCGTATTCAGAACAGCAAAACCCGGCCCCTGCTCCAGCCCAACCCGGTGCAAAAATGGACCGAAATATTTGAGGCCCGGCGGGACCGCTACGAAGAGCTCGCCAGCTACACCCTGGACGCCTGCGGAGGCCGGGGAATAGCCGACATGGCAGCCGAAATTCAGAACTTCATCATCAAGAACCGAAAGGGTCAAGCGTGAGCGACCAGCCCACCACCGTCATACCCGTCACCGGCACCCAGCCTTCAGAAAACTACGACGTTTACGTAGGCCACAACCTGCTCGGTACTATCCCCGAGATTCTGGGCAACCGAACACAGCGCATTCTCGTTATCCACCCCCGCGCCCTGCGCTCCACCGGTGAGCTGGTGATGGAGCAGATGCGTACAGCGGGTTTTGAGGCATACTCGGCTGAAATTCCGGACGCCGAAGAGGGCAAGCATATCCAGGTCGCCGCTTTCTGCTGGCAGGTGCTGGGCCAGAACGACTTCACCCGCACCGACGCGATTATTTCCGTCGGTGGCGGCGCCGTCACCGATCTTGCTGGCTTTGTGGCAGCGACCTGGCTGCGCGGCGTCCGCGTCATCCACATCCCCACCACCCTGCTGGGCATGGTGGACGCCGCAGTCGGCGGCAAGACCGGCATCAACACCGCAGAGGGCAAGAACCTGGTGGGGGCCTTCCACCCGCCCGCAGCCGTCCTCTGCGAACTGGGCGTGCTACGCACCCTGCCGCAGCACGAGCTGCTCACCGGTATGGCCGAAGTGATTAAGTGCGGCTTCATCGCAGACCCGACGATTCTCAACCTGATTGAAGCGAACCCCGGCAAGATTCGGGACTCCCAGTCTGAGGTAGTGCGAGAGCTCATTGAGCGCTCTATTCGGGTTAAGGCTGAGGTGGTGTCTGAAGACCTGAAGGAGTCGGGCCGCCGTGAATTCCTGAACTACGGGCACACCCTGGGCCATGCCATCGAGCACGCAGAACGCTACCAGTGGCGCCATGGGGCTGCTGTAGCAGTAGGCATGGTCTTCGCCGCAGAACTGTCCCTCGCCGCTGGCTACCTTGACGAGGCCACCGTCGAGCGAACCCGTGCCATCTGCACCGCCCTCGATCTGCCCACCACCTACCCGGCAGACCGCTGGCCCAAGCTGCTTGAAACCATGCGCCGCGACAAGAAGGCCCGCGGCAACATGCTGCGCTTCGTCGTTCTGGAAAGCCTGGGCAAGCCCCGCATTTACGAGGTACCCGACGACTCGATCCTGTTTATGACCTACCAGGAAATTGCCAGCTAGGTGTGAAACTCGCTAACTAATAGCGCAAAGCGGCGGGGGAGCCGGTAGACTGGTCTACGGTTTACCCCGCAACGCTTATTGAAAATTTCAGTTTAGAGGAGAGTCTGTTGGCTACTACCGCAGATATCAAGAACGGTGTCGTTCTCAAGATTGACGGCAACCTCTGGTCCGTCATCGAATTCCAGCACGTCAAGCCCGGTAAGGGCGGCGCTTTCGTCCGTACCAAGCTGCGTAACGTCACCTCAGGCAAGGTAGTTGATAAGACCTTCAACGCCGGCGCTAAGGTTGAGACCGCAACCGTCGACCGCTCCGACTACCAGTACCTCTACCAGGACGGCACCGACTACGTCTTCATGGACCTGAAGACCTACGACCAGATCAACGTCTCAGAGGTCACCGTTGGCGACGCCGCCAAGTACATGCTCGAAAACCAGACCGCAACCATCGCCATGCACGAAGGTTCACCCCTCTACATCGAGCTTCCCGCCTCAGTCGTCCTCGAAATCACCTACACCGAGCCCGGCCTGCAGGGTGACCGCTCCACCGGCGGCACCAAGCCCGCAACCGTCGAGACCGGCGCCGAGATTCAGGTGCCCCTCTTCCTCGAAACCGGCACCAAGGTCAAGGTCGACACCCGCACCGGTGACTACCTCGGCCGCGTCAACGACTAAGTACCGTGAATTCAAGAACCAAAGCTAGACTTCGCGCCCTCGAAGTCCTGTTTGAGGCCGACCAGCGCGGCGATGACGTCATAGACGTCCTAATTCGCCGCCGCACCTACACCTCAGCGCAGATTTCGCTCTACTCCGAGCAGATTGTTCGTGGCGTACGCGACCACGACGAAGAGATTCGCGAGTACATCGAAACCTACGCCCAGGACTGGACCATGGACCGCATGCCCAGCGTGGACCGCGTGGCTCTGCGGCTCGGCGCTTGGGAGCTCCTCTTTAACGATGAGATTCCCGATGCCGTAGCTATCTCAGAGGCTACCGGCCTGGTTCGCCTGCTGTCGACCGACGATTCACCCAAGTTTGTGAATGGCCTGCTCGACCGCCTGCGCCAGGTGAAGCCCACCCTGCTGGCCTAGGCCCATAGGTACCATCTAAATCAGAAAAACCCACCAACGAGGTGGGTTTTTCTGATTTAAACGGTACCTACTGAAAACTGTCTCAAATTCAGCCGCGGTGAGGGGTGGACGTGATACATTGAGGTGTGACAGCAACCTTTAAGTCCGTCCTGTGAGGCGGGGAAGGAGGCCGGCACATGACCGATACCACCGGTGTACCCACCGACGTATCTGCAGGAGCCCACCGGGTCATCCTGGAGTCAGCCGACATTGAGCGAGCTCTTACTCGCATCGCCCACGAAATTCTTGAAGCCAACAAGGGTAGCGAGAACCTGGTTCTACTAGGTATTCCGCGCCGAGGCTTCCCTCTAGCCGAGCGTCTGGCAGCAAAGATTGCCCAGACCGATTCCGGCTTTAATCCCGCTTTTTCTCTGGGACAACTCGACATCACCATGTACCGTGATGATTTACTCTCAAAACCTGGGCGGACGCCTGAGCCCACCCGTCTGCCCGCAGCAGGGATAGAGGGGCGCACCGTCGTCCTCGTTGACGATGTACTTTTTTCAGGGCGCACTATCCGCGCCGCCCTCGATGCCCTCAAGGACTACGGCCGCCCCGAAGCCGTCCGCCTGGCAGTACTGGTTGACCGCGGCCACCGCCAGCTACCCATCCGTGCAGATCATGTAGGAAAGAACCTGCCCACTAGCACCCATGAGTCGGTTAAGGTGCTGCTCTCGTCCATCGACGGTGAGGACGACAAGGTGATTATTTCTCAGCCCGCCCACTCCGCTACCTCAGCCCAGGAAGGAGGGGAGTAGCCGTGCGTCACCTGCTCGATACCAAGGATCTCTCCCTTGACGACGCCCTCAACATTCTCGATACCGCCGACTACATGGGCGAGGTCGGCCAGCGCGAAGTCAAGAAACTCCCCGTGCTCCAGGGGCGCACCGTGGTCAACCTCTTCTTTGAAGACTCGACCCGCACCCGCCTGTCCTTCGAAGCTGCCGAAAAGCGCCTATCTGCCGACATCATCAACTTCTCGGCCAAGGGCTCATCTGTCTCTAAGGGGGAGTCCCTCAAAGACACCGCCCAGACCCTGGCAGCAATCAACGCCGACGCCGTGGTAATTCGCCACAGCGCATCGGGTGCCCCCCAGCGTCTGGCTGAAGCTGGCTGGATTGACGTGCCCGTGCTCAACGCCGGTGACGGCACCCACGCCCACCCCACCCAGGCCCTGCTGGACGCCATGACCCTGCGCCAGTTCAAGGCCCAGGTTGAGGGCGTCACAACCCGTGGCCTCACCCTAGAGGGTCTGCGGGTGGCGATCGTGGGCGATATCCTGCACTCCCGCGTGGCCCGCTCCAACCTCTGGCTGCTCCACACCCTGGGAGCAACCGTCAAGTTCGTTGCCCCACCCACCCTGCTCCCGGTAGATATCGAAAACTGGCCGGCAGAGATTTACTACAACCTCGACGACGCCATCGAGTCGGGAGTTGACGCGGTGATGATGCTGCGTATCCAGAAAGAACGCATGAACGCTGCCTTCTTCCCCTCATCCGAGGAATACTCCCGCCTGTGGGGGCTTACCCCCGAGCGCTTTGCCCGCCTCGACGCGTCCGCCCACGAAACCGCTATCCTGCACCCCGGCCCCATGAACCGCGGCCTCGAAATCTGCGCCGAAGCAGCAGACTCACCCCGCTCCTGGGTGCTGCGCCAGGTCACCAATGGTGTGTCTGTACGCATGGCGGTGCTCTACCTGCTCATGACCGGTGGCTCTGCCAACGATTTCTACCCCGGCTCCTAAGCCCTGCACGAAAGAGAAACAATGACTGAATCTGTTTACCTTATCAAGGGCGCCTCACTGCTTGGTGAGAAGACCGCCGATATTCTGATTAAGGGCGGCACTATCGCCGAGATTGGCGAAAACCTTGAGGACGCCGCAGCTCAGGTTGTCGAGGCCCAGGGGCTGATTGCTCTCCCCGGCCTGGTCGATCTGCACACCCACCTGCGCGAACCCGGCCAGGAAGATGCCGAAACCGTTGAAACCGGTACCCGTGCCGCAGCTCTGGGCGGCTACACCGCCGTCTTCGCTATGGCCAACTCCAACCCCGTTGCTGACACTGCCGGTGTGGTGGAACAGGTCTATGAACTGGGAAAGAACTCGGGCTGGGTTAAGGTGCAACCCATCGGAGCTGTGACCGTTGGCCTGGCAGGGGAGCGCCTCTCCGATATCGGGGCCATGGCTGAATCCCGTGCCCAGGTGCGCGTCTTCTCAGATGACGGTATGTGTGTCTGGGACCCCGCCCTGATGCGCAGAGCCCTGGAATACGTCAAGACCTTCAACGGTGTCATCGCCCAGCACGCCCAGGAACCCCGCCTGACCGAGGGCGCTCAGATGAACGAGGGTAAGGTTTCTGCCGAGCTCGGTCTGGCTGGTTGGCCCGCTGTTGCTGAAGAATCCATCATTGCCCGCGACGTGCTGCTGGCAGAACATGTTGGCTCCCGTCTGCATATCTGCCACCTTTCAACCAAGGGTTCGGTTGAGATCGTGCGCTGGGCTAAGGAGCGCGGTATCAAGGTAACTGCCGAAGTTACCCCCCACCACCTGCTGCTGACCGATGAGCTGGTACGCACCTACGACCCCGTCTACAAGGTCAACCCGCCCCTGCGCACCGAAGAGGACGTTCTGGCCCTGCGCCAGGCTGTTGCCGACGGCATTATCGACATCATTGGCACCGACCACGCGCCCCACCCCGCCGAATCCAAGGACTGCGAGTGGGCCTGCGCTGCTAACGGTATGACCGGCCTTGAGCAGGCACTGTCCATCATCCAGAAGACCTTGGTCGATACCGGCTACATCACCTGGGCCGACGTTGCCCGCATCATGAGCACCAAGCCCGCCGAAATCGGGCTGGCAGCCGACCAGGGCCGTCCGCTCGAAGCGGGGGAGCCCGCCCACCTGGTCTTGGTTGACCCCGCAGCCACCCGCGTCATTGACCCTGCCGCTCAGGCAACCAAGGGTAAGAACAACCCCTACCGGGGCCTGGAAGTTCCCGGCGCGGTCGTAGCCACCTTCTTCGGCGGCCACCCCACCGTGCTCGACGGTAAGCTCAACACCCCGACCGCAAACTAACCGCTAGGAGCGCCCGTGTCTGACAAGCTGATACCCACCCTGATTTTGGCCCTGATCGCCGCCCTCATCTTTTGGGCTATGTGGCAGGGCTGGAAGAACAGGAAACAGCGTCAGATCCACACGGGCACCCTGCTTGATGTGCCCGAACGCTACGACGACGCCGAATCCCTGCTTGCGGTACCCGGCACCTATGTTGCCACCACCGTCATGGGGGACTGGCTCGACCGTATCGCCACCAACACCCTGGGCGTGAAATCAACCGGTGTCTTCTTCGTGTACGAAGACGCTGTCATCATCATGCGCAACGGCTCCCAAGATATCTGGATTCCCGCTAGCGACATTATCGGTGTGCGCACTGAAGCCGGTATGAACGGTAAGTTCGTCGAGAAGGACGGCCTGGCCGTCCTCTCCTGGTCCCTCAACGGCAACCCCGTCGATACCGGCTTCCGCACCCGCTATGCGGCTGACAAAAAATCAATCCTCGATGCCGTTGCAGCTATCGCACCCCAGGCAACTGTCGGCCACGATACCCTGGCCCGACCCTAAGTTTCCACCTGCTGATTGCAGGTGACTACACCAACCAACAGGAAGTGTGTGAATGTCCCACCTAGCACCCACCCCACGTGCAGCAGTACTCGTCCTTGAAGACGGTACCTTCTACCGCGGCGAAAGCTACGGCGCTACCGGCAAGACCCTTGGCGAAGCGGTCTTCTCAACCGGCATGACCGGCTACCAGGAAACCCTGACCGACCCCTCCTACGCGGGGCAGATTGTGGTTCAGACCGCACCCCATATCGGCAACACCGGCGTTAACACCGAGGACGCCGAATCCCGCAAAATCTGGGTTGCAGGCTACGCCGTGCGCGACGCCGCCCGCCGCCCCTCCAACTGGCGCTCAGAGCGCTCTCTCGATGAAGAGCTGGTAGAGCAGGGCATCGTGGGTATTCAGGGCATCGACACCCGTGCTCTGACCCGCCACCTACGCAGCGCCGGTTCCATGCGCGCCGGTATCTTCACCGGTGCAGACGCCGAGCTGCCCCTGGCAGACCTGGTTGCCCAGGTACAGGCAGCAGCCGAAATGAAGGGCCAGAAACTGGCTGACTCCGTTTCTATCGAAGAGGCCTACACCGTAGAACCCGCTGACCAGGGCTGGGACGGCGACGTCAAGGCTACCCTGGTTGCCGTCGACCTGGGTATCAAGGCAATGACCCCGAAGCGCTTTGCCGAGCGCGGCGTCCGCGTGCACGTGCTGCCCGCAACCGCCACCCTCGAAGACATCACCGCCCTCAACCCCGACGGTGTCTTCTTCTCCAACGGCCCCGGCGACCCCGCAACAGCGGACGACCAGGTTCAGCTCCTGCAGTCCGTCCTGCGCACCGGAACCCCCTTCTTCGGTATCTGCTTCGGCAACCAGCTGCTGGGCCGCGCCCTGGGCTTTGGCACCTACAAGCTGCCCTTCGGCCACCGCGGTATCAACCAGCCCGTCATGGACCGCACCACCGGCAAGGTAGAAATCACCGCCCAGAACCACGGCTTCGCCGTAGACGCCCCGCTGGACGGCGCCGTCACTGCCCCTAACGAAGAATTCGGCCGAGTCGAGGTCTCCCACGTGGGCCTCAACGACCAGGTGGTCGAAGGCCTCCGCTGCCTCGACATCCCCGCCTTCTCGGTGCAGTACCACCCCGAAGCAGCCGCTGGCCCCCACGACGCTGCCTACCTCTTTGACCGTTTCATCGATCTCATGCTCGAGAAGAAGAACTAAGGACACCGAACCATGCCGAAGCGTAACGATCTCAACTCAATCCTCGTCATCGGTTCTGGCCCGATCGTCATTGGTCAGGCCGCCGAATTCGACTACTCGGGCACCCAGGCCCTGCGCGTTCTCAAAGAAGAAGGCGTGCGCGTCATTCTAGTCAACTCCAACCCGGCCACCATCATGACCGACCCCGAGTTCGCCGACGCCACCTACATCGAACCGATTACCCCCGAGGTCATCGAAAAGATTATCGCCAAGGAAAAGCCTGACGCCATTCTGCCCACCCTCGGTGGTCAGACCGCCCTCAACGCCGCTATCGCCCTCGATGAGCAGGGCATTCTCGATAAGTACGGTGTTGAGCTCATTGGCGCTAACATTGAAGCCATTAACCTGGGCGAAGACCGTGAGGCCTTCAAGGGCGTTGTCGAACGTGCCGGTGGCGAGTCTGCCCGCTCCGTTATCGTCCACACCATGGACGAAGCCCTCGAAGCTGCCAAGGAACTGGGCTACCCCATGGTCGTGCGCCCCTCCTTCACCATGGGCGGCCTGGGCTCAGGCATGGCCTACAACGAAGAAGACCTGCACCGCATCGCCGGTGCCGGTATCCAGTACAGCCCCACCAGCGAGGTTCTTCTCGAAGAATCCATCTTGGGCTGGAAGGAATACGAACTGGAAATGATGCGAGATAAGAACGACAACGTGGTTGTCGTCTGCTCCATCGAAAACTTCGACCCCGTGGGCGTGCACACCGGCGACTCCATCACCGTGGCTCCCGCCCTCACCCTCACCGACCGCGAGTACCAGAAGCTTCGCGATATCGCTATCAACGTGATTCGCGAAGTTGGCGTCGATACCGGTGGCTGCAACATCCAGTTCGCTATTGATCCCGCGACTGGCCGCGTCATCGTCATTGAGATGAACCCCCGTGTCTCCCGCTCGTCCGCTCTGGCTTCAAAGGCAACCGGCTTCCCGATTGCAAAGATCGCTACCAAGCTCTCCCTGGGCTACACCCTGGACGAAATTCCCAACGACATCACCCAGAAGACCCCGGCCTCCTTCGAGCCCACCCTCGACTACGTCGTGGTCAAGGTACCCCGCTTTGCCTTTGAGAAGTTCCCGGCAGCAGACCCCACCCTGACCACCACCATGAAGTCGGTGGGCGAGGCCATGGCCCTGGGCCGCAACTTCACCGAAGCCCTGCAGAAGGCAATGCGCTCCATGGAGCAGAAGGGCTCAACCTTCCACTTCGACAACCCCGAACTCGGTGCGAACGAGCTAGCCGCCCTGATTGAGCAGAGCAAGACCGCTACCACCGACCGTATCTTCCAGGTCCAGCGAGCCCTGCTGGCTGGTGCTACCGTCGAGCAGATGTACGAGGCGACCGCCATTGACCCCTGGTTCCTCGACCAGCTGGTGCTCCTCAACGAGGTTGCCGCAGAAATCGCCGCCTCAAAGACCCTGGACGAGCGCACCCTGCGCCTGGCCAAGCGTCACGGTTTCTCCGACGCTCAGATCGGTGAGATTCTCGGCATGAGCGAGGCAGTGGTGCGCGGTATCCGCCACGCCCTGAACATCCGCCCCGTCTTCAAGACCGTCGATACCTGCGCCGCCGAGTTTGAGGCCTTCACCCCCTACCACTACTCTTCCTACGACCAGGAGGACGAGGTAGCCCACCACGAGAAGCCCTCAATCATGATTCTGGGCTCCGGCCCCAACCGCATCGGCCAGGGTATCGAGTTCGACTACTCCTGCGTGCACGCTTCCATGGTGCTGCGCGAGGCCGGCTACGAGACCGTCATGGTCAACTGCAACCCCGAGACCGTATCAACCGACTACGACATCTCAACCCGCCTCTACTTCGAGCCCCTCACCTTGGAAGACGTGCTCGAAATCGTTGAGGCTGAGCGTCGTACCGGTGGCCTGTTGGGCGTCTTCGTGCAGCTCGGTGGCCAGACCCCGCTCAAGCTGGCCCAGGAACTCAAGGCAGCGGGCATCCCGATTCTGGGCACCTCACCCGAGGCTATCGACCTGGCCGAGGACCGCGGCGAATTCTCCCGTGTGCTCGAAGAAGCTGGTTTGCTTTCCCCCAAGAACGGCACCGCCTACACCTTTGAGAATGCCAAGAAGATTGCGGACGAGATTGGCTACCCCGTGCTGGTGCGCCCCTCCTACGTACTGGGTGGCCGCGGCATGGAAATTGTCTACTCAGAGGCCCAGCTGGCCCGCTACCTAGAGAACGCCACCGAGGTTTCCCCCTCCCAGCCCGCACTGATTGATAAGTTCCTTGAGGACGCCGTCGAAATCGACGTCGACGCTCTCTTTGACGGTGAAGAGCTTTACCTGGGCGGCGTCATGGAGCACATCGAAGAGGCCGGTATTCACTCGGGCGACTCTGCCTGCACCCTGCCCCCCATTACCCTGGGGCCGGACGTCATCGAGCAGGTCAAGGAGGCAACCTACAAGATTGCCGCCGGCGTGGGCGTACGCGGTTTGATCAACATTCAGTTCGCCGTAGCTTCTGAGATCCTCTACGTCATCGAGGCTAATCCCCGCGCTTCTCGCACCGTGCCCTTTGTTTCAAAGGCAACCGGTGTGCAGATGGCGAAGGCAGCGGCCCTGATTGGAACCGGTAAGACTATTGCCGATCTCAAGGTCGAAGGCTACCTGCCCGCAAATATGGACGGTGCCTCCCTGCCCGCTGAAACCGCCATCGCAGTCAAGGAAGCTGTGCTGCCCTTCAGCCGCTTCCGCACCCCCGAGGGCATCGTGGTTGACTCCCTACTCGGCCCCGAAATGCGCTCAACAGGTGAGGTCATGGGCCTGGACCGCCACTTCGATACTGCCTTCGCTAAGGCTGAAGCATCTGCAGGTTCTAAGCTGCCGACCGAGGGTAAGGTCTTTGTCTCCGTAGCTAACCGCGACAAGCGCAACTCCATCATCTACGTGAAGATGCTGCAGCAGCTAGGCTTCGAGATTGTCTCCACTGGCGGTACCGCAGACGTTCTGCGCCGCAACGGGGTGGAGTCCCTGGTCGTCCCCAAGATTGCAGAAACCAAGGACGGGGAGCGCTCCATCGTCGATATGGTGCGCGATGGCGACATCGACCTGATTTTCAACACCCCCTCTGGCGGTCAGGCCCGTGGCGATGGCTACGAGATTCGCGCTGCGGCCACCTCGGTAGGCTGCCCCGTGATGACCACCGTCTCTGAGTTCGGTGCCGCAGTTCAGGGTATTAACGCCCTGCGCGAATACAGCTGGGACGTCATGAGCCTGCAGGAACACGGCGCCTCCATTGAGGCTACCCTGAAAGCCCGGGAGGCCTAATGTCACGCGGTTTTGGTGATCGCCTGGCTGCGGCCATGGGGGAGAAGGGGCCCCTCTGCGTGGGTATAGACCCCCACCCCTCCCTCCTTGATGCCTGGGGGCTGCCCGACACCGCGGCGTCCTTAAGCACCTTTGCCTCGACCGTGCTTGAGGCCTGTGGCTCGGTGGCCGCAGCCCTCAAGCCCCAGGTGGCGCTCTTTGAGCGCCACGGCTCTGCGGGTCTTGCCGCTCTGGAGCAACTTCAGCGCGATGCTGCGGACGCCGGTGTGCTGGTTGTCGCCGACGCCAAGCGCGGTGATATCGGCTCGACCATGGCTGCCTATGCGGACGCTTGGCTGGGGGAGACCTCGCCGCTGGGCACCGATTCAGTGACCTTGAGCCCTTACCTGGGTTTTGAGTCCCTGCGTCCGGCCCTTGACCTGGCCGCCCGCAATGACCGGGGTACCTTCGTGCTGGCACTGACCTCGAACCCCGAGGGGCAGACCGTGCAGCATGTCGGCGGTACCTCATCTGTTGCCGCATCGATTATCGCCGCGGCCCGTGCCGAGAACGACCAGCGCCAGTGGGAGGCTATGGGGCCGTGCGGGCTGGTGGTAGGTGCCACCGTTGCTGATGCCCTGCAGAAGCTAGAGATTGACCTCTCAACCTTCAACGGGCCCATTCTGGCACCGGGTTTCGGCGCCCAGGGAGCTACAGCGCACGACCTCTATACCGTTTTTGCCGGTATTGAGAACCAGGTGTTGGTGAACTCGAGCCGAGGTGTGCTGGCGGCGGGTCCGTCGGTTCAGGGGCTTCGTCAGGCGGCTGAAAAGGCTCGTGACGAGCTTGTAAACGCCCGGTAGAGTCTAGACCAACAAAAATGGTGGGAATTTGAAAAAACTCCCACCATTTTTCTTTAAAAGAGGTTACCGACGAGTAACTATCTTCCATAACCGTTTCTGACATGCTATTTTGTAATTGTTGGTTCGCAAATAGATAAGCAACAACCCCCAAGAACGAGCAAAGCTGCTCGGTTGCTTGTTTATTCCAACACACCCCACCCCTTTTGCCTTACACGGCATCTCGCACAGAAGGACAAGGATTATGCCTCTTCAGCCCCTCACCGAAGAACAGCGCGCCGCCGCCCGCGAAAAGGCCAAGAAGGCCCGTGTTACCCGCGCCGAAATCAAGGACGCTGTAAAGAACAAGCAGATTACTATCGCAGAAGTTCTCAAGCGTGCCGAAACTGACGAAGCAGTCGCTAGACTGAAGGTAACCGACCTGCTCACCTCCCTGCCGGGTGTGGGCGAGGTTCGTACCGAGAACATTTTGAACGAACTGAACATTGCTGCGTCCCGCCGTCTGCGTGGTCTTGGTATCCACCAGCGCAAGGCACTCATCAATCTTCTCGACCGATAAGGGAAACCATGGCTGAACAGACTGCCGCACCTAAACTGACCGTGCTAGCTGGCCCCACCGCTGTTGGCAAGGGAACCGTTTCTGCTTACATTCGTGAGCACTACCCCGAGGTGTGGTTCTCTGTCTCCGCCACTACCCGCGACCCCCGCCCGGGCGAAGAAGATGGCGTGCACTACTACTTCGTCTCAGACGAAGAGTTTGAGTCGATGGTAGAGAACCGCCAGATGCTGGAATGGGCCACCGTGCACAACTCCTACAAGTACGGCACGATCCGCTCCATGGTGCAGAAGCAGCTCGACGCCGGTAAGCATGTCCTACTTGAAATCGACCTGCAGGGCGCCCGCCAGGTGCGCAACGCCATGCCCGAAGCGCAGCTCATTTTCTTGGCCCCTCCCAGCTGGGACGAACTGGTTTCCCGCCTTATTGGTCGAGGAACTGAGTCACCGCAGGAGCAGGAAGCCCGCCTCGATACTGCCAAGATTGAGCTGGCTGCTGAGCCCGAGTTTGATTACACCGTCATCAACGAAACCGTGGCAGAAGCGGCGGAAGAAATCGTGCGCCTCATGGGTGCTCACCGCAAGTAAGCCAGGGAGTCGCTAGGGCGGCGGTTTAGGGGAATATCACCCCTGCACCGCCGCCCTTTTGCGTGACAAAAAAACGGTTGACCGATAGTATAGGTAGAGTTTTATGCCACCGGTAGACCCGGTGGCGAGCAAGCACAGTCAAGATGGAGTCTTACGTGGCAAACGCACACAACGATGAAGGTATCATCAATCCCAGCGCAGACGCTCTGATCCAAAAAGCTGAGTCGAAGTACGGTCTGGTGATTTTTGGTGCTCGCCGTGCTCGCCAGATCAACGCCTACTACTCACAGCTTCACGAGAACCTGTACGATCACGTAGGCCCCCTGGTAGATTCTGAGCCCAACGAGAAGTCGCTCTCTGTGGCTATGCGTGAAATCAACGAAGGCCTGATTGAGGCCCGCCATATTACTGATGGCCAGTTCGATGAAAACGGCACCCTGCTGCACGAGGATGAGCCCAGCGCATTCCTGGCCGGTGGCGACTTCTACATCGACGAGCCCTTCGTTGAATACGTCGACGCTGAAGATGCAGATCAGGCCTAATCTGCAGTAGCTCATGCGAGTTGTTATTGGCATTGGAGGGGGCATTGCTGCCTATAAGGCGGCAATGCTCCTTCGTCTTTTTGGTAAGGCCGGGCACGAGGTTATTGCGGTGCCCACCGAGGCTGCCCTCAAGTTTGTGGGGCAGCCTACTCTTGAAGCCCTGAGCGGCAACCCGGTGTCGGTGGACGTCTTTGAGCGGGTTCCCGAGGTCAATCATGTGCAGCAGGCTGAGCAGGCTGACGCTGTGATCGTTGCCCCGGCGACAGCCGACCTCATGGCCCGTTTAGCGGCTGGGCGGGCTAACGATCTGCTGACCGCAACCGTGCTGACCACTCACGCCCCGGTCATTTTAGCGCCGGCGATGCACACCCAGATGTGGGAGCACCCGGCTACCCAGGCCAACGTAGCGACCCTGAAATCCTACGGCTACCACGTCATCGAGCCTGCCGTGGGCCGTCTGACCGGCCCCGACTCCGGCGTGGGGCGCCTGCCTGAACCCGAGGATATCTATGCCCAGGCCCTAGCCCTTTTGGGCTGGGATCAGGATGCCGCGGGGGAGGGCCAGCCGGTTGAGGCAGGGGAGCAGCCCCTAGCTGGGCAGCGACTGCTCATTACAGCCGGCGGTACCCGAGAAGCCCTTGATCCGGTGCGCTTTCTGGGCAACCGGTCCTCGGGCAAGCAGGGCATCGCCCTTGCTACTGCCGCTACCGAACTCGGCGCCCAGGTACACCTCATAGCAGCTCATGTTGAGGTCGAGATACCGGGTAACCTGCACCGGGTCACCCGGGTATCGAGTGCCCTGCAGCTACGCGAAGCCGTGTTTGAGCACCTGGCAGCCACCGACGTCCTGATAATGACCGCGGCAGTGGCCGACTTCAGGCCGGCAGAGTACGCGGACGCCAAGATTAAAAAGACGGACGACCCCGGCCAAGACCCCGTGATTAGGCTGGTGCGCAATCCCGACGTCCTCAAAGAAGCCGTGCTCTACCGTGAGGAAAACCCGCAGCGAGCACCCCACACCATCGTTGGTTTTGCCGCCGAGACCGGGGATGCTACCACCAGCCCGCTCGACTACGGCCGCGCCAAGCTGGCGCGCAAGGGCTGTGACTACCTGGCGGTGAATACCGTGAGCGAAACCCAGGGGTTTGGGGCCGATAGCAACACTATTACCCTGCTCTCAGGCCAGAATGACCGCGAGGTAACCCTCCAAGGCAGCAAGCTCGACGTCTCCCGCGTAATACTTCGTCATATAGCGCAAGAATTCAACAATCATTCACCAAGTAGCCCCACCGGGCCGAGAGAAGTACAGTAAAAACCGTGACTGAAAATAATCATCTTCGTTTATTCACCAGTGAGTCCGTGACCGAGGGCCACCCCGACAAGATTTGTGACCAGATCTCTGACTCAATCCTGGACGCCCTACTGACCGTTGATCCGCTCTCAAACGTAGCGGTTGAAACCCTGGTCACCACCGGCCAGGTGCACGTAGCGGGTGAGGTAACCACCAACGGTTACGTCGACATCCCCAGCATTGTGCGCAAGACTATCCTCAACATCGGCTATAACTCATCCACCCACGGCTTCGACGGCGAATTCTGTGGCGTATCTGTATCGATTGGCGAGCAGTCACCCGACATTAACTCGGGTGTTTACAACTCCCTCGAAGCCCGCCAGGGCACCGCAGCCGACGACCTGGACCGCCAGGGCGCAGGCGACCAGGGCATCATGTTCGGTTACGCCACCAATGAGACCGAAGTGCTCATGCCCGCCCCTATTTACGTTGCGCACCGCCTGGCCGAGCAGCTGACCAAGGTGCGCAAGGACGGCACCCTGCCCAACCTGCGCCCCGACGGTAAGACCCAGGTCACCCTGGGCTACGACGAGAACTTCAAGCCCGTCATGATTGATACCGTTGTGGTCTCAACCCAGCACACCGCAGACTACGATCTCGACCAGCTTGCAGCCGATATTCAGCAGTACGTGATTGAGCCGGTTCTGGCCAGCTTCGACTTTGACTCTTCCCAGGCCAAGTTCATCATCAACCCCGCAGGTCGCTTCGTTCAGGGCGGCCCCGTGGGCGATGCCGGTCTGACCGGCCGCAAGATTATTGTGGATACCTACGGTGGTATGGCCCGCCATGGTGGCGGTGCCTTCTCAGGTAAGGACCCCTCCAAGGTTGATCGTTCTGCCGCCTACGCCATGCGCTGGGTTGCCAAGAACATCGTTGCTGCCGGACTCGCCGACCGTGCCGAGGTCCAGGTCGCCTACGCTATTGGCCAGGCTGCACCTGTTGGTATCTACGTTGAAACCTTCGGCACCGAAAAGGTCGAAATCTTCAAGATTGAACAGGCTATCCGCGAGGTCTTCGACCTGCGCCCACTGGCCATCATTCGCGACCTAGAGCTGCGCCGTCCTATCTACGCCAAGACCGCAGCCAACGGCCACTTCGGCCGCGAAGAGCGCGAGTTCACCTGGGAGCGCACCAACCGCGTCAACGAACTCAAGGCGGCTGTAGGCCTCTAAGCTAAAATGTCTGTATGACAACGGCACCCACCCCCGAATCCCTGCAACCTGATTTGTTGCAGGGATTCGATATACCCGATGCGCACCTGGTCGGCTCCACGGCAGCCGAGGACGCTGCGGTGCAGCTGCCGATTGCCCGCGTACACATCGACACCCATGTGCCCCACCTCGATAGGCTCTTTGACTACCGGGTACCAGCGGCTCTTGATGAAGAGGCCCAGCCCGGGGTACGGGTGCGGGTTAAGTTCGGGGGGAGAGAGGTCACTGGCTGGTTGCGGGAGCGGGTAGAACATTCGGACGCCCCCGCCCGCCTGGTACCCCTGCACAAGGTGATTTCGCCCCTGCCTGTTGTTACCCCCGAAGTCTTTGAGTTAGCCGATGCCCTAGCGGAGCGCTACGCGGGGCTGGTTCCCGATGTGCTTCGCCTGGCTGTACCCCCGCGGGTCGCTAGCGTTGAGAAAGCTTTTATAGAGTCCGAAGACCCGGCCGAAGCGCCCACACCAGACTGCCCCGACCTCACCGGCTTCTCCGACTACGCCCAGGGGGCAGAGTTCTGTGAAGACCTGCTTGCCGGCCATCAGGCCCGGGCGGTGATGGCCGTGCTACCCTCCCACCCTGAACGGAGCTGGGAGCAGCTGCTGGCGTCCGCCCTGGTAGCTACCGCCTCCACCGGCAGGGGAGCCCTAGCCGTGGTGCCAGATCATAAGAGCCTTGACCGGCTCACAGCCGCCCTCGAAGAGCTGGTAGACGAGAGCGCCTTTGTGCGGTTGACTGCCAACGACAAGCCCACCCCCCGCTACCGCAGTTATCTGAAAGCGCAAAGCGGCCAGGTGCGTATCGTGATCGGTACTCGTTCAGCTGCCTACGCTCCCGTAGCAAACCTGGGTCTGGTTGCCTGCTGGGATGACGGGGACTCTTCCCTGGTTGAGCAGCGGGCCCCCTACTGCCAGGCCCGTGACGTTCTTCTACTGCGGGCCACCCTCGAAAAAACGGCGGCGCTCTTCATGGGCTATGCGGTATCCAGCGAGGCAGCCCGCCTGGTCCGCACCCGCTGGGCTAGCTACCTGGGGGCAGACAGGGCCCTGGTCAGGTCTTTTACTCCCCGGGTGATGCCCACCGGCGATGACTATCAGCTTGCCCGCGACCCCCTGGCAGCTATTGCCCGCATACCCCACCAGGCTTTCGCCGTAGCCAAGGACGCCCTCGCTACGGGGCCCGTGCTAATCCAGGTGGCCCGTGCCGGCTACATCCCCGCCCTGGCCTGCCAGCGCTGCCGCATGCCCGCCCGCTGCGATAACTGTCGCGGCCCCCTGACCCAGCCCGCCGGGGGAAGTGCCCCCCAGTGCGGCTGGTGCGGCCACCTGGCCCACCACTGGCACTGCCTTGACTGCGGGTATAACCGCTGGCGTACCGGTATCGCCGGTGCCCTGCGAACCGCAGAAGAACTGGGGCGGGCCTTTCCAGGGGTTCCGGTGATCACCTCCAGCGGCGAGAACATCAAAACCAGTATCGGCCCAGAACCGGCCCTGGTCATCGCCACCCCCGGCGGCGAACCGGTAGCTGAGGGCGGCTATGCGGCCGCCCTGCTGCTCGATGCCGACCGAATGCTCCAGTTCGACTCCCTGCGCGCCCCTGAAACCGCCCTTCGGCGCTGGCTCAACGCGGCAGCCCTGGTGCGCTCCTTTGCCGTGGGCGGCCGCGTCGTCACCACGGCCAGCCCCTCGGCAGCTCTTGAAGCCCTGGTGCGCTGGGACCCCATGGGCTTTGCCCTCTGGGAAATGGACGAGCGTGCCGAAATTGGCCTACCCCCGGCCGTCCGCACCGCCGCCATTACCGGTAGTGAGCGTGCCGTGCAGGTCTTTTTGGAGGCTATTACCCTGCCCGATGAGGCCCGCGTCAACGGCCCCATGCCCCTGGCCGATTCAACCGGCTACTACGAGGGGGAGGTCGACAGCGACCTCTACCGCGCCATTATCTTCTTCCCCTATGCCGTGGGACCCAAACTCACCCACCACCTGCGCTCTATCAAGGCTTCACTAGCTGCCCTGAAAAAGAGCGAGCCCGTGCAGATACGCTGCGACGGGCTCGATATTCTCTAGGTCTGCCCGGTGCCTGGGGTAGCGGGGGCAAGCGCCCGGGGCGGCTAGGCTTCTACTGCCGATGAAGGGAAGAAGCTAAATCTAGTAGGGTGAGGGCGCTCTGTTCCCAGGTGTAGCGGGCGGCGTCCGCAAGACCGTTCACAATGCTTCTCTGCTGGACTTGCCGGTCTTCTAGGTCGCGTACCGCCTGCGCAAAGGCAAAGGGGGAGTTGGTCTCAGCAAAGAGGGCTGAAGGGGCAATTTCCCGGAAAATCGGGATATCCGACAGCACTACGGGGCAGCCCGCCGACTGGGCCTCCACTACTGGCAGCCCGTAGCCTTCTTCCCGCGAGGCGGTGAGCAGGGCGGCGGCGGTACGGAGCAGCTGGCGGTAGTCTTCATCGCTGGTTCCCCCGTGGAACACCACGTTTTCTCCCGCAAGAGGGGCAAGTTCCTCCAGACGTGCCGGGGCTGCCTTGGAGAGTAGGTGCAGGCGGTAGTCCGGTAGGAACTTCATGGCCTGCAGCAGGGTTTCAACGTTTTTGTAGGGCATGAAGGAGCCCATGTAGATCAGGTCTTTAGTACGCGCCGTGGCCAATTCGAGCGCCTGCTCCTGGGTCACAAAGTCCTTAGTCTGGGGGGCATTGGGTATCACCGTAATGGGGTTGGTGGTCAGCTCGTGCTCCCGCATCAAAGCCGCCGTGGTCTGCGAGACCGTAGCGACGGCGTCCGCCCGGTTCAGCAGGTAGCGCTGGGGCGCGTAGGTGGTGTGGAAGGCCCGCCAGCCCAGCCGAACCGGCAGGGGGAGGAAGCCCGGCGGCGTGGGGTGGGAGTAGTAAATCAAATCGTGCAGGGTCAGGATCAGCTTGAACTGCCTGCCCAGCCCACCCAGCCCGATGGTTTGCATGGGCGAAAAGACCACGTCGGGTAAGTAGCGGTTGAGCTGCAGGGCGGCGGTGGGTTCCAGAGCAGACGTCGGTGCACAGATCTGCACGGACGGCAGGTCGGGGAGCATCTCAAGCTGACGTTCATCACTCACCACCATGGTGAGCTCCAGGCCTTCGGGCAGGCGCCGGTCACCGGCGTCCGCGAGCTCCTTGAGGGCAAAGAGTAAGGACGCGGTGTAGCGGCTAATCCCGTCGTGAAAACCGATGCGGGTATAGCGAGCATCAATAAAGAGTTTCATGCTACTTGCCCTCCTCCAGGTCTTGGGAATGAAAGTCAGCAATCAGGGAGGCAGCCCGCAGGGGAGTCTCGTAGTGAATCAGATGGCCGACCTCGGGAATGATATCAAGCCGCCCCCGCTGGAGTTTACGGGCCATGGCCTGCTGAAGTTCTAGGGTACCCAGGTCGTCTTTCTCTGCCACAATGAGCTGGACCGGCATCGGCAGGGCCGAGGTGAAATCAGCTGCGGTAGAACTGATAGAAGCCCGGTAGGCCTGTAGAACCGCCTCGCGGGAGGCAAAGGCACCGAAGTAGGCATCGTGCTGGCCGTTGATGAACCGGCGCAGGGCGGGGTCGTGATTTTTCATCATGAACTCACTGCTCAATCTGGTCACCAGGCGGGAACGCAGCAGGGCAAAGCCCAGGGAAGCAGGTAGGGCAGCTCCCGCACCGTAATAGAGCTCAGCCAGGCGACTCATCACCTTTTGGTCCCCCTCAAGGGCAGGCTGGCAGATGGGGTTAATCAGGGTCAAACGCTCTACCAGATGGGGGCGCACCAGGGCGGTATAAGAGCTCACGATCGACCCGAAAGAGTGACCCACCAGGTGCACCGGGCTGCCCACAGCGGTCTCAATGAAATCAACCAACCAGGCAGCATAGGTGCTCACCGCATGCTCAGCCCCCTCAATCGGGGCAGTTTTGCCAAAGCCCGGCAGATCAGGGATATAAACACAAAAATCCTTCAGGCCGGTGGCAATGATTTCGAGGCCGTGGTGATCGCCCCTAAAGCCGTGCACCAAAACCAGGGGAGCGGCGTCCGCGTTTCCATACACCCACCAGCGACTATAGGTGCCACCAGCCCAGCCCTCGTAGCGCGTCCCGGCAGGAACCTGCTGAGGTACCGGCTCAAAAACACCGGCCGAGTGGGGGCTTGCAGACATGGTGACTCCTTCTCTCTACCCCCACCACTGTACCGCCTCACCGCCCACTTCTCAGTGGGCAAACTGCCACCGGGCAAAGCAAGCCCAAGCGCGGTACACTAGGAAGCAAACTATTGACAGCTCAGACTCGTGCGCGCCCAAAAAGCGTAAGCACCACTCGACAGACAGGAAACACGGTGACTGCTGAGGTAGAACCTACCGAACAGAACGAAACCACCTGGGACTTCCGCTCCATGGAAGCCAAGTGGCAGCCCTACTGGGAAGAAACCAAGGTTTTTGAACCCACCAACGAAGAAGGCAAGGAAACCCGCTACGTAGCGGACATGTTCCCTTACCCCTCCGGCGACCTCCACATGGGCCACGCCGAAGCCTTCGCCATTGGCGACGTCACCGCCCGCTTCTGGAAGCAAAAGGGCTACGATGTGCTGCACCCCATCGGCTGGGACTCCTTCGGCCTGCCCGCAGAAAACGCAGCCATCAAGAACAACACCCACCCCAAAGAGTGGACCTACAAGAACATCGAGACCCAGGCCGGTTCTTTCAAGCGCTACGGCATTATGACCGACTGGTCCCGCCGCCTGCACACCTCTGACCCCGAATACTACAAGTGGACCCAGTGGCTCTTCCAGCAGTTCTACAAGAAGGGCCTGGCCTACCGTAAGTACTCCCAGGTCAACTGGTGCCCCAAGGACCAGACCGTGCTGGCCAACGAGCAGGTTGTCAACGGCGAGTGCGAACGTTGCCACACCCCCGTGACCAAGAAGTCTCTGAACCAGTGGTACTTCAAGATCACCGACTACGCCCAGGAACTGCTGGACGACATGAAGGAACTGGAGGGCCACTGGCCCGACCGCGTGCTGGCTATGCAGCGCAACTGGATCGGCCGTTCCGAGGGTGCCGAGGTTACTTTTGAGGTTGAGGCTGCCGGCAACAAGCCCGCCACCACCGTAGACGTCTTCACCACCCGCCCCGATACCCTCTACGGAGCAACCTTCTTCATCGTGGCAGCCGACGCCGACCTGGCCCTCGACCTGGTAACCGACGACCAGCGGGAAGCCCTGGAAGCCTACCGCGAAGAGATCAAGGTTCTGTCGGATATCGACCGCCAGTCCACCGACCGCGAGAAGACCGGCGTTTTCCTGGGCCGTTACGCTATCAACCCCCTGACCGGCGATAAACTGCCCCTGTGGGCCTCGGACTACGCCCTGGCCGACTACGGCACCGGTGCGCTGATGGCGGTTCCCGCCCACGACCAGCGCGACCTGGACTTCGCCCGCAAGTTCGATATCCCCGTCATCACCGTTCTCGACACCGGTGAGGACGACCCGGCAGAAACCGGCGTCGCTACCACCGGCGATGGTGTACACATCAACTCCGGCCCGCTGGATGGCCTGAACAAAGCTGACGGTATCTCAAAGGCCATCGAGATTCTTGAAGAGAAGGGTGTAGGCACCGGCAAGGTCAACTTCCGCCTGCGTGACTGGCTGCTCTCCCGCCAGCGCTTCTGGGGCTGCCCCATCCCCGTCATCCACTGTGAAGAGCACGGCGAACAGCTGGTTCCGGAAGAGCAGCTGCCCGTCCTGCTTCCCGATAACCTGGCCGGTGAAGACCTGGCGCCCAAGGGCCAATCACCCCTGGCAGCTGCCACCGACTGGAACACCGTTCCCTGCCCCGTCTGCGGTAAGGACGCCAAGCGCGACTCAGACACCATGGACACCTTCGTGGATTCCTCCTGGTACTTCCTGCGCTACGTCTCACCGAATTACGACCAGGCTATCTTCGACCCCGAGCAGATGAAGAAGTGGAACCAGGTCGACATGTACGTCGGCGGTGTTGAGCACGCGATTCTGCACCTGCTCTACGCCCGCTTCTTCACCAAGGTCATCCGCGACCTGGGCCTGATTGAACACTCTGAGCCCTTCAAGGCCCTGATGAACCAGGGCCAGGTGCTCAACCAGGGTAAGGCTATGTCCAAGTCACTGGGTAACGGTGTTGACCTGGGCCAGCAGCTCGATAAGTTCGGCGTCGATGCCGTCCGCACCGTCATGGTCTTCGCCTCCCCGCCCGAGGACGATGTCGACTGGGCTGACGTTTCCCCCGCAGGTATGCAGAAGTTCCTGGCCCGCGCCTGGCGCGTTGCCCAGGACGTCACCAGCGAGGTGGGGGCGGACGGCGCAAGCGGCGACGCTGCCCTGCACAAGCTGGTGCACCGCACCGTCCACGACGTCGATGCCCTGGTAGAGAACGGCAAGTTCAACGTTGCCGTGGCCAAGACCATGGAGCTGGTCAACGCTACCCGCAAGGTCATTGACTCCGGTGCAGGTGCTGCCGACCCGGCCGTCCGCGAGGCTGCTGAGACTATCGCCATCCTGCTCTCCCTCTACGCCCCCTACACCGCAGAGGACGCCTGGCATCTGCTCGGCCACGATACCCCGGTACTGACCGCCGGCTGGCCCGAGGTCGACCCGGCCCAGCTGGTAGACGATACCGTCACTGCAATCGTGCAGGTCAAGGGCAAGGTCAAGGACCGCCTGGAGGTCGCCAAGGATATTTCCGAAGCCGATCTTGAAGCCCTGGCCCTGGGGTCAGAGGCCGTTCAGCGAGCCCTAGGCGACGCTGAAGTACGCAAGGTTATTGTGCGTGCCCCCAAGCTGGTCAACATTGTGATCTAGTGAGATCTAGATAGATATCATCGGGTGCTCCTTCCGTAGCGAGGGGCACCCGATTTTCTATCTTTTGGGTGATTGCTATGGACTGAGTCACTCCAAGGGCTTGGCTAGGCGGTAGAGTAGTGAGGTGCGTTCTATAGCCCTGGTCACCGATTCATCTGCTGCCCTGCCCGCCGCTACCCTTGAAGAGCTCAAGGCCGAAGGCGGGTTTAGTCTGGTTGAGCTACCGGTTACCGTGGGCGACCGTGCTTTGGATGACCTACCGGCCGATCAGATAGATGCCGCTATCGCTTTGGCTCATGTTCAGGGGGAGCAGGTGCTGACCTCCGGCGTTGCGCCGGGCACCCTGGTGGACGCCTACGAGCAGCTGGCAGCACAAGGCTACTCTGCGATTATTTCGGTTCACTTATCGGGGGAGCTGTCGGGTACCTGCGATGCGGCCCGTTTAGCGGCGCACCTGGTCGATGTGCCGGTGGTGGTGGTTGACTCGTTCAACTTGGCGATGGGGCTGGGCGAGCCCGTGCTCCGCCTGCACCGTCTCCTTGCCCGAGAGCAGGACTTAGAACAGGCCACCGCTGTAGCCGAGGAGCTCTGTGCTTCTACCGAACTCTTTTTCTTCATCCCTACCCTGGACGCTCTTAAACGGGGCGGACGCGTCAGCCCCGCTCTAGCTATGGTGGGCCAGATGTTTCAGATTCGGCCTGTGGCTACCGTGCTCGATGGCAAACTGCACTACGTTGAGCGCCCCCGCACTACAGCTAAGGCGATTGAACGGCTTGCAGTTTTGACCGAACAGGCCAGTGCCGAGCGGGCCGGTGAATTACCGCTAGATGTGCCGCTGAAGGATAGGGAGTCAGCCAACCTGCTCAGACGCCAGGGGCAGGTGGTTGCCATCCATTACAGCGGTAATGAGGAGCAGGCGCGGGAGTTTCAGCAGACCCTGGGGTCTATCGCCTCTGGGGCCGTGCTGACGCCCCTGCCCCCGGTGCTCTCTGCCCATGCGGGCTTAGGGGCCCTGGCAGCCGTTATTTTCTAGAGTTATGTTCAAGATGGTGCAGAGCCCCTGTGGATAGGGGCCTGAGTCGCGTCATCTTGTGACTCGGGTGCACCACCTACGAGGTTTCTGGGGCTAATTTCCGCAGATTGGTGGGAGGGGCTTTATCCACAGGTGCCTTTGGCCTTGGCCTAGCCGCTCGGAAGCTCTTAGCCTGGGGCCATGTCTCAGAACTCTAGGTACCCCGCTGATACCCTACCGTCTGTTTCGATTGAACCTGCCGATATCGATACAGGTCAGCCGAGTCAGACTGACTATCTCTTGCGCAGCAGGCGCCACGGCCCTGCTCCTGCGAGCGCCACACGGAGCCCCCGCCATCGGGTGCTTCTTGAGCGTGCTTTGGCGTCTTCCGATTCGGAGGCTCCCGGTCTTGGCCCGCAGGCTTCGGTGACCCGATGGCGGGTGCCTACAGGTGCTCTGGTGATTCTTGCTCTTGTCTTGGGTCTTGTTGCTCTGTGGCCTGTGGTGTTTTCTGGTGGCGGCTCGTCTGTGTCGGCGGTTCCTGTGGCCCCTTCTGGGGAAGCCACGGTGCAGGCTGATGGGGGTAGCCCGGTGCAGGGTGATGAGGCTGGTCAGGGGCTGAGCACCGGGGCGGACGCTACTTCAGTTGCCGCTCATGGGGGAGGTGCGCCTGTGGTGGTTCATGTTGCCGGCGCGGTGCAGACCCCGGGAGTCTATGAGCTGGATTCTGGGAGCCGGGTAAACGATGCGGTCACAGCTGCCGGCGGGCTCAGGGACGATGCTGATACATCGGCGATCAACCTGGCAGCCCCTGCCAGCGACGGGAGCCAGGTGTATATTCCGGTGCAGGGCGAGGCACCACCTAGTTCAGAGGGTGGCGCCGAGGCCGCTCACGGGTCGGCTGGCACGTTTCCCGGTACAGACCGGGGCGCGGACGCCGCCGGGCTAGTGAATATCAATACGGCAAGCACCGAAGAGCTTCAGACCCTGCCGAAGGTCGGCCCGGTGCTGGCTGCATCGATTATTAGCTGGCGGGAGCAGTACGGGGGTTTCAGCTCGGTGGATGAGCTGGACCAGGTTTCGGGCATTGGTCCAGCCACTCTTGAAGCTCTCCGCCCGCTGGTGACGGTATGAAAAGGGTACTGGCTGCTGGGCGGAGCTGGCAGCAGGCACAGGCTGAACGGGCCGAACATCGGCGGGTGCAACCGCGTCTGACCGATGCCCGTCTTGTGGTACCTGCTGTGGGGCTCTGGTGTTTTACTGCTCTGTGGATTCTTGCCGGGGCCCGGTGTGCGCTCTGGGCTGGGGCCCTGCTCGCTTGTCTTGCTCTGGGCTCCTGGTGCAGCGCCCAGATTTTAGTTCGGAAAAGTATTGCGAAGGTGAAAGGTCCACTGACCCAGGTACCGGTCTCTGTGTCATATACTCTGGCGCTAACCTGCCTGCTCGCTGCCTTACAGACTGTTGCCCTTCAGGCCCGGGGCTACCCTCAGCAGTGGGAGCTGATGCAGACTCTGAACGGGCAGGGAATACGAGTGACGGCTGAAGTAACTGAGGCCCGGCCTGCTCCGACGGGTGGGTATAGGTTGCAGGTAGAAACCGTGGAGATGAGACAGGCTACTAGGACCTGGAGCCAGCGGGTACCGCTCAGCATCTATACAGATAAACTTTTTATTCCGGGGAGCACTGTCAGCGCGGTGGGGGAGTTGAAGGTCAGCGGAACCTACTACCGGTTGCAGGGAGCTGTGAGCCTGCTGGAGCAACCGGCTTCTGTAGCCCCTCTCTTCGAACTTAAGAGCGGGTTGCGCGATAGGGCAGTGGGCCATCTGGGTGCCGAACGGGCTGGCCTGCTCCTGGGTATGGCCTACGGCGATGACTCTTCACTTCCTGCAGCGGCTCTTTCATCTTTGCGGGTGGCCGGTCTAACGCACCTGACAGCTGTTTCGGGGGCCAACATTACTCTGATTTTTGTCGTCGCCTACCGTCTGCTCTACCCGCTGTGGCCCCGGCGCCCTGCCCTCATAGCAGTCGGAGTAGCCGCGTCATCGGCCTACGTCGTGCTGGTAGGGCTTGACGGTTCTGTACTCAGAGCCTGGGTAATGGGGTTACTGGGAGCTCTAGGTCTGATTCTTGGCCACGGAGCCTACCGCCTGGCTTTCCTCTCAACCTGCGTGATGGCTCTTCTTCTGGCAGCGCCACCCCTTGCCACCCACTACGGCTTTATTCTCTCGGTCGTGGCTACAGCTTCCCTCCTGATACTGGCACCGGCTCTCTCGCGCCTCCTCAGTAGAGCGCTGCCCCTTCTGCTTGCTGATCTGGTAGCCCTACCCTGTGCAGCTAGCCTCTGGTGCACGCCGGTGATCCTGATACTTTCTGAGTCCATCTATCCCTATACAGTCCTAGCTAACCTTCTGGCCGCCCCTTTGGTAGCACCCATTACCGTGCTGGGGTTACTTGCCCTCATCGGCTATACCCTGGGGCTAGCCCAACCCCTGCTCGATGCCCTCATGAACCTCGGTGGCTTTCTTACCCAGGGGCTGCTAGCGGTTGCTGCCTGGTGCTACAAGCTACCGGCAAGCCAGCTACCCTTGGCACTTTCACCGCTTACTCTAGGGTTGACCCTGCTGGCCGTTGTGGGTATCAGCTGGCTGGTTCTCGCAGCGGACAGGTCTCTCAACTCCCTGCCTCAGGCTCGCTTGCCTCGGCTGCTAGGGGGCAGGCCGTGAATCGCAGAAGACACAAAGCCCTCATTGATACGGCCCTCATAACTCTGGTGATTGGTCTAGCGGTCTTCCTGCTACAGAACCGCTGGCCGTCCTCTAACCGAGCCCCTGACCACTGGCAATGGATCACTTGCGATGTAGGCCAGGGGGATGCCCATCTCATACGCACCGGGCAGAAATCAGCCTACCTACTCGATACCGGGGACGATTACCCTGCTCTTACATCGTGTCTAGACTGGGCTGGTATTGATCAGCTGGAAGCTGTGCTTATTACCCATGCACATAGCGACCACGATGGGGCGCTAGAACAGGTTCAAAGTGACTTCGCCCAGCCGACGCTGGTGACGTCACCCCATTACAGCAGGCAGGGGCAGCAGACCCCGGTCACGCAAGGAACAGCTGCCTATCGGCTTTTTGCGGGCTCGGCCTTCCCCGAAGAGTCCGTTACCGCAGGGCGGTACGAGGTAGCCGGTCAGCCCCTGGGCCGGGTGCTCTGGCCCCCGGCCCAGGCCCAGAGGATTCCCGGCGCAACCGGCTCCTCTAGCTGGATTAACAATTCCTCCCTCGTCATCCATTGGACCCTGCCTGCCAGGGAGACCGGCCAGAGGCCGCTGACCGTGCTCACCACGGGGGATCTTGAAGCGGACGCCGCCCACCGGCTTCTTGCCGAATCGGCAGGGCAGGTGCCTGCCGACGTCCTTAAAATAGCCCACCACGGCTCGGCGGGCAGCGGAACCGACCTGATCATCGCAGCCAGCCCCTCCCTAGCGCTCATCCCTGTGGGAGCAGGCAACAGTTATGGGCACCCGCATGAGAGTATTCTCAGCTTCCTGAACCAACGTTCTATCCCCGCTGCCCGCACAGACCTTTCGGGGCATCTGGCTCTGACCACCAGTGACCGGGGGATTGAGGTGACCGCCTCGGGCTAAACCTGCACAAAAGCGCTTTATCTGACAAGATAGAAAGGCACCCAAGGAGGATACATGGCACGCACACCCCGCACCCGCTCAGCTGGTCCAGATAACGGCTGGCGATCGGTTCCGCTTGCTCCGCTCGTTTTGCTCTACGGCCCCGAAGAATACTTTGCCTCCCGGGCTACCCAGCGGCTCCGCCAGCTCTTTGAAGAGGCCCACGGCAGCTACGAACTCACCAGCCTTTCGGCCAAAGATTACCGGGCCGGGCAGCTAGACGTCCTTGCCAGCCCCTCCCTTTTTGATGAACCCAAAATCATTGAGGTCACCCAGGTCGCCTCCATGAGCGACGCCTTCCTGCAGGACGCCCTTGCCTATGCCGCTGCGCCCCACGACTCCACCCTGGTGATACTGCACCACGCAGGCGGTAACAGGGGCAAAAAGCTCATTGATACTATCAAGGCCAATAAGTCCTACCCGGTGGTCGAGTGTAAGGCCCTTAAGAATGAACGCGACCGGCTGGACTTCGTCATTTACGAGTTCCGCTCGGCCCAGCGCTCTATTGACCCGCCCGCAGCGGCAGCTCTTGCGGCAGCAACCAGTGATATCTCAGAACTAGCCTCGGCTGCCCGCCAGCTTATTGCAGATGAGCCGGGTACCATCACTGTAGATACCATCGACCGCTACTTTGGCGGCCGTACCGAGGTCACCGCCTTTAAGGTGGGCGATGCTGCGGTAGCGGGCAACAGCAGGGAAGCCATTAAACTGCTCCGCCAGGCAATCGATACCGGAAGCGACCCTATCCCTATCCTGGGTGCTCTGGCCGCCCGTATGCGTAACATTGCCAAAGTGCACGGGGTGCGTGGCAACTCAAACCAGCTGGCGGGCGACCTTAAGATGGCTCCCTGGCAGGTAGAAGCTGCCCAGCGGGATTCCCGCAGGTATGCGCCTGCCGACCTGGCCCGCGTCCTTGCCCTGCTGGCCGATACTGATGCCCAGCTCAAGGGTGAGAATCTTGACTCTTTCTACCCCCTAGAAAAAGCCGTCCTGGCTATTTCTCAGGCCTCCCGTACCCACTAGCGACAGGGCAAGAAAGCACAAGGCCCCGCTCCCATGAAAGGGAGCGGGGCCTTGTGTCACTTCGCTCTTAGACGCCGGCTAGAGGGGCCGGAATATAGAACTTAGGAAAGCTTGTTGACGAGAACGGTCAGACCGGACTTCTTGTTAGCTGCGTTCTTCTTGTGCAGAACACCCTTAGAAACAGCCTTGTCCAGCTTGCGGTTCGCAACACGAAGAGCTTCAGTTGCTGCTTCAACGTTCTGAGCTTCAACTGCCTCGTTGACCTTACGGATGGAGGTCTTGAGATCTGACTTGATTGCGTTGTTGCGCAGACGAGCCTTCTCGTTGGTGAGGATGCGCTTCTTCTGGGACTTGATGTTAGCCACGATTAAAAACTTTCTGTTTTTGTCTAATTGGTCGGTGAGGGCTGCGCTGACCGGTCATCGACTGAGCGGCGTGGGGATGCCTATGGCAACCAGTCAGCAGTGCCCGATGACCATCGGACACACAAGGGTTAACTTTATCAGCTCCGCCCCAGCTTAGGGCAGAGATATAAGCAACAATTTTTCTTAGACCCTGCCAGGTTGGGTGGAGCAGGCTCGCAGCGAAGCTGCTGGCTTCGGGGCTGGCGTGAATCGCTTGTGAGCGAAGCGAACCAGCGAGAGGGTCGGCAGCGAGCGCGAGCCTGTGTAACCCCTTGTGAGCAAGTTTCTTAGCGACGGCGGTAGGCCTCGGCGATGAAGTCGAAGGTTGCCCGGTCCATGATGGCTCCTTCACGGCGGATACCGTTCGGGTTGAGCTGGATGACACGGTTGAGTTTGACTTCGGAGTCGCGCCCTTCCTTGTCCCATACGCCTGTACCAATGTCCAGGTAGTTGGGGTCGGCGGTGCGGGAGTTGGAATGGTCCTTGCTGGTGAGCATCAGTCCCAGAAGGTAGGAACCGGAACGTCCGATGACCAGGACAGGGCGGTCCTTGCCCTGGCTGTAGTCCTCTTCGAAGGGGACCCAGGCCCAGACGACCTCGCCGGGGTCGGCGTCGCCGTCGAGAGCGGGGGAGTAGTCAAAGGCTACCGAGCCGAAGTAGTCGCCGGGGTAGCCGCCCTGTTCCCAGCTTCCGGTGGACTGACCGGCAGGGGCCTGCTGGTTACTGCCGGAGCCGAAAGTACCAAAATTGCCGTTGCCGGCGTCCGGATGCTGCCGGGTGCGCGTGCCTGCCTGGCTCCTGCCATCAGAGGGGCGGGTACCGGTGCCCTGCTGCTTATTCTTCTGGTTCTGGTATTTGTTCCATTCCCGGTAGATGCGCTGGCCGATGTTCAGTGCCTGCTGGATGGTTCGCATGTTGATCTTCATGGTCACTACAATAATCGCTGCTCATCGGCGCGCGAGCAGACACGCACCGGCTAAATGTGAGAAACTGGTTAACTGATTTCTACCGTCAGAGACCCGGTAGGCTCCCATGAGCTTTCTGAGAGTCGTGAAAGGACCCAACACACGTGTCACCCTTGGCGACCAACCCGCCCAAACCGGCGGCCACTGACCCTTCCGTTATCCGTAACTTCTGCATCATTGCGCATATTGACCACGGTAAGTCCACCCTGGCTGACCGCATGCTGCAGGCCACCGGCGTGGTTACTCCGCGCGAGATGAAGGCCCAGTACCTTGACCGCATGGATATCGAGCGTGAGCGCGGTATCACTATTAAGTCCCAGGCTGTTCGTATGCCCTGGGAGGTGGACGGCGTCAACTATGCCCTGAACATGATTGACACCCCCGGTCACGTTGACTTCACCTACGAGGTCTCCCGTTCTCTGGCTGCGTGTGAGGGCGCCCTGCTGCTGGTTGATGCTGCTCAGGGTATTGAGGCTCAGACCCTGGCTAACCTCTACCTGGCTATGGAAAATGACCTGACCATTATTCCGGTGCTCAATAAGATTGACCTTCCGGCAGCCCAGCCCGATAAGTATGCCGAGGAGCTGGCTAACCTGATTGGCGTTGAGCCTGAGGATGTGCTGCGGGTTTCGGGTAAGACCGGTGAGGGCGTACCCGAGCTGCTGGACCGTATCGTTGAGCTGCTGCCCGCGCCCGAGGGTCAGGCTGATGCCCCCGCTCGCGCCATGATTTTTGACTCTGTCTACGATTCCTACCGCGGTGTGGTCACCTACGTTCGTGTGGTGGACGGCAAGCTGGAACCCCGCCAGAAGATTAAGATGATGTCTACCGGTGCAGAGCATGACCTGCTGGAAATCGGTGTGATTTCTCCCGAGCCCAAGCCGACCGACGGCCTGGGCGTGGGCGAGGTAGGCTATCTGATTACCGGTGTGAAGGACGTCCGCCTGTCCCGCGTGGGTGATACCGTCACCGGTGCCCACAAGCCTGCCGCAGAAGAGCTGGGTGGCTACGAGGACCCCAAGCCCATGGTTTTCTCGGGTCTCTTCCCGATTGACGGCTCTGATTACCCGGCCCTGCGTGACGCCCTCGATAAGCTGCAGCTCAACGATGCCGCCCTGATTTTCGAGCCTGAGACCTCTGCGGCTCTGGGCTTTGGTTTCCGTTGTGGCTTCCTGGGTCTGCTTCACCTTGAAATTGTGCGTGAGCGCCTGGAACGCGAGTTCAATCTCGACCTGATTTCTACTGCCCCCAACGTTATCTACGATGTGGTGGCTGAGGACGGCACCGCCCAGCGCGTGACCAACCCTTCCGAGTTCCCCGAGGGTAAGGTCGCTACCATTCGCGAACCGATGGTGGCCTGCACCATCATTGCCCCGAACGAGTTTGTGGGCGCGATTATGGAGCTGTGCCAGTCCCGCCGCGGCACCATGGGCGGCATGGACTACCTTTCCCAGGATCGCGTGGAACTGCGCTACCGCCTACCCCTGGCCGAAATTGTGTTTGACTTCTTCGACCAGCTCAAGTCCAAGACCCGCGGTTATGCCTCCCTGGACTGGAAGTTTGACGGTGAGGAAGAAGCCGATCTGGTCAAGGTCGATATTCTGCTGCAGGGCGAGAAGGTCGACGCTTTCTCGGCCATTACCCACCGCGATAAGGCCTACTCCTACGGCGTGATGATGACCGGCAAGCTGCGCGAGCTGATTCCTCGTCAGCAGTTCGAGGTGCCGATTCAGGCTGCTATTGGCTCTCGCATTATTGCCCGTGAGAATATCCGCGCTATGCGTAAGGACGTTCTGTCTAAGTGCTACGGTGGCGATATTTCGCGTAAGCGTAAGCTGCTGGAGAAGCAGAAGGAAGGTAAGAAGCGTATGAAGATGGTGGGCCGTGTTGAGGTTCCCCAGGAAGCCTTCATCGCAGCCCTGTCTTCCGGTGAAGAAGGTAAGGACAAGGGCAAGAAGTAATGCCAGCCCAACCTCTGGGTGCTCCAGCCCCTTTGGACGGCAGAATCCCCGTTGATTCTGCCGTCCACGGCGTTGAGCGCGATTTTTCTCTCTACGTACACGTGCCCTTTTGCTCGGTACGGTGTGGCTACTGCGACTTCAATACCTACGCCACCGAGGATTTTGGCAACGGGGTGGGTTTGGGTACCTATGCCGAGGACGCCATCGCCGAGTTGCGCTTTGCCCGGCAGGTTTTGCGCGAGTCGGGTGTCGCTGACCGTCCGCTCTACTCTGTCTTTTTTGGTGGGGGAACCCCCACCAAGCTGCCCGCAGCCGACCTTGTGAGGATTCTGCGCGAAGCGGTTGAGCTGTTTGGTGTAGAAGAGGGTGCCGAGGTAACGACCGAGGCCAACCCCGACTCGGTGACCCGCGAGGACCTCGAGACGCTGAAGGCCGGTGGCTTTACCCGGGTGTCCTTCGGTATGCAGTCGGTGGTACCTGAGGTACTTGAGGTGCTTGATCGTACCCACACTCCGGCGAATGTTCCCAAGGTGGTTGCCTGGGCCAAAGAGGTTGGGCTGCAGGTATCGGTTGATCTGATTTACGGGTCGCCGGGGGAGAGTCTGGCCCAGTGGGAGCAGTCGGTGCGGGCTGCGGTGTCGTATGCCCCCGACCATATTTCTGCTTATTCGCTCATTGTTGAAGAGGGTACCAAGCTGGCTGCCCAGATTCGGCGGGGCGATTACACCATGCCCGATGAGGACCTGATGGCGGATATGTACCTGCTGGCTGAGCAGATCTTCAATGAGGCCGGCTACCACTGGTATGAAGTGTCGAACTACGCCAAGTCACCGGAGTATCGTTCCCGCCATAACTATGCCTACTGGCGCAACCAGGACTGGTGGGGAATTGGCCCCGGCGCCCACTCGCATGTAAACGGCACCCGCTGGTGGAACCTCAAACACCCGGTACCCTATGCCAACCGAGTCCGGACTGGTCAAAGCCCGGCTGCTGCCCGCGAGGTTTTGGGGGAGCAGACCCGTAGGTTTGAGGACATCATGCTACAGGTCAGGGTCATTGACGGCCTAGACATTTCCCGCCTGCTGGAGGGTGGCGATGCTGCCCGAATCGAGGCGTCCCTGAACTGGCTTGAGGGGCAGGGCTTGGTTGACCCCGAGGCAAGAGCGGGCGGACGCGTGCAGCTCACCCTCCAGGGGCGCCTACTGGGCGACGCGGTGACCAGGGAGCTCCTCCCCGATATTGACAGCTAACTGCTTTTCCCCACCAGGGGAAACGAAAGGGGGCGGTCTGACTCAGCTGAGTCAGACCGCCCCCTTCATGTTCTAGCAGCCCGGGTGCCTACTTACCGCGACGAGTGAGCTTGCTGAAAAGACGGGTATTACCCTTGTACTGGTAGGGGTTGCCGCGGGTTACCTTTACACCGGCGATCAGAGCTGAGATAGCCAGGTAGGTCCAGGCCAGGGCAGCAATCAGGCCAAAGAGCCAGCCGATAGCCGGAATGTTGCTGAGCATAATAGAGACGGCCAGAACCAGGGTGGGCAGCAGGGTGAAGTCGAGAGCTTCACGGGATTCCTGCTCGGTGAAGGGGCCGCGGCCTCGGTAGAGGTAGTAGATGACGGCCGCGGGAATACAACCTAGCACGCCCCCAAAGTGTGCAGCGGTTGCGATATTACGGTCTGCGCTAACAGACAGGTGTGCAGCGGTTGCAGGTGACCCCTTGTAGGTGGTCGAGGAAGGTGCTGATGCGGTCTTCAAGAATTCTTCTCTTTGAGGTTGAAGGGCGAATGAGTGATGCGCAGGCTTTTAAGCCCACCAGTCACAATTTTAGTCAAAGCCGGGGGAGGGCGGTATATGTGAAGCCTACGAATTTATGGGGGAGCAGGACGATATTTGTCACACCGCCTGTACCCGCTCTAGCCTGCGGGCCCGTCAAGGGTGACGAAGTCAATGAGGTGTTCTACCGGCCCTAAGAGACTTGGTTCAAGGTCGGTGTAGGAATTGACCCTCTTGAGAATGGAATCCCAGCCGGCGCGGACGTCCTCGGGGGTATCCGCCGCCCGCCCGAAACGCCGCAGTATGCCTGTCTTCCAGTCTTCCCCGCGGGGAACCTCGGGCCAGGCCTGTAAGCCCAATACCTGGGGCTTGACGGCCTGCCAAATATCCACAAAGGGGTGGCCCACAATCAGCACGTTATCGCGGGCACCTGCCACAGCCATAGCCTCTTGCGCGATGCGCTCTTCCTTACTCCCTGCCACCAGGTGGTCTACCAGAATTCCGAGTTTGCGGTGGGAGGCCGGGCCAAAACCTGTAACCGCTGCGGCGAGATCGTCAACCCCGTGCAGGGGTTCCACCACGATACCCTCAACCCGTAGGTCGTGGCCCCAGACCTTCTCAATAAGCTCAGCATCGTGCACGCCCTCCACCCAGATACGGCTGGCCCTGGCCGTCCGTGCCGGAGCGTTCTCCACCGCAACCGACCCCGACTGAGAAACCTGCCGTGTAGCGGTCTTAGGCTTCTGCTGAGGCTTGGTCAGATCAATGCTGCGGCCCTCAAGCAAAAACCCCGGGCCCAGGGGGAAGAACTTGATACGGCCCCGCCGGTCTTCGAGGCCCACCTGGGGGCCGGACGCCGTAGCCCGCAGGGTCACTGCCGCCCCCACAAAGCCGGTGGCGGCGTCCTCTAGCACCATGCCGGGGACAAGAGGTACCTTGGGCAGGGTAGGACGGTGGGAGGTGAGGTCAGCCTGACCCCAGGTATCGCGGTAGTCCATCGGTGTGTCTCTCACTCTCTCATCCAGTGCATTAGCCATCAGCGTACCGAGTTCTGATTCTAGTTCAGTGGTATTAGAGTTAACGGGTAACTTAGCACTCAAGGTCATCAAGTGCTAATCTAGCCCCGCAGACCTCTTCGCCCACCAGGCGAAGACCTATGAGCCCAGGAGGTGCCGTGAACCACCCGAGACGCTTGCAAGTTCTGCAAGCCATCGTCGAAGAATACGTGCACACCCGTGAGCCCGTAGGGTCTAAAACCCTGCTCGAGCGGCACCAGCTGGGGGTCTCAAGCGCCACCGTGCGCAACGACATGGCGGCCCTCGAAGAGCAGGGCCTGATCCAGGCTCCTCATGCCAGTGCCGGGCGAGTGCCCACCGACCGGGGCTACCGACTTTTCGTTGACCAGATATCGTCCCTACAGCCCCTCTCTGACGCTGAAAAACGGGCAATTCACACCCTGCTCGATAGCGCCGAAAGCGTTGATGAGATGATGAAGACCAGCGTGCGTCTGCTCTCATCGCTCACCCACCAGGTAGCTATGGTGCAGTACCCCACCGGCCCGGCTACCAGCGTGCGCCATATCGAGCTGGTCTCCCTCTCCAGCACCACGGTGCTGCTGATTCTTATTACCGACTCCGGCCAGGTTAACCAGCGCACCCTCACCCTTGCCCACAGCCCCGAAGAGCTTGCAGTGGCCCGCCAGCAGCTCCTTGACCTCTACGCCAACCGTACGCTCGACAGCATAGCCGCAGCACCGGCGTCCGCCCCCGGCAATAACCTGCTCAGCCCCCTCACCGAGGCCCTGCACCTACTCGCAGCCCAGGGTGCCTCTTCTCAGGTGCTGATTGCGGGCACCTCCTACCTTGCCGCCTCGACCGTAGATTTTAGAGGCAGCATCGCCCCGGTGCTCGATGCCCTAGAAGAGCAGGTTGTGCTGCTCAAGTTACTCACCGACCTAGACCACGATGAACGCGGATTTGCCGTGAGTATCGGCTCTGAGAACCGCAGCGAATCCCTGGCCGAAACCTCGGTCGTAGCCAGTAGCTACGGGCCCGGGGGAGCTGCCCACGTGGGAGTCGTTGGGCCCACCCGCATGGACTACACCAGCACCGTCTCCAAGGTCAACGCCGTAGCCCGGTACCTATCCAAGATTTTGAGCCAGGCCTAGCCCTGCGCCTACCCCCCTTTAAACCAGCCCATCGAAAGAGAGAACCAGTGAGCAGTCACTACGAAACCCTCGGCGTCTCACGCGATGCCAGCCCCGAAGAAATCAAGAAGGCCTACCGCAAGAAGGCCCGCCAGTTGCACCCCGACATCAACCCTTCAGAAGAAGCTGCCGAGGAGTTCAAGCGCGTCTCCCTCGCCCACGATGTGCTCTCTGACCCCGAAAAGCGTCGCATCTACGACCAGACCGGCAACGAAAACGGCACCGCCGGTGGCTTCGGTGCAGGAGCAGGCGGCTTCGGCGGGGGCTTTGGCGGCTTCCAAGACATCTTCGACACCTTCTTCAACTCTACCCCGCGCGGCCCCCAGAGCCGCGTCCGCCAGGGCCAGGATGCCCTCATCAACGTCAAGATCGACCTCAAAGATGCCGTCTTTGGCACCAACAAGCCCATCACCGTTGATACCGCCGTCACCTGTGACCTCTGCAAGGGTGAAGGAACCGCTGAGGGCACCCACCCCGAAACCTGCGATACCTGCCACGGCCAGGGCTACATGCAGCGCCAGGTCCAGTCGATTCTGGGCACCGTCGTGCAGCCCGTTGAATGCCCCACCTGCCGCGGGTTCGGCACCGTTATCAAGCACCCCTGCGCCGAATGCTACGGCGAAGGTCGCGTGCGGGAACGCAAGCCCCTCACCATCAAAATTCCCGCCGGCGTCACCAACGGCGCCCGCATCCGCCTGGCAGGCCAGGGTGAAGCCGGTACCGCAGGCGGCCCCAACGGCGACCTCTACGTTGAGCTGCGCGTCAACCCCGACCCCACCTTCAGCCGGGACGGCGATGACCTGGTAGCCACCGTAGGTGTGCCCATGACCGCAGCGGCCCTGGGCACCACCATTACCCTCGATACCTTCGACGGCCCCCAGCAGGTACAGATTCCCACCGGAACCCAGTCAGGTGACGTGGTCACCCTCAAGGACCTGGGCGTCACCCACCTGCGCGGCGGCGGCCGCGGCGACATCCGTGTACAGATTGAGGTGCGCACCCCCACCGCCCTCACCGAGGAACAGAAGAACCTGCTCAAGCAGTTCTCCGAGCTTCGCGGCGAGGACCTGCAGGTCAGCGAAACCGTCACCCATAAGCAGGGCGGCTTCTTCTCCCGCCTCAAAGACCACCTCAAATAGGACTACCCCATGAGCAACGCTGTCTACTACATCGAACCTGACGAGCTAGCTGCCCTGACGCCAGGTGCCACCCTGCACCTGACCGGCGACGAGGGGCACCATGCCCTCGTCAAACGTCCGGAGCTTGGGGAAGGGCTCGACGTAGTAGACGGTGAGGGTAACCGCGCTATCACCCGGGTTACTGAGCTGGGTCAGGACGGACCCGTGCTTGAAGTCCTCGAACTCACCGAAGATACGGTGGGGGTAGAGATATACCTTGTGCAGGCCCTAGCTAAGGGGGATAGGGATATCCAGGCCATTGAGATGGCCACCGAGCTGGGTGCCCACGGTATTGTGCCTTGGAGCGCCGACCGGTCGATTGTGCGCTGGAAGATGGAGCGGGCCGTCAAAGCACGGGCTAAGTGGCAGAATACGGTGCGGGCAGCAGCTAAGCAGTCCCGCCGGGCCCTGCTGCCCCCGGTCTACGAGCAGCACTCAACCGCAGATTTAGCCGACCTTGCCCACGAGCTGGGGGAGGACGGCCTCTTCCTGGTTCTCCACGAACAGGCAGACTACCGTCTCACCCAAGCTCTTGAGCGGCACCTGACCGATCGGGTAAAAGAGGTCTACTTCATCGTTGGCCCCGAAGGTGGTATCAGCCCCCGAGAACTCGACCTGCTCGCAGAAGCCGGGGCCCACACGGTGCTGCTTGGCCCAGAAATCCTCCGCAGTTCTACCGCCGGTGCAGCCGCTATTTCTGCCCTCAACGTTGCGTTAGGACGCTGGTAAACCCCGTTCTGCTACAGGTAAAGTAAGAACTACCGCGTACGCTTTGTATTTCAAGGAGCTCTGACAGCCCGCACGGGCATCTATGACTACCTCATCTACGGCTAGCAGCCGCCCCCTCTCTGTTGCCCGCACCTTCTCCTTCCGGTCAACCGAAGAGATGGTCGCGGTACTTGGCCCCCACGACGGAAATATCACCCTGATTGAGCAGGCTTTCCCCGGTCTCACTATCCGCCCCAAGGGGCTAGACGTCATCGTTACCGGCCCCTCAGAAACCGTAGCCACCACCGTCCGTCTGCTGGCTGAACTCACCATTTTGGTAGAGAACGACACCCAGGTCACCGGCGAGGTGGTCAAGCGCATCATGGGCATGATGACCGCCAGCCTCTCACACCCAGCAACCGCGATCAGCCAGAATATTCTGAGCTCCCGGGGCAAGAATATTCGCCCGAAGACCATTAACCAGAAGTCCTATGTCGATGCCATCGATGCCAACACCGTGGTCTTTGGCATCGGCCCGGCAGGTACCGGTAAGACCTACCTGGCCATGGCCAAGGCGGTACAGGCCCTCCAGTCAAAGGAAGTCAACCGCATCATTCTGACCCGCCCAGCTGTCGAAGCTGGCGAGCGCCTGGGCTTCCTGCCTGGGTCGCTGAACGAGAAGATTGACCCCTATCTACGCCCGCTCTACGATGCGCTGCACGACATGATGGATCCCGAGACCATTCCCCGCCTGATGGAGGCCGGGACCATCGAGGTGGCGCCCCTGGCCTATATGCGCGGTCGTACCCTGAACGACGCTTTCATTATTTTGGATGAAGCGCAGAACACTACGGTGGAGCAGATGAAGATGTTCCTGACCCGCTTGGGCTTTGGCTCCAAGATGGCGATTACCGGCGACGTCACCCAGGTGGACCTGCCCGGTGGTCAGGCCTCAGGTCTGAAGCAGATTCGTCAGATTCTTGAAGGTATTGACGATATCCATTTCGCGGTTCTGCAGGCCGAGGACGTGGTGCGCCACTCCCTGGTCTCGGATATTGTGAGTGCCTACGATAAGTGGGACGATGCCAAGACCTCGATGGAGCGCCGCCGTAATCGCAAGGTCAAGCGCCAGACCATTGAGGCTGCGGCCGAAAAGCTGCTGCAGCAGTCAGGTATCGATGTAACCCCCGAAGAGAAGGCCTAGCCCCGTGAATATTGAGTTTGATATTGAAGAGCCCGGCGCAGAGGCGAGCGACTTTGTGCGTGAGTCTTTTGAGGCTGTCGATACCGGTGTGTTGGAGAAGCTGGTAGCCCACGCCTTTGCCCATATGAAGGTCTCACCTGAGACCGAGCTGTCTATCGCTATTGTGGGCGAAAGTGAAATGGAGCGCATCCACATCGATTGGATGGATTTGCCCGGCTCCACCGACGTGATGAGCTTCCCCATGGACGAGCTCACCCCCGGCACCGACGATCAGCCTGCCACCGGCGTCCTCGGTGATATTGTCTTGTGCCCGCCCGTTGCTGCCCGTCAGGGGGTGGACGCAGGCCACAGTACCCTCGATGAGCTCTGCCTGCTCACCACCCACGGCATCCTGCACTGCCTGGGCTTTGACCACGCCACGGCGGAAGAAGAGGCTGAAATGTTCGGTATTCAGCGCACCATTCTTGAAGAGTTTCTGGGGCGCCCTGCACCTGTAGAGACGAGGCACTAACCGGTGTTTTCTTATGCTTTGCTGGCCTGTGCCGTCCTGCTCTTAGTCTTGGTGGGCTACCTGCTCACCGCCGTTGAGTCGTCCTACACCTACCTGCCCCGCTCTGAGGCCCAGCGTCTGGGGGAGGAGCCCGAGAACAAGAGCATTCGGGCTATTCTCGCTGACCCCGAGCCCTACTTCCGGTCCCTGCGTATCTGGCGGGTTCTGGCTGAGGTGTCTTCAGTCGTCTGTTTCTTCCTGCTCGTCCACGACCTGTTCAGCCGCACCTGGGTGAGCGTCCTGGTCACCCTACTTGTCATGACCGTTGTGGTCTTTGCCTTCTTCGGGGTTGCCCCCCGCCTGGTGGGCCGCACCAAGCATACTCAGGTCTTCTCGGCGATGGCCGGGGTGGTTTACGGGCTGGGCGTGCTGACCCGCCCCTTCTCGTCCGCTCTCACCGCCCTGTCCCGCAAGGTCAGCCCCAAGGACTCCGAGCAGGTTACCGGCATCTTCACTGAAGATGAGATTCTTGAGTTCGTTGACCGCGCCAGTTCTTCTGAGGCTATCGAAGACGACGAGGCAGAGATGGTGCAGTCCATTTTTGAACTCGATGAGACCCGCATCCGCTCAATTATGGTGCCGCGTGCCGATATGGTGACGGTTGACGTCACCGAAAGCCTGGACGACGCTATCTCCCTCTTCCTGCGGTCGGGCTATTCCCGCGTGCCGGTGCTGGGGGAGTCCTTTGACGATGTGCGTGGCATGCTCTACCTCAAGGACGCCCTGGCCGCCTCACGCGAGGCGGGGGCAGACCTTAAGAGCTTGGGGATTACCTCTCTGATGCGCCCGGTCCGCTATGAGCCAGAATCCAAGCGCGTGATGGACCTGCTCAAGGAAATGCAGCGTGAATCTACCCACGTCGCTGTGGTTGTTGATGAGTATGGCGGAACCGCCGGTCTTGTAACCCTAGAAGATCTCATTGAAGAACTGGTCGGCGACATCTCTGACGAGTACGACAACGAGAAGCCCGAAATCACCCTGCAAGACGACGGCACCTTCAAGATCAGCTCCCGCCTGAGTATTTGGGAACTGGGCGAGCTCTTCGGCCTAGAACTTGATGATGAGGACGTCGATACGGTCGGCGGTCTGCTAGCTAAACACCTGGGTCGGGTACCGATTATCGGCAGCGAAGTTGTTGTTGAGGGTATTCACATTAAGGCTATTGGTTCTCGTGGGCGCCGCAATAAGATTGGCACGCTCTCTGTTTGGGCAGACCCTGCGCCGCAACACCCTGTAAAGTAAAGCCAAGACATTACTTAATCCCATCATTGGAGTATCTGCATGGAGTTTGCTTCCTTCCCCGACGACTACACTGCGGGCTTTGCCGTTCTGGTAGGCCGCCCCAACGCCGGTAAGTCAACCCTCACCAATGCGCTGGTCGGGCAGAAGGTCGCTATTACCTCCAACCGCCCGCAGACTACCCGCCACACCATCCGCGGTATTGTGCACCGTGAGGACTTCCAGCTGGTGCTGGTTGATACTCCCGGTCTGCACCGCCCCCGTACCCTGCTGGGTGAGCGTCTGAACGACATGGTGGCGCAGACTCTCTCTGAGGTCGACGTCATTGGTTTCTGCATTCCTGCCGACGAAAAAATCGGCCCCGGTGACCGCTACATTGCGCAGCAGCTGGCTGCCTCGGGCAACAAGCCCATCGTCGCTATCGTCACCAAGGCCGATAAGGTGGGTCACGAGCAACTGACAGAGCAGCTCCTTGCCGTTTCGGCGCTGGGCGATGAGGTCATGAGCGCTGAGCGGGCTGCCCGCCAGCAGCGCCGCGAACGTCAGGAACGCAAGAAGAAGGGGGAGGAGCTTCCCTTCCGTAAGGGTAGCGGCCCGGCCGCTACCCGTGAGAAGGGTCAGGCCACGCCTGCTCCGGTTAATGACGGCCGTGGCGGCTGGGCAGATATCATCCCGGTTTCTGCGGTTAAGGACTACCAGGTAGAAGAGGTCGCGAAGCTCCTTTCGTCCTACCTGCCTGACTCACCCCCGCTGTACCCCACCGGCGAGCTGACCGACGAGCCTGAGGCCACCCTGGTAGCTGAGCTGGTGCGAGAAGCGGCTCTGGAAGGCGTGCAGGACGAACTGCCCCACTCAGTAGCCGTCACCGTTGAAGAGATGGAACTGCGCGAGGGCCGCAGCGAGGATAACCCCCTGCTCGACATTCACGTAAACCTATTTGTAGAGCGAGACTCCCAAAAAGGAATTATTATCGGTAAGCGGGGAGCTCGCCTGAAAGAAATCGGTCAAACCGCCCGTAAGAACATCGAGGCCCTGCTCGGCACCAAGGTCTTCCTCTCCATTCATGTGAAGGTTGCCAAGGACTGGCAGCGCGACCCCCGCGCTCTGGGCAAGCTGGGCTTCTAAGTTTTCCCCTCTTATCAGGAGTTTCCTCCCAGTTTTACCCCCTAAGCTGGGCTGAAGAATCGGTCACCCCCGTACCGTAGACGAATCGGAGATACCTTTTATGGCGCCACAGGGTCAGCCCCCGCAGCGAGTTGTTACGCCCCTGGGGCGTCATATGAGCAACCAGCCTCTTAAGTCTCAGCGGGTCAAGTGGATAGCGCTCTCGTGCGTTGCCCTTCTCGCTATGGTGGTTGCTTTTAGCGGTTTTGCCCTGGTGCGTTTGCGCAGCAACGTGCAGACCGCCGAGATGAACATTGGTGAGCTATCATCGAATCTTGCCAGCGGCCCTCTCGATATTCTTGTGATTGGCTCCGATACCCGTGCCGGGAACAACGGGGCCTACGGTACTGCTGAGGACGCCGCAGCCGGAGCCCGCTCCGATGTGATGATGCTGGTTCAGGTGAGCGAAGACCGTTCAAACGTCAACGTCATATCCTTCCCCCGCGACCTGATGGTCGATATTCCCAAGTGCACGGACGCCGAAACCGGTGAGGTCTACCCCGCCACCGAAGAAACCCAGATTAACGAGTCTCTCGAACGCGGTGGCCCCGGCTGCACCGTGGCCACAATCAGCAACCTCACTGGCGTAGCTATCGACCACTTTATGCTGGTGGACTTTAACGCCGTCAAAGCCCTATCGAGCGTTGTGGGTGGCGTTGAGGTCTGTGTAACTGAGCCGATTGACGACACCTACAGCGGGCTCAAGCTCCCCGCCGGAACCTCCAGCGTTGAGGGTGAACAGGCTCTGGCCTTCCTACGTTCTCGTCACGGCTTTGGCGACGGCAGCGATACCGCCCGTATCCAGGCCCAGCAGAGCTTCCTCGCCTCCCTACTGCGGAAGGTCCAGGCTGAGGGAACTCTCACCAACCCGGCTATGCTACTCAACATCGCTGAGGCTATTACCCAGAACGTCACCGTCGATAAGGAACTGACTAACCTGGGTAACCTGGTGAGCATCGGCTCTATCTTTGCCAACATCGACCTGAGCAAGGTCGTCTTTGCAACCGTCCCCAACGAGCCCTACATCTACGACGAGAACAAGCTCCAGCTCTCTGCCGATGCAGAGGATTTCTTCACCAAACTTCAGAAGGATGAATCCCTGGTCGAGCCTGCCCCCGCTGCTACTGCCAGCGCGAGTGAATCGTCCGCACCTGCCGTTGAACTGGCCTACTCCCTGGGCGTGAGCGTCACCGACGCTACCGGTGTAGAAGACCGGGCCCAAGAGCTAGCCCCCAAGATTGAGCAGGCTGGCTTTACCTCGGTCACGGTAGATACCACCGATGCGGTCTACACCGAGTCGGCCATTTACTACCCCTACGGCTACGATGCCGAGGCTCAGGCTATTGCTGACCTCTTCGGTATTACCTCGCTGACTCCCTCGGACCAGTATGTGGGTATTGCCGTTATTCTGGGGTCTGACTTGGCTGAGAACGATACCGTTGCCGCGCCCACCTCGGAGATTGCGGCCGGGGCTACCGGCCAGACCGCTGACCAGGTAACCTGCCAGCAGTCCTTCAGCTACTAAGCACCCACCCTGTAGTTCCATATAGTGGACGGGCGGCGGCAGGTTCTGCCGCCGCCCGTCTCTGCATGATACCGTGACAGTATGAGTGAGATGACACTGGTACTCCTTATCTGCCGTATCGAAGCGCCCCGGGTGTAGCTTCGATACGGGTCAGTGCTACCCGGGACGATACCCCTTCCTCACCGATCTCAACATCTAAGGTCATCACGATGAAAAACTTTCAGAAGCCCTCACCCATGCCCGTGCACAAGTACGTGCCATTTGACCAGCAGATTCAGGTTTCTTTGCCCGACCGCACCTGGCCTAACAAGACCATGACAAAGGCCCCCCGCTGGTGCGCTGTTGACCTGCGTGACGGTAACCAGGCCCTGATTGACCCCATGGATACCGAGCGCAAGCTCGCCATGTTTAAGCTCTTGGTCAAGATGGGCTACAAGGAAATTGAGGTCGGCTTCCCCTCAGCTTCGGCCACCGACTTCAACTTCGTGCGCACCCTCATCGAAGAGGGCCACATTCCCAACGACGTCACCATCCAGGTGCTGGTACAGTGCCGTGAGCACCTGATTCAGAAGACCTTTGAGGCTATCGACGGGGCCCCCAAGGCTATCGTCCACTTCTACAACTCCACCTCTGTGCTGCAGCGCCGCGTGGTTTTCAACCAGGACCAGGACGGCATCTTGGACATCGCCCTCACCGGTGCCCGTCTCTGCAAGAAGTACGAAGAGCAGCTGGCTGGCGACACCAAGATTACCTACGAGTACTCACCGGAGTCCTTCACCGGTACCGAGCTGGAATACGCGGTGCGCGTCTGCAATGCTGTGACCGATGAGCTGGGTATTGGCGAGGGCAACGAGGTTATTATCAACCTTCCTGCCACCGTTGAGATGGCTACCCCTAACGTATATGCCGACTCCGTAGAATGGGTCAGCCGCAACCTGACCAACCGGGAGCACGTCATTCTCTCCCTGCACCCCCACAACGACCGGGGCACCGGTGTAGCTGCAGCTGAGCTGGGCTACCTGGCCGGTGCAGACCGTATCGAGGGCTGCCTCTTTGGCAACGGTGAGCGCACCGGTAACGTTGACCTGATTACCCTGGGCCTGAACATGTACACCCAGGGGATTGACCCCGAAATTGACTTCTCCGACATCGACGAGATTCGTCGAACCGTTGAGTACTGCAACCAGCTGCCCGTTCACGAGCGTTCCCCCTACGGTGGCGACCTGGTCTTCACCGCCTTCTCAGGCTCACACCAGGACGCCATCAAGAAGGGCTTCGAGCGTATGGAGAAGGACGCTGCCGAGCAGGGTAAGAGCGTCGATGATTTGGTATGGGCTGTTCCCTACCTACCCATTGATCCCAAGGATTTGGGCCGTACCTACGAGGCTGTGATTCGTGTGAACTCCCAGTCGGGCAAGGGTGGTGTGGCCTACCTGCTCAAGAAGGACTTTGGGCTCGATTTGCCCAAGCGCGCCCAGCAGGAGTTCTCTGCTATTGTGCAGGCTCAGACCGATGCCCAGGGTGGCGAGGTTGAGAGCAAGGCCCTGTGGGATATTTTTGCTGATGAGTACCTGCCGAGCAGGGAGGCGGACGCCCGCTGGGGTAAGTACCGCATTGAATCGCTCTCTATTGACTCTGAGGAGCACGGTGAGACCACTATGCGGGTTGGCCTGAATATTGCTGGCCATACCTACAACCGAGTGGGTCAGGGTAGTGGCCCTATCGAGGCCCTGCAGTCGATTTTGGCCAAGGAGGGCGTGGACGTCCGCGTGCTCGACTACTCGGAGCACACCCTGGCTTCTGCGGCGAGCGCCCAGGCGGCCTCATACATTGAGGCAGCGGTGGGGAGCCGGGTGCTGTGGGGTGTCGGTATCGACAGCTCAACTACCCGTGCTTCACTCAAGGCTATGATTTCAGCGGTGAACCGCGCACTGCGTGACTCTGCTGAGTAGAGCATAAGTGTGGGCCGTGCCGGGACTTCCGGTACGGCCCATCTTTTGACAGTGCCCCGTATAACAGGTCAAGGTAGAGACCTGGCACACTGAATGTGGGAGAATAAAGACGTGACTTCAGCGCTATCTACGACTAAGACCATTCGTGATAGCGCTATTGTTTTACGCACCCAGGATTTGGGGGAGTACGACCGCATTATTATCCTGGCTACCCGGCAGCGGGGAATTGTGCACGCAGTAGCCAGGGGAGTGCGCAAGAGCAGCTCCAAAATTGGTGCCCGGCTCGAGCCCTTCATGCTGGTCGACATTTCGGCTGCCCCCGGTAAAAAACTCGCTACGATTTCGCAGGTTGTTACCCGCCGCGCCTATTTGGGGCCGATTATCAACGACTACACCCGTTACACGGTCGCGGCTGTCTTAGCCGAGGTGGCAGAACAACTGCTCAACCACGAACAAGAGCGCTTAGAGGAGCAGTTCACGCTGTTAGCCGGGGCTCTCTCAGCCCTAGCGCGGGGTACCTACCCGCCCCACCGCGTCCTTGACTCCTACCTGCTACGAGCCCTGCACAGGGCGGGCTGGAGCATGGCCATTGGTGCCTGTGCCGCCTGCGGTAGCCTGGATGACCTCACCTATTTTTCCCCCTCCCTGGGGGTGCTGTGCACCGGGTGTGCGCGCACCGGTGATTTCCCTCAGCTCAGCCCACTGGCTCCTGAAGAACCTGCCTATTTAGCGGCTCTGGCCACCGGCGACTGGCCCGACATTTTGAGCGAGCACCCACCCGCGCTCCGGCAGCGGGCAGAACGGCATATCATGGACTATGTGCAGTGGCAGCTTGAGCGGCCGCTCAAAACTCTGACCACCCTAGAGAAGGAAATCTAGTAGATGACACCGGTGAAGCCCTACAGCCACCCCAGCGGCGCCGTAGCCCCTGCGATTCCGCGCAAGTTCGTGCCCCAGCACGTGGCCGTGGTGATGGACGGCAATGGACGCTGGGCCAACGAACGCGGCCTACCCCGCAATGAGGGCCACCGAGCCGGTGAAGCAGCCCTACTCGATGTGGTTGCTGGTGCTATCGAAATGGGTATTCCCTATGTTTCTGCCTACGCTTTTTCAACCGAGAACTGGCGTCGTAGCCCCGATGAGGTCGCCTTCCTCATGCGGTTCTCCTCTGAGGTTCTAGAACGTCAGCTAGAGACCCTCAAAAGCTGGGGGGTTCGCATCCGCTGGGCTGGCCGTCGGCCCAAGCTCTGGAAGTCGGTTATCAAACTGCTCGAAAAGTGCGAAGAAGAAACCAAGCACAACACCCTGTGCACCCTGACCATGTGCGTCAACTACGGGGGTAGGGCAGAAATTGCGGACGCCGCCGCCCTGATTGCCGAGGACGTCGCAGCCGGCCGCCTCAAGCCCAAGCACGTCAACGAAAAAATCTTCCAGAAATACCTCGACGAGCCTGATCTGCCCGACGTTGATCTTTTCCTCCGCACCTCTGGTGAACAGCGTTTCTCTAACTTCCTTCTCTGGCAGAGTGCCTATGCCGAGATGGTCTTTATGAACGTACTCTGGCCCGATGTTGACCGTACGGTACTGTGGCAGGCGGTAGAAGAATACGCCCGCCGTGACCGCCGCTACGGTGGGGCCGTTGATAAGGTGACCCAACCCTAAGTTTCCTCCCACACTAGGCGAAAGCCGCGGCTGAAAGGGGTCCGATATGCGGATCTACCCAACCCTGTTCAAACTCTTCTTCAAACCCATGGACGCTGAGAAGGCTCACCATGTGGGCATGTGGGGAATACAGACCCTTCGCCGCACCGGCATTTCTCGCCTGGGGGGTCGCTACTTTGCGCCTCACCCGTCACTGGCTACCGAGGTCATGGGCCTTACTTTCCCCTCGCCTTTCGGCGTTGCCGCTGGTTTTGATAAGGGCGGTAAGGCAATTCCGGCGCTAGGTAACCTGGGTTTTGGGCACATTGAAATCGGTACGATTACCGGCCAGGATCAGCCGGGCAACCCCCAGCCCCGTCTTTTCCGTCTGGTAGATGATAAAGCCATTATTAACCGCATGGGCTTCAATAACGATGGGGCGGCAGCAGCTGGCCCCCGTGTTGCAGCTGCCCGCGCGGATCTTGAAGCCGAATATCGGGGTAAGGTACGCCCCGTTATTGGTGTCAATATCGGTAAAACCAAGGTGGTAGCCCTTGAGGACGCTATCGAGGACTACCTGGTGAGCACTCGGGTTCTTGCGCCCCAGGCTGACTATCTCGCTGTGAATGTCAGCTCGCCGAATACCCCGGGTCTGCGATACCTTCAGGCGATTGAGACCCTTGAACCTCTACTTGAGGCTGTACGTGCTGAAGCCGACCGCGTCGTGCAGGGGCGCCGTGTGCCCCTGGTCGTGAAGATTGCTCCTGATCTGGCCGATGAAGATATTAAGGACGTTGCCGCGATGGCTCTGCGTCTGGGGCTAGACGGCATTATCGCCACGAACACCACGATTGCCCGTGATGGGCTGGGCCTGGTTAGCCCTCAAGCTAAGGTTAAGGAAATTGGTGCGGGTGGCCTCTCAGGCGAGCCCCTCAAGAAGCGTTCCCTTGAGGTTCTCAGCCTGCTGAAAGCTGAGGTGGGGGACCAGCTGGCTCTTATCTCGGTAGGTGGCGTTACCACCGCTCAGGACGTCACCGACCGCCTGGATGCGGGCGCCAATCTGGTGCAGGGTTACTCTGCTTTCATCTACGAAGGCCCCCTGTGGGCAGCTCATATTAATCGTGGACTATTGAAATTGCGGAAAACCCGCTAGACTAGACACGTGCGATCATGACACAAAGTGGCGCTACCTCTCTAGAGAGGTAGCGCCACTTTGAATTTAAGGTTGAAAGCTAGCGGATTTACTCCGTCGTGGCCTTACTTGGGGTATTCGCCGCGCTTAACCTGAGGCTTGGGCAGGCGGAAACGGCGAATCATCATGACGCGGTTGAAGGCGTAGAAGCCGGAGCGGGGCTCGATGGAGCCAAACTTTTCGGTCAACTTCTTCTTGAGCCCGCGCCACATAATCATGTAGTCGATGACCCAGAGCAGAATCATGCCCCACATCAACAAGGTGGTGTACTCCCGCATGCTGGGGGTGAAAAGGCCGACAATGAAGACAGCCAGAATAACGATAAGCATGATGTCACCTACGTTGAAACGGGCATCAACGTAGTCACGGATATAGCGGCGCTGGGGGCCACGATCGTTGGCGGGCAGGTAGCGCTCATCGCCGGTTTGCAGGGCCTGCTGCTGCTTCGCCCGGAACTCGCGGTCGGCTTCACGCTGGGCGTCCTTTGCGGCCTTGCGGTCTGCGGGAACCAGGGGAGTGCGGCGGGCAGCTTCACGTTCTTTTCGGGAAGGGGTAGGACGCCCCTTGGGCGCGGTGTACCCCGGCTGGGTGGTTTCAGGGGTTTCGCTTGCTACCGGAGTAGCCTCGGCAACCACAGAACCAGCATTTTCTGATGATTTCTTATTACGACCAAACACCCCTTAAGAATAACCAAGTTCGTGCGTAGATATACAGTCAGAGCGTATTCTGAGATGTATGACAACACACGATTTTGATTTTTCTGCCCGCCCGGCTCTAGCAACCTACATCGAAGAGAACTTTGAAGCTCAGCTTGAACATCTAGCTGAGCTCGTGGCTATCCCTTCTGTTGCCTGGGAGTCTTTTGATCTTACTGAGGTACAGCGCAGTGCCGAAAAGGTGAAGAGCCTGGCTGAGGAAGCCGGTTTTGAAAGTGTTGAGATTCTCTCAGCGTCCTATGGGGAAGGCCAGCAGGGTATGCCTGCGGTCGTAGCCCACTCACCGGCTGCACCTGGCTTCCCCACCTTCTTGCTCTATGCCCACCACGATGTGCAGCCAGCTGGCGACCGCTCCCTCTGGGAAACCGAGCCTTTTGTCGCCACTCGCAAGGGCGATCGCCTCTACGGCCGCGGAGCTGCGGACGACAAGGCTGGCGTCATCGCCCACCTGGCTGCCTTTAAGGCTGCGCGCGAAGTACTAGGTGACGACTTTAAGGTTGGCGTCACCCTCTTTATCGAGGGCGAGGAAGAGGCTGGTTCACCCAGCTTTGATAACTTCCTGCATACCTACCGTGACAAGCTTGCTGGCGACTACATCGTTGTAGCAGACTCGGCTAACTGGAAAACCGGCGTACCGGCCCTTACCGCGGGCCTGCGTGGTGTGGCGAGCGGTGATATTTCTGTACGCGTGAGCAGCCACTCGGTTCACTCCGGCATGTTCGGCGGCCCCCTGCTGGACGCTAACACCGTCCTTATCCAGCTACTCGCCACCCTGCACGATACTCAAGGTTCAGTTGCGGTTGAAGGTTTAGTTACTGCACCTGAACCTGACGTTGAATACCCTGAGACCGATTTCCGCACCGATTCTGGCATTCTCGACAGCATGAAGCTGGCAGGTCAGGGGTCCATCTCCTCCCGCCTCTGGTCCCAGCCCGCTATCTCCGTCATCGGTATGGACATCACCTCGGTTGCCGAGTCCTCAAATACTATTGCTGCCACAGCCAAGGCGCGCATCAGCGTCCGCCTGGCTCCCGGCCAGGATCCCGCCGCAGCCCACCGGGCACTTGCCGAGCACTTCGCCCGCCACAACCATCACGGGGCAGAGGTGACCTACCACGCAGAAGACTCCGGCCAGCCCTACCAGGCCGACCTTTCTGGCAGTGGCGCCCAGCTAGCCCTGGCAGCACTGGGGGAGGCCTGGGGAGTTGAGCCTGTCACCACCGGCATGGGCGGGTCCATCCCCTTCATTGCGACCCTCACCGAGGTCTACCCCGATGCCCACATTCTGATTACCGGTATCGAAGACCCCGACACCCGTGCCCACAGCGCCAACGAGTCTCTGTTCATCCCCGACTTCCAAAAGGCAATCCTGGCTGAGGCCCTTATGCTGGCGGCAGCTCACACCGGCAACTAGGAAATTCACTTGACTGCGAACATCTCGCGCCCCGCACCCAAGAGGCGTAAGATTGACATCAAAACACCCCACGAAAGGATTGCTCATGTCTGAGGCAGTACTTGAAGATCTTCCCAACCACGGCGTTAACCTCACCGAGGTTGCAGCCGGTAAGGTTCGTTCCCTGCTTGAGCAGGAAGGACGCACCGACCTGCGCCTGCGCATCGCCGTGCAGCCCGGCGGCTGTTCAGGCCTGATTTACCAGCTCTACTTCGACGAGCGCGTGCTCGACGGTGATGCCGTCCGCGACTTCGACGGCGTAGAAGTCATCGTTGATCGTATGAGTGTTCCCTACCTCGAAGGCTCAACCATCGACTTCGAAGACACCATTCAGAAGCAGGGGTTCTCCATCGATAACCCCAACGCCCAGGGCTCCTGCGCCTGTGGAGATTCCTTCCACTAAGCGTCCGCCCAGCCCGCTTCACAGGTGGGGGTATGCTCCGGCATACCCCCACTTTTCTGTTTCAGCCCGCCCAAACATGAAATACTTATGTAATGACACGTCAGTTCATTGACAGGTTGTCACCAGAAACGCCCGTTTGAGGGTAAGCTCGTATTGAAAGAATTAACACCTGGGTTAATGCTGTCCACACACAGCACCAGGTGACACGCACATCGCTACAGGAAGGGCCGTCTGTGAGTTCGCAGCATCGAACCAGCAGCAAGGGGCTTAAGGGCAAGGCAGTAGCCGCTGCCACAGCCGTTTCAGCGCTGCTCTTGACCGGTTGTTCAGAACAGGCATCAGTGGGCTGGCTGCCCACTCAGCGTGGTGTAACCGATAACGCCGATACCATCATGGACCTCTGGATTGGTACATGGATCGCCGCGTTGGCTGTAGGTCTTGTGACCTGGGGCCTCATGCTTTGGTGCATCATCGCCTACCGCCGTCGCAAGTACGAAACCGGCTACCCCCGCCAGGTGAGCTACCACGCTCCGCTGGAAATTTTCTACACCGCTATCCCGATCATCCTGATCGTCAGCTTCTTCACCTTCTCAGACCGTGCTGAGCGCGAAATCACCGCTCCCAAGTCTGAAACCGCCGATGTCACCATCGAGGTTTACGGTAAGCAGTGGGCATGGGACTTCAACTACCTCGACGAAAACGTCTACTTCGCCGGCGTCCAGGCTCGCCTCGACAAGGAAGGCAACGTAGGCGTTGAGGAAACCCTCCCCACCCTCTACCTGCCGGTCAACTCAACCGTAGACCTGCAGCTCAAGTCCCGTGACGTCATCCACTCCTTCTGGATTCCCGCCTTCCTTGAGAAGCGCGACACCATTCCCGGCATGACCAACCACATGTACTTCACCACCGGTTCCGAGCCTGCTCGCTACCAGGGTAAGTGTGCCGAACTCTGCGGTGAGTACCACTCAGAGATGCTCTTCAACGTTGAAGTTGTCAGCCAGGAAGACTACGACGCCTACATCCAGTCACTGGAAGATGAAGGCAACATTGGCCGTCTGGGTGACGAGTACAACCGTAACCCCAACATGAACACCAACAACTAAGAGGTAACCCGTGACTACTCTTGAGTATTCAGCTGAGACAACCGGTAGCGTTGTCCCGCGGGTGGTTCCTAAGTCCAAGGGACGAATCATCGTCAATTGGCTGACTTCCACCGACCACAAGACCATCGGGTACATGTACCTGATCGCCGCGTTTATTTTCTTCTGCTTTGCCGGTGTCATGGCTCTGCTTATGCGCCTGGAGCTCTTCACCCCCGGTATGCAGTTCCTCGAAACCAAGGAACAGTTCAACCAGCTCTTCACCATGCACGGCACCCTGATGCTGCTCATGTTTGGTACCCCGCTGTTCACCGGTTTCGCTAACGTCCTGGTACCCCTGCAGATTGGTGCACCCGACGTTGCCTTCCCCCGCCTGAACTCCCTGGCCTTCTGGTTCTTCCTGTTCGGCTCACTGGTCGCCATCGCTGGCTTCCTTACCCCCCAGGGTGCAGCTTCCTTCGGCTGGTTCGCATACGCTCCGCTGAACAGCACCACCTACAGCCCCTCTGTCGGTGGTGACCTCTGGATCTTCGGTCTGGCTCTTCAGGGCTTCGGCACCATCATGGGTGGCGTCAACTTCCTGACCACCATCCTCTGCATGCGCGCCCCCGGTATGACCATGTGGCGTATGTCGGTCTTCACCTGGACCACCCTGATCACCGCAATCCTGATCATCATGATCTTCCCGCCGCTGGCGTCCGCCCTGTTCGCCCTCGGTATGGATCGCCGTCTCGGTGGCCACATCTTCGACCCCGAAAACGGTGGCGCCGTCCTCTGGCAGCACCTCTTCTGGTTCTTCGGTCACCCCGAGGTTTACGTTCTGGCTCTGCCCTTCTTCGGCATCGTTTCAGAAATCATCCCCGTCTTCTCACGTAAGCCGATTTTCGGTTACAAGGGTCTGATTTTTGCAACCATCGCTATTGCGGCTCTGTCAGTTACCGTGTGGGCACACCACATGTACGTCACCGGCGCGGTCATGCTGCCCTTCTTCTCCTTCATGACCATGCTGATTGGTATTCCTACCGGCGTGAAGTTCTTCAACTGGATCGGCACCATGTGGCAGGGCTCCATCACCTTTGAGACCCCCATGCTCTGGGTTATCGGCTTCCTGATCACCTTCCTCTTCGGTGGTATCACCGGTATTATCCTGGCAACCCCGCCGCTGGACTTCCACCTGTCTGACTCCTACTTCGTGGTCGCTCACTTCCACTACGTCATCTTCGGTACCCTCGTCTTCGGTATGTTCGCAGCTCTCTACTTCTGGTGGCCCAAGTTCACCGGCAAGATGCTGAACGAGCGCCTGGGCAAGATCCACTTCTGGCTGCTGTTCATCGGCTTCCACATGACCTTCCTCATCCAGCACTGGCTCGGTGTCGACGGCATGCCCCGCCGCTACGCAGACTACATGCCTGAAGATGGCTTCACCTGGATGAACCAGCTCTCAACCGTAGGCTCCATGATTCTGGCAATCTCCATGATTCCCTGGTTCTGGAACGTCTACACCACTGCCCGCAACGGCAAGCGTGTTGAGGTTGATGACCCCTGGGGCTTCGGTGGCTCACTGGAATGGGCAACTTCTTGCCCGCCCCCGCGCCACAACTTCACCGCCCTGCCCCGTATCCGTTCAGAGCGTCCTGCACTTGACCTGCACCACCCTGAACTGTCCACCAACAATGACGTCGCTGCAGCAGCCCGCCAGGCAACTGCACGCTAGGAGGCCACTGTGAAACTTCTTGCTAAGATTTTCGGTTTCATCGGCGTCTTCCTGATTCCCGTTGGCATTGTCTACGGTCTGATGACTGACTTCACCGAGTGGGCCGGTTTCCCCGCGATTCTGGCTACCGCCGTGATGTGTCTCTTCCTCTGGTACTTCCTGAACTTCACCGACAAGAAGCACCCCGACATGCCCTACGAGAACCTCGAAGGTGAAATCGCTGATGGCGCTGGCGACTACGGCTTCTACTCACCGTGGTCATGGTGGCCCCTCTTCATCGGTGTTGCTTGCACCATCGTTGTTGTAGGTCTGGCTATCGACTGGTGGATCGTACTCGTTGCCATCCCCTTCGCAGCAGCAGCTGTTCTGGGTTGGGTTTACGAATACAACCGCGGCGACCACGCCCACTAAGAGTCTTACCTGGCTCAAGGGGTGGGGCCCCTATCCTCTCGGATAGGGGCCCCACCCTTTTTTGTGCCATTTTTAGATTGCTGAGGGGAGGTTGGGAGGACGGCACAGGACGGCACAGGACGGCACAGGACGGCACAGGACGGCACAGGACGGCACAGGACGGCACAGGACGGCACAGGAGCCAGCCTGACCCTGCCAGCCCACCCTAGGAGTGCGACACGCCGAACCGCTCAAAGAATCTTTAACTATGTGATGAACCGTCAAGAGCACCCGCCAACATAGCTCCCTGAGCTGGGAGACCATCCCTGTGGCGGGCGCTCAGCGACACGCCCCCGGTTCAGACGGCGCGCTGTGCCCCCCCGCGTCCTCGATGCACAGAAAAGCAGTTCAAAGAGGTATAAGGGCCTCCGTGAGCTAGGGGAGAGCCACCTCATTTACCCTGCATAATCCCCCTGCACCTTGCGCAGAACGGGGCCAGCACACGCGGCCTCGGGAGTGCGCTACTTTTTTCAGAGCCGTCATGGCTGCATAGGGGAGCAGAGCTAAACCCAACAAACTAGTTTTGGCTCCTAAAAGGCTCAGGAAGCCCTTAGAGGCGATGATTGGCTCGGTCATTGATAACCAATCACGCGGGGCCAGTAAAAGCCTGTTAAAACACGTGTGGGGCACCCCGTCAGGGGTGCCCCACACTGTTACTACAACCGTATGTTATTTTTCGATTGAGTCGGCCTTGTGGCCGTCAACCTCATGTGCACCGTGGTGCTCATGGTGAGCTGCTTCGAGCTCAGCGGGAGTTACGGCAACTACGCGGTCTTCGAACCAGATCTTTGAGAGACCTGCGCGGGTCTTCTCGATTAGGCCAACCTTGCCCTTCTTGTTGGGCTGAGCCGGGATGGGCTCGGGTGACTCGAAGGAGACCAGCTCGTAGCGGCGGTATTCATCGAGAGGCTTGTGAACCTCGATGAACTCACCGTGGGGGAGCTGGACGACCTTACCGGTTTCGATACCGTGCAGTACGAGCTCACGGTCCTTACGCTGCAGAGCCAGGCAGATGCGCTGGGTGATGAAGAAGCCAATGAGGGGACCGAATACGAAGGTAAAGCGGAGCCAGTAGGCAACGTCGTTCAGCGATACATGGAAGTGAGTTGCGATTAGGTCGGAGCTTGCCGCGATCATCAGGGATGCGTAGCCAATGATGCCTGCTACACCCACACCGGTACGGAAGGGGGCGTTGCGGGGGCGGTCCAGGATGTTGTGGACGCGGTTGTCCTTGGTAACCCACTGCTCAATCCAGGGCCAGAAGACCATGGCCATCATGACTGAGCCAGCCATCAGAGCGAAGGGGAGAAGGACACTCAGAACCCAGGTGCCACCGAGGAATTCGAATTCCCAGGGCCAGGGCCAGACGCCGGGCCACAGACGCAGGGCGCCGTCACCGAAGCCTACGTACCAGTCAGGCTGGGTACCGGCCTGTACCGGTGAGGGGTCGTAGGGGCCGTAGTTCCAAATCGCGTTGATGGTAAAGGTTGCGCCGAGGAAGGCGATGATACCGAACACGATGAAGAAGAAACCGCCAGCCTTGGCTGCGTAGACGGGGCCCACGGGGAAGCCAACGACGTTGTTCTCGGTGCGGCCGGGGCCGGGGTACTGGGTGTGCTTGTGCAGTACAACCATGAACATGTGAATAGCCACGAGCAGCAGAAGCATCGCGGGGATAATCATGATGTGCAGGGTGTAGAGGCGACCAATCACAGCGGTACCGGGGAACTCGCCACCGAAGAAGAAGAGCGAGATGTAGGTACCAACCAGCGGGATTGACTTGAAAATACCGTCAATAATGCGCAGACCGTTACCTGAGAGCACGTCATCGGGCAGTGAGTAGCCGGTGAAGCCAGCCAGAATACCGATGATGAGCAGGGTGCAACCAACAACCCAGTTCAGTTCACGAGGACGGCGGAAAGCGCCGGTGAAGAAGACGCGCAGCATGTGCACAGTCATCGCCATCATGAACATCAGAGCTGCCCAGTGGTGAATCTGACGCATCAGCAGACCACCGCGGACGTCAAAGGAGATGTCCAGGGCAGAGGCGTAGGCGGCAGACATGTGGGTGCCCTTCATGGGGACGTAGGAACCGTCGTAGGTTACCGACACCATGGTGGGGTTGAAGAAGAAGGTGAGGAAGGTACCTGAGATGATCAGGATAACCAGGCTGTAGAGCGCAACTTCACCGAACATGAATGACCAGTGATCGGGGAAGATTTTGCGACCGAATTCCTTGATGATGCCTGAAGCACCAACACGCTGATCAACGTAGTGGGCGATACGACCGGTTGAGGTCTTTGCCTTGTAATCAGACTGCATTGAAGTCGACATTATGCTTCACCTGCCATTTCCTTGATGTGCTTTGCACGCTCCCAGTAGCCGGGGCCAACGGGCTCGTGGAAGTCACTCTGGGCGACCAGGTAGCCTTCGGAGTCAACTGCGATGGGCAGCTGGGGCAGGGCGTGGCCTGCGGGGCCGAAGATAACCTTGCACTCTTCTGCCGCGTCAAAGGTTGACTGGTGGCAGGGGCAGAGCAGGTGGTGGGTGCGCTGCTCGTACAGAGCGATGGGGCAGCCTACGTGGGTGCAAACCTTGGAGTAGGCGTAGATGCCGTCAACGTTCCAGTTTTCGCGACCGGGGGTGACCTTCTTGATGTCAGCGGGATCCAGACGCATGAGCAGCACAACGGCCTTGGCCTTTTCCTCGAGGTAGCCGTTCTCGTGGGTCAGGCTAGAGAGGGTTTCGGGCAGGACGTGGTAGGCAGAACCCAGAGTAACGTCAGCAGCCTTGATGGGGGTGCCGGAGGGGTCGCGCACGAGGCGGACGCCTTCGTCCCACAGGGTGTACTTGAGTACTGAGGGGTCTGCGGGGCCCAGGTCACGGAACAGGGTGACGAAGGTCAGGGGAGCGAGGATAACGGAACCGATGAGGGTATTACGAAGAAGCGGGCGACGCTTGATGCCTGATTCTTCGATGATGGTTTCAACGATTTCCTGAGCCTCTGCGCGGTCCTCTTCAGAGGTAACCGCGTGACGCTCTTCGACCATTTCGTGGTCGGGCATGAGTGAGCGTGCCCAGTGGACGATACCGATACCGATACCGAACATGGCAAAAGCGATGCCGAGACCCAGCAGAAGGTTCTGCAGACGAAGCATGTTGTTTGCTTCGGGGTTCATGACATCGTAGAAGTTGCCGCTTACCTCTACACCGAAGTAGCCAATCCAGAAAAGCAGGGAGCCCAGCATGGAGATGACGAATAGCAGAACTACCTGTCGCTCGGCACCCTTAGCTTTTTTGGAATCGACGTCGGTGAGTCGGGGAGCATGCGGGGGAAGTCCGGGGTTAGCGAACTTCTCCTGACTTGCCTCTTGAGAGGTAACTACGGCAGCCTTTTCATGTGCGCCGTCACTATGGTTTCCCATGTGTTGCCTCAAATCTTCCTTGGTACGAAATTTATGTGTGTGCGTGAGCTTATGCAGCTCGTGAAGTCAGCCAGAGGGTGAATGCAATGACGATGACCAGGCCGAGGGTCCAGATCAGAAGACCTTCAGACACGGGGCCGAGTGAGCCAAGCTTGAAACCACCAACCGATGCGTTAACTTCCTGGGACTTCAGGTAGGTAATGACATCGCGCTTTTCTTCGGGGGTGATGTTTGCGTCGTTAAAGACGGGCATGTTCTGCGGGCCAGTTTCCATAGCCTCGTAGATGTGCTTCTCTGAAACGCCCATCAGGGTAGGAGCAAACTTACCGCGGGTAAGAGCACCACCAACGCCAGCAGCGTTATGGCACATAGCGCAGTTTGCGAGGAATACCTTTGCGCCATTGGCTGCATCGCCCTTGGAAACATCGAGGTACTCTTCCTCGGGGATGGTGGGGCCTGCACCGAGTGATGCAACGTAGGCTGCGAGCTGCTTAGTCTGCTCATCGTTGAACTGGCCGGGCTTCAGCTGAGCCTGAACGCCCTGCATCTGCATGGGCATGCGGCCGGTGCCTACCTGGAAGTCAACAGCAGCAGCGCCAACACCGATCAGTGAGGGGCCGTCTACTGAGCCTTCTGCGTTAGTACCGTGGCAGGTTGCACAGTTGGCCAGAAAGAGTTTCTGGCCTTCTGAGATGTCTTCTGCAGTGTAGGTGGTGCTTGTAGCGGCTTGAGCCTCGTTAGTAGCCGTGGCAACTGCGTAGAGGCCACCAGATAGGAGGAGGGCAAGGGCAAGCAACACGAGAGCTGCGAGCGGATGACGTCGCTTTTGAGAAAGTGCCTTCACGTCGTTGTTCCTTTGTGTGTGTGCTAGTTGGTTTACTTTTAGCGGTTACCGGTTACTTGAGGAAGTAGACGATAAGGAACAGGGCGATCCAGACGACGTCTACGAAGTGCCAGTAGTAAGAAACAACGATTGCTGAGGTTGCTTCGTAGTGACCGAAACGCTTAGCAACATAGGCACGGCCGATGATCAGCAGGAAGGCGATCAGGCCGCCGGTTACGTGGAGTGCGTGGAAACCGGTGGTGATGTAGAAAGCTGAGCCATAAGCACTTGACGCGATAGTCATACCTTCAGCTACAAGGTTTGCGTATTCGTAAGCCTGGACGGAAACGAAGAACGCACCCATGATGAAGGTGAGCAGGAACCACTCAACCATGCCCCATTCACGGACATTGAAGAGGGAACCGGTGCGGCGGGGCTTGAGCTGTTCAGCCTTGAAAACACCAAACTGGCAGGTAACGGAGCTCAGCACCAGCACGATGGTGTTGGCGAGAGCGAGAGGGACTTCAAGCAGCGGGGTGTTCTCAGCCCAAATATCGGGGCGAGAAGCGCGCAGAGTGAAGTACATTGCGAACAGGCCGGCGAAGAACATGAGCTCTGAGGCAAGCCAAACGACGGTGCCGACAGACACCTGGTTGGGTCGATTCAGAGCGGCGTGTGCCGACTTACTTGGGGTATGGGTTGCAGTTGTCACATAGACATTATGTCTGTAAAAGTGCCCGTGAACCAATAGGTAAGGGGGTTTGCTAGGAGGTGTGTTGTAAATCCTGCATATCTCCCCCTAATCTAGGGGTTTTTAGTACAGGCTTGGCGACACGTTGTGTGTAAAACTTGCGTAACCCAACGACCAGCCACCCTGGGATGGAAAGTCCCCGCGAACGTCCGTCTCACGAGCTCGCCCGGGAACTAAAAGAACCGTAGAATGTGAGCCATGACAGGCACCATCACGTGGAAACTTATTCTCAATCAACTCGTAGCCCAGCAGGACCTCTCGTCAGACCAGATTAACTGGGCTATGCAAGACATCATGGCGGGATCAACCCCGGAAGCTATTATCGGAGCTTTCCTAGTTGGACTTCATGTTAAAGGTGAAACTCCTGAAGAACTTGCTGCACTTGCGCAAGGCATGCTTGATAAGGCAGAACACATAGAAGTTACCAGAGATGCTGTAGACATTGTGGGCACTGGGGGAGACCAGCAGAATACCGTCAATATTTCCACTATGGCCTCACTGGTGATTGCGGGGGCGGGTGTACCCGTCATTAAGCACGGCAACAGGGCCTCTTCATCATCAAGTGGAAGTGCAGATGTGCTGGCTGAGCTAGGCATAAATCTAAACCTAAACATTAAAGATGTGGCAGGTGCGGTGGATGCTGCGGGTATCACTTTCCTCTTCGCCCAGGTCTTCCACCCCTCCATGCGCCATGTAGCACCTGCCCGGCGCTCCATTGGCGTACCCACAGCCTTCAACTATCTTGGCCCCATGACCAACCCCGCCCGGGTCCGGGCTTCAGCCATCGGTGTAGCAGACCCCGAGATGGCTGAGAAAATCGCCGCCGTTTTCGCTTCCCGCGGGGACCATGCCCTGATTTTCCGCGGGAATGACGGCCTGGACGAAATTACCATCACCGGTGAGTCGCAAGTTTGGGAAACCTTCAATGGGGGAGTTGAGCACCACTCACTAACCCCCACCGATTTTGGTATCGATTGTGCCAGCCTGGACGATCTACGCGGGGGAGATGCCCAGCATAACGCCCAGGTTGTGCATCAGGTTCTCGACGAGACTCCCGGCCCAATCCTCAACGCGGTTTTACTGAATGCTGCAGCAGGCTTGACTGCTTACCGCCCGGTTAACAATAGGCCTTTCGCAGAGCGCTTTGAGGAAGCCCTGCAGGACGCTCGCCACTCAGTGGAGTCAGGTAAAGCTAAGGCTGTGCTTGAACGTTGGATTGCTTACAGCAACAGTAAATAACAACATAAAGGTGTGGCCCCAGACTTTCTGGGGCCACACCTTTTTAAAGACTGTCTACATCAAGAAATTTAGGCCTTGCGGCGTACCAAGCCAAGGATAAGGCGCCAGCCCACCAAGAAGACCAAGAGAGTAAGAGCTGAGACAAGAACAAAAGCAGTTGCCGCAGTATCGCCGAAGGAGAGGCGCAAGCCAAGCCCAAGCACCAGGGTGCTGACCCACATCATAAAACCTTCAAGCAAGAGGGGAAGCTGCCGCCTGGAGCTCACGGCCCACACACCAATATGGCCAGCGCAGGCTGCCAGTAAGAAAGGTGCGGCGGTGGCTAATAGCTGGGATAGCGGTTCCTGGTGGCTAGTGAGCCCGATGGCAATAAAAAGAAGGACGAGGGCCAGGTCAACCACGGCGCGAACCGGCTGGGAAAAATATTTACCTGAATCAACTGAACTGAGCATAGTTTTACTCTAACGCAGGAGCGCTAAGCTCAGCAGCTGTGGAGTAAGTCGAGGGCGTCAGGGGAGCATTTTTAGCTTTACTTTACATAATGTATATTATCGGCTTACTAGAAAGCCTAGCTGAGCTGACCAAATCCTCTCATAACTCACGTAATGACTAGCACAGAGAAACCACATCAGGGAGAATAGATAAGTACTAACACACACCTACCTGTGGGAGGTACACATGATTGAATGGTTCGCACAGAACCTCTGGGCTTTCTGGCTCACCGCTGCCATTGTTCTAGCCATTATTGAGATTTTGATGCTCGACTTCGTCTTTCTGATGATGGCCCTAGCTGCCCTGTCGGCAACACTGAGCACCACCTTCCTCGACTCCTTTGTTGGTCAGGTTGTTCTTTTTGCAGTTGTTAGTATCGCCCTTCTCTTAGGGCTCCGCCCACCGCTTATTAAGCGTTTCCATCAAAGCTCGCCCAATATTGCGATGAACTCTAATGGGCTTATTGGCCAGGACGCTCTTATTACCCAGACGGTCACAGAGCAGACAGGTCTTGCCCATATCGCCGGTGACACCTGGACGGCCCGCCCCGAAAGCAACCAGCTGGTTCTCCCTGAAGGGTCAACAGCAACCGTGGTAGCCATTCGCGGTGCAACTGCCTACCTAGCCCCTCACACCACAAAATAACCTTTAACTTAAAGATTAAGGTCGTAACCTATGACAGCTTCAACCATCACCACAACCATCCTGCTTACAGCCCTCGTGCTCTTGGTGCTCATCACCCTGCTCAAGGCTGTGCGCATTATTCCTCAGGCCCGCGCTGGCATTGTCGAGCGTCTGGGTAAGTACCACACCACCCTCAACCCGGGCTTTCATGTGACCGTCCCCTTTATCGACCGCGTCCTGCCCCTCATTGACCTGCGTGAACAGGTCGTATCTTTCCCAGCCCAGTCCGTTATCACCGAAGATAACCTGGTTGTGGGTATCGATACCGTGGTCTACTTCCAGGTGACCGACCCCAAGGCAGCGACTTACGAAATCACCAACTACATCCAGGCCGTAGACGAGCTAACCAGCGCCACCCTGCGCAACGTCGTCGGTGGTCTCAACCTCGAAGAAACCCTGACCTCCCGCGATCAGATTAACAGCGAGCTGCGAGGGGTTCTCGACAGCACCACCGGCCGCTGGGGTATCCGCGTCTCCCGCGTCGATATCAAAGAAATTCAGCCTCCGCACTCCATCCAGGACTCCATGGAAAAGCAGATGCGAGCCGAGCGTGACCGCCGAGCCGCAATCCTGACCGCTGAAGGCCAGAAGCAGTCCCAGATTCTAACCGCCGAAGGTGACTCCCGTGCTGCGATTCTACGAGCTGAAGGTGAAAAGCAGTCCCAGATTCTGACCGCTGAGGGTGACGCTAAGGCAGCTATCCTGCGTGCTGACGGTGAAGCCCAGGCTATCCAGAAGGTCTTCCACGCAATCCACGCCTCGAACCCCAGCCAAAAGCTACTGACCTACCAGTACCTGCAGACCCTGCCCAAGCTGGCCGAGGGCGATGCTAACAAGCTCTGGTTCATTCCCACCGAGCTGGGCGATGCCCTGCGCGGTATCGGCAACGCCTTCTCACCCCTGGGTAGCGAGGGTGCACCTGAGACTGAGGGAGAATCTACCCCTGCGACTCCCCCGTCCTCTCCCCTGGTCGACACCCCGGTGATCCGCGTGACCCCTGAAGACCTCAACCCCAACCTCGACAAGCTCGATAGCGGCGTTGAAATCCCTCAGGAGGGCGAGCTCCCTACCGACGAATCAGCTGAGGGCACAGACCCCCACACCCCCGGCGCCTAAAGGTTATAATGGGTATTTGGCCTGCACGGTTTACCCGCCTTTGAGTAGTTACAAACCTGCAAGCACTTCAGTCACCGTTTATGGAGGAAGAAAATGAGCGATCGCAGCCTGCGCGGTATGCGCCTGGGTTCACAGTCAATGGAAACCGAATCAGGCGTGGAGCCGGCTCCCCGCCAGCGTGTGGAATACCGCACCGAAGACGGTGAACGAGTCTTCGTTACCTTCGCGCAGGAAGCTGAGATTCCCGCAACCTGGACCGCCAAGTCCGGCAAGGAAGCCTTCCTGGTTTCTGGCGACGGCAAGGTTGAAGAGAACGCTGAAAAGCCTGTTCGTACCCACTGGGACATGCTCCTGGAGCGCCGTAGCGTCGAAGAACTCGAAGAGACCCTGCAGCAGCGTCTTGAGATTTACCGGGAGCGTCACGCCCTCTAGGCTAGCTTCCCTCTAAGACGAAGGGCCCCGCCAGTTATCTGGCGGGGCCCTTCGTCTATCAACTGCTATTACTTCTTGATGATGGAGCGGACGCGCTCTGCCCGGGCGGTCAGGCCCCAGCGGGTTACCTTGGTCATGGAGTCAACGATGATGTTGCCGTCCATCTTGGAGCTACCGATTTCACGCTCTACGAAGGTGATGGGTACTTCTACAATTTTCAGGCCGGCCTGTTCGGAGCGCCAGGCCAAATCAACCTGGAAGACGTAGCCCTTGGAGTCGATACCTTCGAGGTTAAGCTTCTGCAGGGCTTCGCGGCGGTAGGCGCGGTAGCCCGCGGTGATATCTTTGACCTTGGTGCCCAGAATCAGGCGGGTATAAAGGTTGGCGCCGCGGGAAAGGATCTGGCGGTGCAGGGGCCAGTTTTTGGTTTTGCCGCCGGGTACGTAGCGGGAACCGATAGCTAGGTCGGCTCCCCCTTCGATTGCCTGCAGGAGCAGGGGCAGCTGTTCGGGCTGGTGGGAGCAGTCGGCGTCCATCTCAACGAGCACGTCGTAGCCAGCTTCTAGGCCCCAGTCGAAGCCTGCCAGGTAGGCGCCACCCAGGCCGTCCTTGACGGTGCGGTGGAGGACGTTGATGTGGCTGTCTTCTGCTGCCATGGAGTCGGCAAGCTGGCCGGTGCCGTCGGGGCTGTTGTCGTCGACGACGAGGATGTCGCAGTCGGGCACGGCTGCGCGCAGGCGCTCTACTACGATGGGAAGGTTTTCCTTCTCATTGTAGGTAGGAATCACGGTTAGTACTCGCATGCGGTCTCCTTGTCATGGCCCATCCGAATCGTGGGACGGCGTGTAAACCAGTTTTTCATTATATAGGGTGCAGGTGCCCGAGCGTGTATCGCGGGCCTGGGTCTGAGGTGACGCCTAGCCCACTTTGCGGCCGCTGCGGTACAGGCTGACCAGTTCAGGGCGGGGTACGTCGGGGGCAAGGACAGGGAGCAGGGGGGTGCGGGCGCGCGGGTCGGTACTCCAGGCTGCAATGCGGCTGTCGGGGGTCTGCACGATGAGTTCGGTGATGGTCCAGAGGGCGCAGTGGGCGGGGGCTCCGGGCACGAGCTGTCCGGTGAAGGGGTTGGGGGCGGACGCGGCGCGGTAGACTGCGCGGGTGCAGGCGGCAAAAGCGGCGCGAGCCGATACTGCCTGTTCTGCCTGAGCAGGGTTGACGGCGGCGTTCACCAGTTCCCAGCCCAACAGTGAAGGCCGGTCACCCGGGTCTGACCCTAGGGTAACTGCAGCCCCTGCCGCCAGGGCCCGGCCAAAGGCTTCGCCGGAACGATCGAAGTCACCTGAGAAACCGAGGGTGACCTGAAGGTCTTTCGCTTGCTCCAGCTCATCCTGAGCTAGCTTGGTGAGACCCTCCAGGCTGGGGCTGATACGCAGACGGGTGAGCCCATCAAGAGGCGCCAGATGAGCCAGGTACTCCCCTACCTGAGCCGCCTCGGTGACCACCAACATGAGCTGCAGGCGCTTTTCGGCCAGCAAAGCCAGTAACTGCGAGTTAAGCTCTCCCGGGGATGAGACAAAAACACCGCGGACGCCAGCGGGCAGCTCCCTGCCACTCTCAAGGCTGCTTACGGGGAGGTAGTAGTCAGCAGCTACCGCAGGGTGAGCTGCCGGGAGCTCCTGCGCGAAATCAGTGAGCAGCAGGCGGGCATAACCGTAGCCAGCTGCCGCTAGCTCATCAAGCAGGGCGGGAGCGTCCGCCCCGGTCGTAGAAGCCGCCGCTAGAGCAAAGCTGGGGGTGACCAGACGTCCGCCCAGCTCCTGCACGGTCATGGAGGAATCCGCGATGGAGCGGGCACCGGCGTCCTGCCCCACCCACTCCACCCGCCCCTCGTTCATGACCAGGGCGGCAGCAAAGGGGTCAGCGGGGCTGTAGACAGAGCCATCGAGCATGACAGTTGCGGGCATCATTGCCGTCCTTTCAAAATACTGACAGTAAAACAGACTAAAGCTGGGTTGCCACCACGCCGCGGCGCAGCAGGTTAATAGCGGCCTCGCACTGGGTGCGCAGCTGGGGGTCAGACGACGCCACGTGGGCAATCTGATCAAGGCTGTCGATGACCTGCTTGGTCCAGCGCACGAAGTCGCCAGCGGCCAGGTCGGTACTATCGATCGCCTGGGCAAGGCTCTTGCCCCGCGCCCACTTATAGACGGGCCAGACCATACCGAAGTCGGGTGAAGCGGTCTGCGGTAGCCGGTGGAGTTTTTCGGCGTCGTTGAGCTTGTTCCAGTGCTTCAGCACGGTCATCAGTGCCCCCTCAACCCCGTGACCGGGGTAGCGAGATAGCAGACCCAGCTCATCGCGTTTAGCCTCATAGACCAGGGCTGAGACCACCGCAGCGGTAGAAGCCGGGTCAAGGCCCTGCAAGAAGCCGTCCTCAAGGCAGAGGGAGGTCAGCAGGTCCTTTTCACCGTAAACCCGACGCAGTGAGGCCCCTCGGGCGGTGAGCATGCGACGCCCCTCCACTGTCTCAACGTAACCGTAGCTAGCCAGCAACTGAGTGATGCGCTCAAAGACTTGGGCGATAGTGTTGGTGCGGCGCTCAATCTGACGGCGCAAACCGTCGGTATCGCGCGACAGGCGGTACCAGCGCTCAGCCCACCGGGCATGATTCTCGCGGTCAGAGCACCCATGGCAGGGGTGGTTACGCAGAGCCCGGCGCAGCTCCTCAATCTTCTGTTCGTCCCCGCGCTCGCGCTCGTTGAAGTACTTCTTCTGAGACCCCGAGCGGGCAGGAAGCCCCTGATAGAGGGCCTCACGCATACGAGAGGCCATGTCCCGGCGGTCCTTGGGGGTCTTACCGGTGAACTTCTTTGACACCTTAATCTTCGAAACCGGCAGAACAGGCCCGTCGAGGTCGCGGGGGTCGAGGCGGCGCAGCTGCGCTGCCATCGTCAGGATGGACGGGCGTGGGTCGTCCAGAGACTCGGCCCTGGCCAGCACCACGGCAGGCCCCGCATTACGGCCCCGGGGGATCTCGATGATATCGCCGGGCAGCAGGTCAAGGACGGACGCCACCGCCTGGGACTGCCGCAGACGACTACGGCCCTTCTCGGCCTTTTTCTCAAGATCAGAAAGGTCACGGCGGATGCGGGCGTACTCGGTAAAATCACCCAGATGGCAGGTCATCGCCTCTTCGAAACCTGCCAGAGCCTTTTCGTTCTTCCTCACCCGAGAAGCCACCCCCACCACCGACTTATCAGCCTGGAACTGGGCAAAGGAACTTTCCAGAATCTTCTTGGTACGCTCAGTGCCAAACTGGGCAATCAGGTTGGCGCTCATATTGTAGGTGGGCTTGAAGGAAGAATTGAGGGGGTAGGTGCGCTTCGAGGCCAGGCCCGCTACCTGCTGGGGCTCTAGACCTGGGCGCCACATAACCACAGCATGACCCTCAACGTCGATACCGCGGCGGCCCGCGCGTCCGGTCAGCTGGGTGTACTCCCCCGGCGTGATATCCACGTGGGTCTCACCGTTGAACTTGGTGAGCTTCTCAAGCACCACCGACCGGGCCGGCATATTGATGCCCAGCGCCAGGGTCTCGGTCGCAAAGACCATGCGAATCAGTCCCTCAGAAAAGAGGGTCTCAACAACCTCCTTGAAGACCGGCAGCAGACCCGCATGGTGGGCCGCTACACCCCGCATCAGGCCCTCACGCCACTCGTAAAAACCGAGCACCGCCAGGTCACTGGTCTCAAGGCTAGCGGTAGCCTCAGCGATATAGGCCCGAATAGCCTGGGCCTCAGCCTCGGTTGTTAGGCGAATGTCGGCATCGATACACTGCGATACCGCAGCATCGCAGCCCACCCGCGAGAAAATAAAACAGATACCGGGCAGCAGACCCGCCTTATCGAGGGAACGAATCATCTCTGGGCGACTAATGCGCTGGGGGCGGACGGGGGTGCTCACCTCATCCGCGCTGCTGCGGCGCTCGCGGTCATAGCCCTGGGACTGGTAGCCCTGGTTACGACCACGTTTTCCCTTGCCCAGCCGGGAGAAGGACTTACCGCCGGGGCCCCGTGAAGGGCGGGGGCGGCGTCCGACCCGCACCAGCTCCGGGTTGACCTCGGGTAGGTCTGTGGCGGCTGCGGCGTCCTCAACGGTGGTATCGCCAGCGAAGAGGTCCATAAGGTGGCGTCCCACCATCACGTGCTGCCAGAGGGGAACCGGGCGATGTTCAGAAACGATAATGTCGGTCTGCCCGCGCACGGTATCGAGCCAGGCACCGAACTCCTCAGCGTTAGAGATAGTGGCCGATAGGGCGATAACAGAGATCGATTCGGGCAGGTGAATAATGCACTCTTCCCACACCGCCCCGCGGGAGCGGTCAGCCAGGTAGTGCACCTCGTCCATCACCACATAGCCCAGGTTGGCCAGAGTGGCGGAATCTGCATAGAGCATGTTGCGGAGCACCTCGGTGGTCATCACGACCACGGGGGCTTCGGAGTTGATGGAGGTGTCGCCGGTCAGCAGCCCCACGGCGTCCTCACCGTAGGCTGCCACCAGGTCGTTGTACTTCTGGTTACTCAGAGCCTTAATCGGGGTGGTGTAAAAGGCCTTTTTACCCTGCGATAGAGCCAGGTAGATAGCGAACTCTCCCACGATCGTCTTGCCCGCCCCAGTGGGGGCAGCAACCAGCACGCCCCGGCCGTCCTCAACCGAAGTGCAGGCCCGGCGCTGGAAGTCATCCAGGTCAAAGCTCAGGGTCTGCTCAAAACGGTAGAGAGCGGTCTTTGAGAAGGTGGCGCGTTCTTTGGCGCGCAGGTACTGTTCAGCGTAGCTAGCCATATGTCTAATCTTAGGCGGTAGATTTCGGCCAGAGGCACCCCGCAGTCAGCTTTCGTTCCAGCGCGAACAAAAAACCGCCCCGACACAGCGTGCCGGGGCGGGAAAGTTTTAGGAGCGACCGAGCTGGTCGAGTTCTTCTAGGCTGGTGGCTCGGTTGAGTTCGTCGTCGGTGAGTCCCTCTGCGAGTTTAGCGTTGCGGCGGTCGCGGCGCTTGTCGTTAAGCATGGCGATACCGATAGCAACAAAGAAGAAGAAGAGCAGGGGCAGCATGAGGTAGAGCATGGACATGATGTCGTTACCGGGAGCTGCCATAGCTGCGAGCAGACCAACGAGCACGACTACCCAGCGCCAGGACTTGAGAATGGTCTTACCGCGGATCAGGCCGATGAAGTTGAGGCCGACCAGGATAACGGGCAGTACGAAGGCGATACCGAAGACCAGCATGAATTTAACCACGAAGCTGACGTAGACGTCGGCGGTGAAGAGGTTGGTTGCGCCATCGGGGCTGAACATGGTCAGGGTGCGGACGGCGGTGGGTAGCACCCACCAGGCCAGGCCGGTGCCCAGAAGGAACATGGGGATGGCGGTGAAGGTGAAGCCCAGGGTGTAGAGCTTTTCCTTGCGGTAGAGGGCCGGGGTGATGAAGGCCCAGAGTTGGTAGAGCCAGACGGGGCTTGCGATGACCAGGCCGATGTAGAGGGAGATACGCACCATCTGGTCGAAGGGAGATGTTGCGGTGGAGTAGTTCAGGGCTGCGGTGCGGCCAGCTTCGGTGTTGATGGCGTAGACCGGGGCGCTGATGGCCTCCATGAAGGGCTCGTAGAGGAAGAAGCCGCCGATAGCGCAGATAAAGGTAGCAACAGCCGCTTTAATGAGGCGGTTGCGGAATTCGCGAAAGTGCTCGCCGAGGGCCATGGTGGCCTGGGGGTTGTTCTTTCGGCTGGTTGATTTAGCCATGGGTGCCTTCTACTGAAACTCTGGGAGCCCATAAACCCGCGCCCTGGGTGGCCAGGGCACGGGTCGGGCGGTTAACTCACGAACGCTCTGGGGGGCGAGAACTTAGTTCTGTGAGCCCTTGTTCTGGTCGGTGGTGGTGGGGTTGTTGATGACCTCACCGGAAACAACGGAACCGTTGGTGTCGCCGTTTGCTTCGTTGTTCTTCTTGGAGTCGTTCTTCAAGCCGTCAACTTCTGACTTGAAGATACGCATGGACTGGCCGAGGCTGCGGGCCATGCCGGGGAGCTTGGGGGCACCGAAGAGCAGGATGATGATGACAAGGAGGATGATGAGATGGACGGGGCCGAGGTTACCGAGCACGAGCGTCACCTTTCTTGAAGACGTTTGAGGTCTCCGACGAGTTGGGGCTGTCCGAGTTCGTCGCGGCGCTGAGAGCGGCGGCGGGCTCGGTCGAGCGTTCGAGTGTTCTTGCCCTGGATGTAGTCTGCGTAGGCGGTTCCTACCGGGATGAAAAGAGCCGGTTGCGGTTCTTCTCTGAGGGGCTGGGCGTGGTTGGCCTGCCCAAGCGCATCTGTAATGCTGGACTCCCAGTCTTGGGCGGCATCGAGTGCCCCTAAGGCTTTGCGGAAGACGCGGTATAGCAGCCAGGCTAGCAGGCAGAGCGAGCTCACTACGAGCACGGTCCATAAAACTATCCAAAACCACCAAGGCATAGTGACAATTATATATCCCAAGCGGCTTTAGTTTTGAGAATATTTTGCTGTGGGCTTGCACCGATTCTGCTGGGATATGGGTGGGTAATGTGCCGGGGCAGTTGTTTGTGGCCCCTAGTCACCCAGTAGCTCTAGTAGGTCTTGCCGCAGGTGGGCAGGGATGAGCAGGCGGACGGTCGGGCCCAGGTCTATGAGCAGGTTGAGGGCCCAGGCGGTGTGGGCGACCGGTATTTTGTAGAAGGTCACACCGTTTTCTTCGGCTGTTTCAAGGGCGTAGCGGTAGAGGGTGCTGTGGGTTTTTTCGCGCTGGGCTACCGGCAGACTTTTAGCGACAGCCAGAATCATGGTCTCGGCAGCAACTTGGCCGCTGGTCAACTGGGTGAGCCAGCTGCGAGGGCTAACGGGGGCGGACGCGTCCTCCCCCGCCTCGGGTTCAGTCAGCACCTGCTGGGTGAAGCTATCACCCTCGACCGGGGCCATACTCAATATCTGGTCAAGCCTAAAGTGCCGCACCTGCCCGCTCAACCGGCACCAAGCTTGCAGGTAGCGAGGCCCGTTATCAACGATGAGGGCCAGCGGTTCAATAACGCGGCGGGAGACAGACCGGTGGGAGCTGTAGGTGATATCGAGGGGAATCTGCTGATCAAGAGCCCGCTGTACTAGGGGGTCAAGGTCGGCCCGATAGACCCCTACCCGTTCAGGCATGGGCGCAACCTCGGGTAGGTTCTCGGTAGCAACCGAGGCCCATATCTTCTGGCGCAGGTGGCTGTAAAAGGACTCTGTATCGAGGCTGGCCGACAGGTCGAGAGCCAGGCTCAGCGCCAGGGCTTCTGTTTCAGTCAGAGACACACCGCGGGTCAGCACCTGCTGCCCCCGCAGGGTCACAAACCCAGCCGAGTTAATGGCTAGATCCAAGGACTCAAACCCAACGCTGCTGGCTAAACCTTCTAGCTGGGTACGGGCCTTCTGCTCCGTCGTTGAAAAGAAATCTGCCAGGGTAGTAAGGGGCAGACCCCCGGTGCTCTCGATCAGGGACACCATCAGCAGAAGCCTCATGAGCTGGTCTGAAGCACTTTCACGGGCCCGCTGAGCAGCTACAGGCTTCCAGGCCTTTGTTCGTTCAGGAGCAGCGATATTGGGCGCCGGGGTGTGCCAGGCCCGCAGCTCCTGCCGAAGCCTTTCCTCTTCATCAGCGACCTTTCGCTGGTAGTCCCCCACCACGCCAGGAGCTGATGTGCCCTCCGGGAGCCGGTGGGTGCGTCCGTCCTTCATTGCCTGCAGGGCAGACTCCACTACCCCGTAGGAGGGAGCCAGCTGCACCCCGTCCGCCCCCTTCCCGGGCAGCAGGGGCACGGTAGCTACCTGCGGAACCTGCTCAGGTTCAAGCGCGGCCAACTCCCGTACCATCGAAAAAGTGGCAGGGGGCTGCGGCCCCTCAACAGCCAAAACAGACAAACCTGCCGCCCGATCAAGCCTAAAAATACGCTGCCCCTGACGGGCCCGATCCCAGCCCACCAGGTACCAGTGACCAAAGCGCAAACCCAGCCCCCAGCAGGCAACCGAGCGCACCTCGTCCCTACCGGCATAGCGAAAACTCACGCCCTTACCCTCAGCCACCGCCGCCAGGCACTCTGCAACCCCGGGGACCGTGGTGAACCGGGCGGGCTCCCCCAGCTCACCACCAAGACGCTGGCCCACACTCGCCCCCACCTTGAGCAGGGCAGCACGAGCCAGCCGCTCCACCTCGGTGCCTTCCCAGGCCCGCGCACAGTGGCTCAGCACCACCACGTCCAAGGCCGAAAAATCAGCCACCGCCTGCGACCTAGCCTCCAGCCGATACACAAAGCCCAGCCGAGAACGATCAGCCCGCTCAGCCACCAGCTCAACGCCCAGGGCCCGTAAGACCTGCTTATCGCGCTCAAACATACGCTCAAACGCAGCATCGGTCGCCGCCTGGTCATAGCCCGGCACCCGCTGGCGCACAGCATCCCGGTCCAGCCCCCAAGGGGCAGACGAGAGCACATCAAGTAAGGCAGCAGCACGTTCAACAGCTTTAGAAGTCACATACATAAAGATAGCCCCCGGCTCTTTCGAACCGGGGGCCAAACACGCGCAGGCACAAGCCCACAGCGAGAATTAACGCTTGATGACGTCTACCAGGTCAACCACAAAAATCAGTGATTCGTTAGGACCAATAGCAGAACCGGCACCGCGGGAACCGTAGGCCATCTCGCTGGGGATCTCCAGGCGACGGCGGCCGCCTACCTTCATACCCAGCAGGCCCTCGTCCCATCCGCGGATCACCATACCGACACCGACCTGGAAACGCAGGGGCTCACCGCGACCCCAGGAAGAGTCAAACTCTTCACCGGTGGAGAAAGCTACACCCACGTAGTGGGCTGACACGGTATCGCCAGCCTCAACGACCTCACCGGCACCCTCAATCTCATCGATGATGATGAGTTCTTCGGGGGTGCCACCTTCGGGGAAATCAATTTCGGGCTTGCTACGGTCGAGATTACGCTGACCAAATGACATGAGGTTTTACCTTTTCTAATCGAGTGATAATAGAGGTCTTATTCGCTGGCTGAGGCGGTAGCTTCAGCGCTCGCAGACTCGGTAGCGTTTGCGCTGGCATCTGCGGTTGCAGCTGCGGACGCGTCGGCTGAGGCGCTAGCTGATGCTGCGGCGGTGCGGGTGGGTGAGGAGCCCAGGATGTCTACCACGAAGACCAGGGCACCTTCGGGGGCGCCGCTGGTGGCGGCGTCCTCACCGTAGGCCAGCTCGCTGGGGATGACCAGCAGGACGCGGGAACCGACGGTCTTACCGGCCAGGCCCTGCTTCCAGCCCTCGATGACGCCGTTCAGGGAGAGGGCGGTGGGGGTAGCGCCGAAGTTACCGTCGAACTGGGTGCCGTCTGACCAGGTCACGCCAACGTAGTTGACGTAGAGGGTGTCGGATTCACTCACGGTTGCACCGGTGCCGGTGATGAGGTCTTCGGTGTAAAGCTCGGTGGGGGCATCGCCGCGGTCTGGTGACAGGGTCAGGGTGGCGGTGCCGTCATCGGCAAGGGAGAAGCTTTCCAGGGCAGATGACTTCTTCTCGTTCTCGGTGCCTTCAGCGCTCTTGAGCAGCTTACCGGAGACGGTGTAGACCTCTACGTTGGTGGCGGTGCCTGCTGAAACGGTGGGGGTTGCCTCAGCGGTTGAGGTGGAGGTGGTATCGATGTTGGTGGAGTAAGAGAAGGACATACCGACCTTTGAGCCGATCAGAATGTCGTATAGCTCGGGGGCGGCGTTCTTCAGGTCTTCGCCCACGGGGATAATCATGGGTGCGTCGGTGTAGGTGGTGCCCAGGGAGGTGCCGTCGGCTCCGCTGAAGACGGTGGCGTCAACGAGCAGGCTGTCGCCGTCCTCGATGGTGGCGCCGTCGCCGTCCTCAATCTTGTAGGCTTCGGTGCCGTTGGCTGCGAAGGGGGTTGCGAAGGAAACCGAGGGTTCGGCGGTTGCCCCGTTCATGGAGTAGTCGATATCTGAGAGGCTGCTGCCGCTGCCGGAGCCGCCGCAGGCAGACAGAACGAGGGCGAGCATGGCGCCGCTGGATGCGAAAAGGGCTGACTTTTTCTTCACTGGTTTCACTTTCCTTGAGGTTGCGCTCTTCAGCAGAACGCTTTTCTTCACCGCGTACATACTAGCGGATAGAGCTGGGTGGGGTCTGGTAATTTGCCGGTTTGCCTAGATAAAGGGTGGGGACCAGGCGTCCTGGGGGCCGGGGTTGAGGGTGGCCAGCAGGTCGTCCATGGCGGCGCTTTCGGTGGCGAAGGGGTCCTTGCACATGACGGTCAGGTGGGGCTTGTTGTTGAGTTTCAGGTGTACCCAGTCCACGGTGAAGGGCTCGCCGGCGTTGCGGGCAGCACTGATGAAGCGGCCGCGCAGGGAGGCCCTGGTGGCAGGAGGGTGCACGGTGGCATGGGCAATGTCATCGGGGCTGACCAGGTTCTTGACCAGGCCCTTGCGGGTGAGCAGGCCAAAGACGCCTCGTGCGGGGTCGATATCGTGGTAGGCCAAATCAAGCTGCTGGATTTTGGGGTCGTCGTAGCCGCTGGCCCCGCGGGCGATGTAGGTATCGAGTAGCTTCTTTTTGATGGCCCAGTCAATTTCGGTATCGATCTGGGAGGTATCGCCGCTTTCCACCGCATCCAGGGCCCGGCCCCAGAGATCCAGGATATAGGGCACGTCCTCGTGGTGGGCCCCTTTCTCTTCGATGTAGCGGGTGGCGGCCACCTGGTAGTGACGTTGCAGGGTCAGGGCGTTGGCTTCACGGCCGTCCGCCAGGGGGAAGGTTGCTGTGCCGGTCAGGTCGTGGGAGATAACGCGCAGGGCGGTGGCGGTGTCTTTGATTTCGAAGTTCTCGAGGGGGTAGTAGTCCTCAAGCATGCGAAGCACCAGGTCGGTGGCTCCGAGTTTGAGCAGGGTGGTGGCCTGCGACATGTTGGAATCCCCGTTGATGACGTGCATACGACGGTAGAGCGAGGCGTCGGCGTGGGGCTCGTCGCGGGTGTTGATGATGGGGCGGGCCCTGGTGGTGGCTGTTGATGAGCCCTCCCAGATGTAGTCGGCGCGCTGGGAGAAGGAGAAGCTGGTCTGCCCCTCTGGCCCGAGCGGACGTCCGCCCCACTGCGGGGGGCCTGCCGGGTGTACCTTACCCGCCCCCACCACAATCTGGCGGGTAATCAGGAAGGGATTCAGGGAGCGGACCAGGCGGGAGAACTCCACCTTGCGCTCTAGCATGTAGTTCTCGTGGGAGCCGAAAGAGTTGCCCGCCGAGTCAACATTGTTTTTGAAGAGGAAGATCTGCCCCTGATAGCCCTCTGCTTCGAGGGAATCTTCTGCCTGGTTGACCAGGTCATTGAGCAGGTACTCCCCCGCCTTGTCCTGAATCAGGGCATCGCGAACCGAGGCGGTCTCGGCGGTGGCGTATTCGGGGTGGGATCCCACATCGAGGTAGAGTCGCCCGCCGTTGGGCAGGAAGACGTTGGAGGAACGCCAGGTGTCTACCACCGGTTTGAAGAGCTTGCGGGCGGCCTCTTCTGGGGCCAGGGGGCCAAGCCCTTTCGGGATGTATCTGATGCCGAACTCGGTTTCGATGCCGAATATTCTGCGTTCCACGGGTCTTCCTTAGGCGTTGGGGCGGGTACTGGCTGCTTGTGAGGGGCTGGGCCTACTGGCCGCCCTTTTGGACGAAGCCCTTGACGAAGTCTTCGGCGTTCTCTTCGAGCACGCCGTCGATTTCTGCCAGCAGGTCATCGATGTCTGATACTGCCTGCTCGTTCACCTCGGTGTTCTGGTGGGCGATGGCTACTTCTTCTACCTGCTGGGAGGTGGTTGAGGTGGTGTTCTGACGCTGAATGCGGTCCATGATGTCTCTCTTTCTATGTGGTATGACGGCTAGCTGTGCTGCTGCTGGCCGGCCAGTAGGGCAAAAAGCTGGTCTGCGTGCTCTAGCCCCAGGTGGGGTTCAACGATTTCGGCGGTAAAGTACTCGGGGTTATCCATGGTCAGACGGTGCAGGTCGATGGAGAGCGGGTTGCGTACCGAGAGGGTGTCCCAGTTGGCTCCCACGACCTCGTCGGGCCAGGTGGTGATGAGTTTACCGCGCAAGTAGGCACGGGTGTCGCGCGGCGGCTCGGCGGCGGCCCGGGCAATGTCTTCGGGGCTGAAGAGTGTCTTCATGCGGCCCAGGGCTACCAGCTTGTGGTACAGGCCCTTGCCGGGGCGGACGTCCGAATACTGCAGGTCGATGGCGGCCAGCTTGGGGTCGTCCCAGCTCAGGCCCCGGTCAACGTAGCCCTTCAGTAGGGCGTACTTGGCAACCCAGTCCAGGCGGTCGGCCAGGGATAGGGGGTTATCTGCCAGGGCCTCTAGCACCTCGCCCCAAAGCTGCAGAATCTCGGCGGTTGCCTCATCGGGGTTGGTCTCTAGCGCGATGGCAGCATCGAGGTAGGCCCGCTGAATCTGCAGGGCGCTCATGCTGCCCCCGCCCGCGAGGGGCAGCTTGGCGCTCAGGGTCAGGTCGTGGCTGACCGTGTGCATGGCAGCAACCGGGTCAGCCAGTTTAATGGCAGGAGCAGTCTTGGCCTCGATGAGGTTCAGTACCAGGGACATGGTGCCGAACTTGAGCAGGTTGGAGGTGTGCGACAGGTTAGCGTCACCGGTAATCACGTGCAGGCGGCGATAACGGTTGCTGTCGGCGTGGGGCTCGTCGCGGGTGTTAATCAGCGGGCGGCGGACGGTGGTTTCCAGACCGACGGTGCGCTCAAAGAAGTCAGCACGCTGGGAAATCTGAAAACCTGCCTGCTCCCCCGCTGTACCCAAGCCCAGCCGTCCTGCCCCCACCATGACCTGACGGGTAGCGAAGAAGGGCAGCAGGCTAGCTGCCAGGTACTCAAAATCGACGGTGCGGGGCACCAGATAGTTCTCGTGGGAACCGTAGGACTGGCCCTTGCCGTCCGTATTGTTCTTGTAGAGGTTGACCGCGGGCATAGCCGAGCTCTGGCTAGCGGTCACCTTTTCAATGGTAGCTACGGTTTGTGCGGCGATGTGGTCGCCTGCCGCATCCCAGAGGACAGCGTCGCGCGGGTTAGTCACCTCGGGCGAGGAGTATTCGGGGTGGGCATGGTCCACATAGAAACGGGCCCCGTTGGGCAGAATCGAGTTCATGGTGACCGCATCCCAGTCGATACGCTCGGCAAAATGCCCGGCCTCGCTCAGGGCTTCTGCTGCGATGTCTTCGCTGGTGAGCACGTGGGCGGTATCGGTCAGCTGGGTGGGGTGGGCCTGCTCGCGCGGCATGTCGAAACCGCGAGCATCGGCTAACGGTGCTTCTGAACCGTACTCCCAGCGGGTTTCAAGGGCCGCTGAGAGCTCCTGCTTGAAAAGGGTGTCGTAGGTGTTGACCACAAAAGCAGAGAGCACCGTGGGGTTGGCGTGGGGCTTTTCCGGGGCGTGCACCCCGTACTCGGTCTCGGCCCCCATGATACGGCGAACAGTCATCGCTAGACCCCCGCTCCGGTATCGACGGCACGAACCGGGGCTGCGTTAAGCACGCGCAAACGAATATTGAGGGTGGAGAGGACGTCCTCAATTTCGCTGGCCTGGGGCACCTCGACCTGGTCCTCGAATTCTGCGCGCACGGCCTCAAGCAGGTGCTCGGTGCTGATGCCCTCAGCCCCGGTAGACAGGTAAGACTTAATCGCCAGCTTCTTAGCCTGATCGACGATATTGCGGATCACTGCGCCCGAGAGGAAGTCGCCCCTGAAGAGCCAGCGGCTCACGCCGTTCTCTAGATCAACGCTGATGTAACGGTTCGCCGGCTCAGCGGAGAAGAGGTGTTCAATGACCGTCTCAATCATGCTGGCAACAGCTTTCTGCTGGGACCCGGCTCGTGCCACCTCAGCCTGACTAATCGGCAGGTCCTCTGTCAGGTAAAGCCCGAAGATTTCGGCAGTGCCGGCCCTGTTGGGGCGGTTAATGCGGATCTTCACGTCCAAACGCCCCGGGCGCAGCACGGCCGGGTCAATCATGTCTTCGCGGTTGGTCGCACCAATCACAATGACGTTATCCAGGCTCTCAACCCCGTCAATCTCAGCCAGAAGCTGGGGCACAATGGTGGTTTCTACGTCCGAAGACCGGCCCGAACCGCGGGTGCGGAAGAGCGACTCCATCTCGTCAAAGAAAACCACCACGGGGTGGCCCGCTCGTGCCTTGTCGCGGGCAGCAGAGAAGATATCGCGAATCTGTCGCTCGGTCTCACCCACATACTTATCCAGCAGCTCCGGGCCCTTGATGTTCAAGAAGTAGCCGGTCTTTTTACCATTCTCAGACCGCTCCGCAGCCCGCGCAGCCAGAGAGTTAGCCACAGCCTTGGCAATCAGGGTCTTACCGTTGCCGGGAGGGCCGTAGAGCAAGATACCCTTGGGCGGGGTGAGGCGGTACTGGCGGTAAATATCGGGGTGCAGGAAGGGCAGTTCAACGGCGTCCCTAATCAGGTCAATCTGGTCACCCAGGCCACCGATATTGTCATAGGTAACATCGGGTACCTCTTCCAGCACCAGCTCCTGGGCATCGGTATGGGGAACCAGGGAGGTCACCATCTGAATACGCGAATCGTAGGTGACGGTATCCCCCACCCGCAGCTCGTCCGGGTCCAGAGCGCCCGAGATGCGGGCCACAGCCTTTGACTGGTTGGGCAGGTCAACCACCAGGTGATCGTGATCGAGCACCTCACGCACCGTCACCACATCACCGTAGCCCTCAAACCCCAGCGACACCACGGCCTGGGTCTGCTCGTTGAGCAAGACGGTCATACCCGGCTTCACCTGGGCAATCGGCAACAGGGGTGAGCAGGTGATACGCACCAGACGGCCGCCCAAGAGCACATCAAGATGCTCCTCAATCTCAGCCGGAGTCTTGCCCTCGGCAAGATCCTGGTAGGTCATCGTCGCCCCGTGCACCCCCAGCACCAGGGCAGAATTCAGCGGCGGAGCCACCTCCTGAGCCAGCGCCATGCGCAAATGCTCAATTTCGTTCTTCGTCTTGGTCAGAGCCGTCACCAGCTTCTGGTTGCGCTCGCCAGCCGCCCGCAACTGCCGATCAAGATTGCGGCGGTTATCGTTAGCGATATTGAGCTGCCGCAGAATACGCTCGTAATCTACCGACGAAACGGTTAAACGTTCACTCATGCTGGGGCACTTCCTTCTGGTGACGACTCACCGGTGAGTCAGAACCCCGCCACCCCAATCATCGGGTGGCGGGGCCGTCATGGGGTTTTAGTTTTCGGAATCCTGGTCAGCCTGCGCTGCCTCAGCCTTTTGGGCGGCGGAGGCGGCCTTTTCAGCCAGGTTCAGGGCATCGCGACCGGCCCGGCGGAGCTTACGGTCAGAGACATTGCGCTCGCCCAGGGCTGCGGGAGTCCAGGCGTTCATATCCTCTTCTGAGAAATCGGTCTTTGAGGCACGGCGCTTGGGGGCCAGACGCTCTGCCCCGTCAGCTAGGCGGCGGGCGGTAATGAGGAAGCCGGTGTGGGCTACCATGCGGTGGTCGGGGCGCACTGCCAGGCCCTCAACGTGCCAGCCTCGTACCATGGTTTCGTGGGATTCGGGCTCGGTGAAGCGGCCATCGGCGCGCAGGGCCTCAGCCACGCGGGAGAGCTGGGTTACGGTTGCAACGTAGCAGATGATGACGCCACCGGGCGCCAGGGCGGTGGCTACAGCATCCAGGCACTCCCAGGGGGCCAGCATGTCGAGGACGGCGCGGTCTACGCTACCGGGTTCTTCAACCTCGCCCAGTGCTTCAGCCAAATCGCCCAGGGTCAGCGACCAGGCGGGGTGCTCCCCACCGAAGAAGGTCTCGATGTTGCCGCGGGCGATATCGGCAAATTCTTCTCGGCGTTCGAAAGAGCGCAGGTGGCCGCCGTCCCCCACGGCCCGCAGCAGGGCGATAGAGAGGGCACCGGAGCCGACGCCAGCTTCAATCACGCGGGCACCGGGGAAGATATCGGCCATGGCCACAATCTGGCCGGCATCCTTGGGGTAGACCACGGCAGCGCCGCGGGGCATAGAAAGCACAAAATCCTTGTAGAGCGGGCGCAGGGCCTGGAACTTGAACCCCTCGGAGTTTTCAATCACGGTGCCCTCAACGTTGCCGATGAGCTCGCTGTGCTTAAAAAAACCGCGGTGAGAGTGGTACTCCCCGCCTTCAGCCAGGGTAATGGTGGTCATGCGTCCGCGCTCGTCGGTTAGCTGGACGCGCTCTCCCGGGCGGAAGGGGCCACGACGGTTGACACTACCGGTAGGGGTGCTCATAAGGTCAGATTTCTCTTTCGTTTTTGGTCTGGTTTCTTCTATTGTCTCAGAAAAGCGCGGTGGGGTCATTTAGATGAAGACGTGCCAGCGCCCACGGTGGCGAGCACCGCCTGAGTCATGGCCTGGGAGGTCACCAGCCCTACGGGGGTGGCGGCGTCCATCACTACCCAGGTGAGGTTCTGCCCCCGCTGCTCTTCGGGCAAGCGGTAGTGGGCAAAGCCGCTGTACTCATCGAGGGTGTCGATGTAACCGGTCTGGATGCCCAGAGTGCGGGCTGCAAGGGGCTGGGCGATAGCGGCCAGGGGCTGCTGGTCAAGAGAGCCCAGCGAGGCAGCGAGTGTTGTAGGGTCAACGAGGGCAAGGGGGCGCACGGATGCTCCCTGCTGCTCTACCAGAAGCAGGTGGGATACGCCGTCCCAGCGCTGGTGGGCACCACCGATGCTGCTGTGCGGGTCAGCGAGCTGGGCGGGGACCATCAGGGCGGACGCCCGTAGGGGGTGGCGAGGGTCGGAATCCTGCGCGAGTTGTTTGAGGGAGTGGTTGGTACCGCTCCACAGATAAAAGGCCAGGGCAGCGGCCACCAGTAGTACCCAGGGGGATCGCCACAGGCCGGTAAAGAGCAGGGCGCTAGCTAAGAGGGCAAGGAGCAGAAGGCCCGTATAGGCCGTCACCCGGGTTGCCACCGACCGGCGGCCTACCAGGATAAAGACAAGGGCTTCGAGGGCATAACCGCCGTCGAGGGGGAAGGCAGGTATCAGGTTAAAAATACCGATAGCAAGGTTGACCTGGGCTGCTAAGGCGAAGCCAAAGAAGTCGGCGGAACCCGTCACCAGCCAGATAAGCTGGCACAGGGCCGCTACCGCAAAGTTCACCAGCGGGCCAGCCACCGACACCAGTAGCGAGGTAGCCGCCGAAGCGGTCTGCATCTTGGTCTGCCCGCCCCACATGTTCAGAGAGATGGACGAAATCCGCACCCCCCGTGCCCGGCCCACCGCAGCGTGTGCCAGTTCGTGGGCGAAGACTCCCAGCGCCAGGGTGCCGGCAACCACACCGGCAGCAAGATAGCCCTGCACATCCGTTAAAGACCGCAATGACGCCAGGTTCATACCGTAACCCACCACGACCAAAGCCATGAGGGGGAACCAGGAGAGGCGCAGATATATTGGCGCCCCCGCGAAAGAACCAATCCGAAGACCCGGATGGGACGTCATACCTTTACCTCCTGAGCGCTACATCACCGGAGCTACCGCCCCGGAACTCTCTAGTCTATTGCCTGTAGAGGTTACGGCCTATCAGGAGTAGGATATGGGGGTGATTAATCAGCCCCTCCCCCTCAACGCTCTGAACCATTTCGCAAGCACCTCCACCCTACCGGCTCACGCCCCCACCGTGCTCCTGGTCGGTTTCACAGGGTGGAATGACGCCGGCGACGCCGTCATCGACGCCTTCCGCGCGCTGTGGGAGCACTACCCCGCCACACCGGCACCCGGCTTTGACGTGAGCGGCTGCTACAACTACACCGAAACCCGGCCTCTTCTGAGTATCGACGAGGACGGCACCCAGCGCATTACCTGGCCCGATACAGTCTTCACCGAGGCACACACCACCGCCGGCGTCCGTCTGCTCACCCTCTCGGGCCCCGAACCCTCCATGAACTGGCAGGCCTACATCGAGCGTTTTAAAGACCTGGTGCAGCGGGAACAGGTTGACCTGGTTGTTTTCTGCGGGGCCCTGCTCGATGAGGTCCCCCATACCCGGCCCCTGCCGCTGAGCGTTACCAGCTATACCAGCAGCGTCCTCGCCTTAGAGGGCGTAGAAGCCAATACCTACCAGGGCCCAACCGGCCTGATTGGCGTGCTGGCGTTTAAAGCCGGGCAGGCTCACATACCGGCACTTTCCCTCTGGGTCTCGGTTCCGCACTACCTGCCTGAGCCGCCCCACCCCAAGGCAACCTTCACCCTGCTCTCTGCCCTCGAAGCGATTCTGGGCTTCCCCATGCCCCTAGAGCGCAGCGCAGACGACATCGCCAGCTGGAACCACCAGGCCGACGCCCTCATCGAGGACGAGCCCGAGCTGGCCAGCTACGTACGAACCCTAGAATCAATAGCTGAGGCCAACGACGATATCGCTGACCTCAGCCAAATAGATATTGCGGCCCAGTTCGAGAAATTCCTCAAGGACCAGGACGACAACTAGGCAGCAGGTACCAAATCAACACCCAGGCGGGCCATGAGCAGGTCGGCTACCAGCTGACCGCCGGCACCACCGTTCTCAAGGGTAGAGAGGGCCCACTGGTCAAGGGCAACCAGGGCGGCGGGAGTGTTGAGGTCGTCGGCAAGATGCTGGCGGACGCTCTCAAGCAGGGAAAGGGCGGCCTCATCAGCCTGCCCCTCGGCAGCTTCCGCAGCCGAGCGGTAGAGTTCCAGACGCCCCTGGGCCTTGGTCAGCAAATCTTCCTGCCAGAACCAGTCGGTGCGGTAGTGGTTATCCATAATCGCCAGGCGGATAGCAGCAGGTTCTACACCGGCAGCCCGCAGCTTCGACACCAGCACCAGGTTACCCAGAGACTTGCTCATCTTCTCCCCGTCAAGACCCACCATGCCGGTATGCATGTAGTGGCGGGCCATAGGCTCACCGTTCAGGGCAAAGGAATGGCTCGAACCCAGATCGTGGTGCGGGAAAATCAGGTCAGAGCCACCGCCCTGAACAGAGAAGGGTGCGCCCAGGAACTCACTCGAGATCACACTGCACTCGATATGCCAGCCGGGGCGGCCGCGTCCTAGCTCCCCCGCGTCCCAGGCAGGCTCCCCCGCCCGCTCAACGCGCCACAGCAGGGGGTCAAGGGCGTTACGCTTACCGGGGCGATCAGGATCGCCGCCGCGCTCACCAAAAATAGTCAGCATCTCTTCAATGCTGTAGTGGGCCACCTGACCCAGCGACCAGCCGCCTTCGCGGCCTTCACCCAGTTTCTGGGCGGCCTCAATATCGAAGTAGATATCACCGTCGGGCTGGGTAACACCATGCTCGTCGGTGAAACCGGGCACGCGGTAGGCCACACCCTCGTGCAGCAGTTTCTGCACAGCAGCCGCCACAGAGGGCACCGAGTCAACAACGCTCACGTAGTGGTCGGGGGCAATGACGTTCAGGGCCACCATATCGGTGCGGAACAGCTCGGTCTGTTCCTCAGCAAGCTGCCGCCAGTCAACGCCGGTCGCTTCAGCGCGTTCAAGCAGGGGATCATCAACGTCGGTAACGTTCTGTACGAAGGTTACCTCTACCCCGGCATCTCGCCAGGCTCGGTTCAGCACATCAAAAGCAACATAGGTAGAAGCGTGCCCCATGTGGGTCGCGTCGTAGGGGGTAATACCGCAGACATACAGCCCGGCGCGGCTCTCACGCTCAAGGGTCTGCCTGCCTCCGGCCGCAGTATCAAAGACGGTGGGAAGGGGCGCCTGCCCCGGGAGTGACGGAATGGTGGGCTGGTCCCAAGCTCGCATGAAAACCTCACGATAGTTGATGTGCACCTACCCCGAATAGTCTCGGGCGGCACTTTTTCTCTTCCTAAAACAATACCCGCCCGGAAAGGTATTTCCGGGCGGGTAAAAAGTGAGACAGGTCTACGCGGCGAGGACGCCGGTGCCCAGCAGGATGTACAGGGCAAGACCCAGGGCGATACGGTACCAGACGAAGATGCTGTAGCTCTTGTTGGAAACGTACTTGAGGAACCAACCAATAATCAGGTAGCCGACCACGAAAGCAACCAGGGTTGCAACCATGGTAGAACCGAAACCGTAGTAGCCGGTGAAGCCCTCGGAGATGCTGCCTGCCAGCTTGTAGAGACCCGATGCGAAAACCGCGGGGATTGCCAGCAGGAAGGAGTAACGGGCGGCAGCCTCACGGGTGTAGCCCATGAGCAGACCGGCCATGATAGTACCGCCGGAGCGAGAAACACCGGGAACCAGGGCCAGGGCCTGCGCGAAACCGTACAGAATACCGTGCTTGATGGTGAGGTCTTTCAGCTCGCGCTGTTCGCGTCCGATACGGTCTGCGATACCCAGGAAGATTGCGAACACAATCAGCATGGTTGCGGTAATCCAGAGGCTACGGAAGGTCGAATCGATGTAGTTCTCCAGCAGGATGCCCAGAATACCAATCGGCAGGGAGCCGATGATAATGAACCAGCCCATGCGGGCGTCCGGATCCTTCTTATCAACCTTGCCCACCAGAGAACCGAACCAGTTCTTGATGATGCGAACGATGTCTTTCCAGAAGAAGACCAAAACAGCCGCTTCAGTACCCAGCTGGGTGATAGCGGTAAAAGCCGCACCGGGGTCCTCGCTGTTCGGCAAGAACTGACCCACGATACGAATATGACCCGATGACGAGATCGGCAAAAACTCAGTTAGACCCTGGACGAGACCCAGGATGATTGCTTGTATCCATTCCACAGCAGAAAACTCTACGCGAGTCAAAGAAAAAGCACAGCACCGCTCGCGGTGCTGTGCTTGGAATAACAGGTAGAACCTAGGTAACCGGTCTACTTCTGCTCTTCATCGAGGTAGTACTCTACCTCGTCATCGTCTTCGTCGTCTTCATCATCGAAGTCGTAGTCAAAGTCATCGTCGTCGTCTTCATCTTCGATGAAAACTTCGAGCGGTGTGACCTCTTCATAGGCGTCGAACAGGGCTTCTTCGTAGCGTTCAAAGGCGTTTGCGATGGCTACGTAGGTGTTGTCGACGGCGGCGTCGTGTTCACCGCGGCTATTGATAATAGCGTTGAGGTGCTCTTCGAGGGCGGCGGTCAGGTGAGCCAGTTCGGCACGAGGGTTATTACTCATACAGTAGACGTTACTCCCTTTCTCAGTGCGTGGGAAATACCGGGCGGTGAAAATTTGGTGAATCACACATAACAGTGCCGCCCCGCTCGGGTGGGAGCGGGGCGGCACTGTCTATAGGGCTAGGCTTCGGATGCGCTAGTGGCTTATCCGGTTTTAGAAGCCCAGGGTTGCCAGTGAGGAGTTGATGGCGTTGGCTGAGGCGCGCAGACGCTCGATTTCCTCGTCGGTCATGGGGACGTCGAGTACGCGCTTGACGCCGTCACGGGAGACAACTGAGGGCAGTGAGAGAGCGGCTTCGCCCTCGATGCCGTAACGGCCGCGTACCTGGGTTGCGACGTTGAGTACGGCGTCCTGGCCGTGCAGGATAGCTTCGGCGATGCGGGTCGCCGAGATGCCGATGGCGTAGTTGGTGGAACCCTTACCTTCGATGACCTTGTAGGCTGCACGCATGGCTTCTTCTGCCAGTTCTGCCTTGACCTCTTCGGTGAAGACCTTTTCGCCGTCTTCGTTAGTCCACTCATCAAGGGGAACCATGCCGATGTTGGCTGCTGACCAGACGGGGAATTCTGAGTCGCCGTGCTCACCAACGATGTTGGCGTGAACTGACTTGATGGAGACACCGGCCTTTTCAGCGATCAGCCAGCGCAGGCGGGATGAGTCGAGCACGGTACCTGATGCGAAGCAGCGCTCGGTGGGCAGGCCGGTGATCTTCTGAGCAACAACGGCGAGGACGTCGCAGGGGTTGGTGACGATCATGAGGATAGCGTTGGGGGCTACCTCCATGACCTTGGGAAGCATGGACTTGAAGATGTTGACGTTTGCTTCTGCCAGTTCGAGGCGGGGCTGGCCGGGCTTCTGGCGGGCGCCTGCGGTAACGATGATGAGGTCTGAGTCGCGCAGGATTTCTACATCGCCGCTGCCTGCAACTTCAGCTTCGTGGGCGAACATGGTGCCGTGGGCGATATCGAGGCCTTCTGCCTCAGCGCGCTCACCCGCGATGTCGTAGATAACGATTTCATCAGCTGCGCCGCGCAGGGTTGCTGCGTAGGCGGTTGCTGAACCAACACCACCTGCGCCGATAACGCCGAGCTTGGTGTTCTTCTTTTCGAGAGCCATGGGAGGTTCCTTTCAGCAGATGCTGTGGGGTTGTTTTGTGTTCGTTACATCTCAAGTATGCCAGAAAAAATACGCTTTTATGTGGGTTTATCTGCTTTTCATTTGGGGTTTTACTGACCTTTAGTCAGAAAAGCCCACAAAACCAAATATGTGCAGCTTGACCCTTTGTGAAAGCTCACACCCGGTCTTACGTAGATAATTTCAAGCTACCCTGCCCACTGTGGCGCACAAGACGCTTTCAGAAGGAAGTATTTTTGCAGAACTGCACTTAAACTTGTTAAGTTCGCGAACCCAAGACTACGCAACCGCCCGCCACAAGCGTCCGCGCACCGTAGACCAAGCAAAACCGCGCGAACCCGCAATTCACTCCAGACCTAAAGGTTCGTCATGTCTACAGCACCAGCTACACCAGAGCAGACAACCGCCCAAGACCAACCCCTCATGACCCATCGGCAAATCATGCTGGTCATCGTCGGTCTTATGGCGGGCATGTTCCTCTCATCCCTCGATCAAACCATCGTCTCTACAGCTATCAGGACGATCGGTGATGACCTCCACGGCCTAGAACAGCAGGCGTGGGTCACCACCGCCTACATGATCACCTCCACGATCACCACCCCCATCTACGGCAAGCTCTCCGACCTCTTCGGCCGTCGCCCCCTCTACCTCTTCGGTATCGTCGTCTTTATTCTGGGTTCGCTTTTTTCCAGCTTCTCCACCTCGATGATTATGCTGGCTGCCTTCCGCGCTTTCCAGGGCATCGGCGCGGGCGCCCTCATGTCTCTGCCTATGGCGATTATGGGTGATATGCTGGCTCCCCGTGAGCGCGCCAAGTACCAGGGCTACTTCCTGGCCGTCTTTGGCATCTCATCCGTGCTCGGCCCCCTCACCGGTGGCCTCTTTGCCGGTAGCGACGAAATTCTGTGGATTACCGGCTGGCGCTGGGTCTTCCTCATCAACGTCCCCATCGGCATCATTGCCCTGGCTATGGTCTGGAAGTTCCTGCACCTGCCCCGCATCACCGATGCTGCCCTCAAGCCCCGCGTTGACTGGTGGGGTGCAACCAGCGTTGTTGTAGCTCTGGTCCCCCTCCTGCTCGTGGCTGAACAGGGTCGCGAATGGGGCTGGACCTCCGCTGCGTCCATCACCTGCTTCGTCATCTCCGCCCTGGGTCTAGCAGCCTTCCTCATCATCGAATCCAAGATGGGCCAGGACGCCATCATCCCCCTAGCCCTCTTCCGCTCCGGTGCCTTCTCCATGTCGTCCCTTCTGGGCTTCCTGGTTGGCTTCGGCATGTTCGGCGCCATGATGACCATCCCCCTCTACCTGCAGATTGTCACCGGGCTAACCCCCACCGAGTCGGGCTTCGCAACCCTACCCATGATGGCCGGTATTATGACCGCCTCCATCGTGTCGGGTCGCATGGTCGCTAGCACCGGTAAATACCGCATCTTCCCCATTCTGGGCACCGCCCTCATGGTAGTTGCCTACTACTACCTGACCTTCATGACAGCGGACCGCCCCCTCTGGTTCCTCATGCTGGGCATGTTCATCATGGGTCTTGGCCTGGGTCAGCTCATGCAGTCCCTGACCCTGGCAGCCCAGAATGCTGTTGCTCCCTCCTACATGGGTGTGGCGTCCTCCGCCGCTACCTTCTTCCGTCAGATCGGTGGCACCATGGGTACCGCCGTCCTGCTGTCGGTTCTCTTCTCAGCTATGCCCGGCAACATCATGAAGGCCATGGGCAACGAGGACGACCTGCGTTCGGGTCTTGACGCTGCGCTGACTCCCGCCGTGGCCTCCGCTCCTGAAAACCAGGGCATCATGGAGCAGATGTGGAATCAGATTGTGGAGCCCGCCCAGAGCTCTATCGCCTCTCAGCTCTCAACTGCCTCTGATCAGGCTCGCACCGCCGCCGACGATGCGGTCTACCAGCAGGTTTCTGCTGCGGTTCAGGCCCAGGTTGACGCTGGTGCCCTGCCTGCCGACCAGGCCCAGACCTTCATTGACGCCCAGGTAGCTGAAGCCACCCCTGCCGCTGAAGAGGCTGCACTGGCATCTGCCGCCGAGCAGGCTCACGCGTCGGTTCAGGACGGTACCCTGGTCGTTGACTGGTCCGATGAAACCCAGCGCTCCTACTGGGTTGATCAGCTCACCCCCACCCTGGCAGAGCAGATTTCTTCTACCTCCACCGATGGTGATGGATCAGGCGTTTCAACCTCTGATACCTCTTACCTCACCGGTGCGGACGCCCGCCTCACCCGCCCCTTCATGGTTGGCTTCAACGCTTCAACCCTGTCGGTCTACTGGGTTGGCTTCTTTGCCACCGTTCTGGCCTTTGTTCTGGCTCTCTTCTTCAAGACTCCCCCGCTGCGTGCAGCTTCGGGTCTGCAGGAGAACGCCCAGGGCAACAAGCAGGCTGAAGATGCCGCTCCCGCTAGGCACTCCCAATAGCAGAAGGCCGGGGCCTACCACCGACAAGTTCGGTGGTAGGCCCCGGCCTTTTTAAACCAAATTCTAGATAAGAGAAGTTACTCTACGTTCCGCAAAAGCTCGTGAAGAAGCGGGACTCGGCAGGAGCGCCTTCCAGATAGTCCAGGCCGGCATGGCGCTCAAAGGGGTTACTGACGGCTTCCAGCAGCTCCTCAATCGGTTGCTGGTTTCCACGCTCCATCTGCCGTAGGGCAGCGTCGAGGGCTAAATTTCTCGGGATGTAGACAGGGTTATGTGCCAGCATGAGTTCCGTGGCCCATTCAGGGGTAGTACCTGTAGCGACCTTCAGTTCTTCCCACCGAGTCAACCAGCCCTGCCGGTCTTCCTCGGGTAGCAGGCAGGTTCCTTCTGTCAAAGACCTAAAGAACCCTGTAAAGTCCAGCGCGTGGCGCTCAAGTAGCCCCAGGGTTGCCTGCCCAAACCTGCCTACCTGGGCGCGGACGTCCTCACCAACCCCACCCAGGTCTAGCCCCAGCTTGGTAGCAAAAGCAGCTATTTGCTGCTCTACCACTTCATCTTCGAACTCCGAAATAACCTCGGTGGCTAGGTGGATTGCCCGGTTCGGATCTTCAGGGTCGATGATATCGAGCAGGGTTTCGGCAAAACGGGAAAGATTCCAGGCGGTAATACCGGGCTGGTGATTGTAGGCGTAGCGGCCCTGGCGGTCAATAGAACTAAAAACCTTGCCGCGCTCAAAAGCATCAATGAAAGCGCAGGGGCCAAAATCGATAGCCTCGCCGGAAATAGTCACGTTATCGGTGTTGAGTACCCCGTGCACGAACCCCAGTGCCTGCCAGCTTGCTACCAGGTGAGCTTGCCGCTGCGCCACAGCACGAAGCAGGGCAAGGGCCCGCTCACTGAGGGTTTCCCCCGGAGCGAGGTCGGGGTAATGACGGGCCAGGGCATAATCGACCAGCTGCCCCCGTACCTCAGGGTCGCAGTGATACTGGGCAAACTGGAAAGTACCTACCCGCAGATGGCTGACGGCAACACGCAGAACCAGACCCGCCGGCTCTGGTTCAGGTGCGCGGCGCTGCACTTTCTCTCCGGTCTCGAACACGGCCAGGGCCCTGGTGGTCGGTAGGCCGAGCGCATGCAGGGACTCTCCGATGACAGCCTCGCGCCAGGCTGCCGACAGCGGCGCCTTACCGTCCGAACCGGGGCGCGAGAAGGGCGTCCGACCACTGCCTTTCAGGTGAAGATCGCAGCGGGCAGCACTACCGCTTTCTTCTTGCGCGGGGATAGCCAGTTCGCCAATGAGGTGGGCCCGCCCGTCGCCCAGCACCGGCGAGAGCTGCCCGAACTGGTAACCCGAGTAGGCCAGGGCGACCGTGGGGGCCTCTCCCCTGCCGGTCATCCAGGCTAGACCGGCGTCAGTGCGCAACCAGGCCGGGTTCAGCCCCAAGTCGCGGGCAAGATTCTCGTTGAGCCAGGCCAGGCGGGTACCCTGCGGGATGTCCGGCTGGGCAGGGCGGGTGAGGTCGGGGAAGGTCTCGCTGTAGGTATGGTCAAGGAGCGGGGCGGACGCACGGGGTTCAGTAGGCTGCATAGGGCTAGTTTATCGCCCGGTCTAAGGATAGAGAGACTGGCTTGGAGGCTGGGAGCTGCCCCCGATTTCAAAATTTTTTAAGGGCGCCCGCCGAAAATAATCAGTTTAACTGATGAGTAAAGTTGATAATCTACCGGGGTATAAAATTCCGCCAGGGCCTGATTTGCAGCAGAAGGACCTAAGTCAACAAAAAAACCGGCCCCTGTCAACAGGAGCCGGTTTTTTCTATGTCCCACATGGGGTTTTCTTGTGCGCGAGGGGGGACTTGAACCCCCACCCTCTAATACGAGGACTAGCACCTCAAGCTAGCGCGTCTGCCTATTCCGCCACCCGCGCAAGGTGTCTTGCACTTCTTCAACCGAAGCTGTGCTGGCAACGAGTAATAACTATACCGGGCGCTTCTCGTGCGCGCAAACCAGAAAGGGGCTTTGGTAGCATAAGCTCCATCACACCCAAGCACTAGATGACTATCAGACAAGCGCTCCCCTACGGGTTAGCGCTCAAGATTCCCAACATGGACCAAACCAGCAGGGCTTAATTCAACAAAAAACCGGCTCCTGTTGACAGGAGCCGGTTTTTTCTATGTCCCACATGGGGTTTTCTTGTGCGCGAGGGGGGACTTGAACCCCCACCCTCTAATACGAGGACTAGCACCTCAAGCTAGCGCGTCTGCCTATTCCGCCACCCGCGCAAGGTGTCTTGCACTTCTTCAACCGAAGCTGTGCTGGCAACGAGTTATTACTATACACAATGTTGAGTGAACGTGCAAAATCCATCTTCCCCTACCCCACCAGCACTTCCAAACTCGACCTTGTACATACAGGGGCTTACTATGGTGATGTGAATAACGAAAACTTGACTCAAGAAGAGGCCGCTCTGCGCGCCCGCACTATCAGCGTTGATACTTACGATGTGCATGTTGATCTCACTCATGCCAGCTCTGATTTTGAAACTTATCCGGTTGCTACGACTGTTCGTTTTACGGCGTCTGAGGGTGCTAGTACTTTTATTGACTACATTCATCAGTCGGTGGAGTCGGTGAAGCTGAACGGAGTGTCGCTGCCTGTTGATGAGGTGGTTGAGGGTTCCCGTATTGCCCTGCCGGGTTTGCAGGCGGAGAATACTCTCACTATCAAGGGCCGGTCATACTTTAGTCGCTCAGGCGAAGGTCTGCACCGCTATATCGACCCGGCCGATGGCAAGGTTTACCTCTACACCCAGTATGAGCCGGCGGATTGTCGTCGGGTTTTCCCGAATTTTGAACAGCCCGACCTCAAAGCTGTATTCAACTTCCGTATTACGGCCCCTAAGAGCTGGGTGGTGAGCTCGAATGCCGAACTGGATCGCGAAATTGATGATCCGTCAGATTCATCGATTTCTAAGCGTGTTTTCAAGCCGACTGCCCGTATTTCTACCTATATCACCGCTATTGTGGCGGGCGAGTACTTTACCGCTTTCGATACCTATACCCCGGCGTCCGCTGTTAATTCTGGGCCTATCCCCCTGGTTGCTTACTGCCGCCAGTCCCTCAAAGAGCATTTTGACTACCAGAATATTTTTGCCGTGACCAAGCAGGGCCTGGACTTCTTCCAGGACCTCTTTGACTATGCCTACCCCTACCCCAAGTACGAGCAGGCTTTTGTGCCGGAGTACAACCTGGGGGCGATGGAGAACCCCGGTTTGGTAACGTTTACCGAGGGGTACATTTTTGTCTCCGGCGCTGATAAGTCCCAGCTTGAGGGCCGGGCTAATGTGATTTGCCACGAGATGAGCCACATGTGGTTTGGTGACCTGGTCACGATGAAGTGGTGGAATGATCTGTGGCTCAAGGAGTCTTTTGCAGACTTCATGGGGCATCTGGGCGCTGCTGAGGCCAATGGCTATAAGGACGCCTGGGTCACCTTTGCGAATTCCCGTAAGGCTTGGGCTTACCGTCAGGATCAGCTGCCGACTACTCACCCGATTGTTGCGGATATCCCCCACCTTGAAGCTGCCCGTCAGAACTTTGACGGTATTACCTACGCCAAGGGTGCGAGCGCCCTGAAGCAGCTGGTTGCTTATGTTGGGTTTGATCAGTTTATTGAGGCTGCGCGGGTTTACTTTAAGCGGTTTGAGTGGGGTAATACGACTCTTGATGATTTCTTGGGTGTGCTCGATGAGGTCTCTGATCGTGATGTTCGCACCTGGGCTGAGGCGTGGTTGCAGACGAGTGGTTTGTCTGAGCTGTCGTGTGAGCGTGTAACCGGTGCTGATGGTTCTGTGCAGTTGGTGGTGCGTCAGCAGTTGCCTGTGGGTGTTCCGGCTGAGTTGGGGCGTCCGCACCTGTTGAAGATTGCCCTGTTCGCCTCTGAGGGCGGGCGTCTGGTGCCCACGGGTGTGGTCTCGGCTGATATTCCTGTGGGTCAGAATGAGGTGCTGGTTGAGTTGACCGAGCAGGAGCAGGCTCTTGTGGCTGCTGCTGATGTGGTTTTGCTCAATGCTGAGGATTTGACCTATGCGAAGGTTGCCCTGGCTGAGGCTGATGGGCTTGAGTTTGCTTTGAGTCAGGTGTCGTCGGTGGAGGATGCTCTGTCGCGCGGTCTGCTGTGGGGTAGCTTGTGGAATATGGTGCGTGATGGCAAGCTTGCTAGCCGCCGGTTTGTGCTGGCTGTGGGGCAGGCTGCCGCTGCTGAGCCGTCCGCTACCCTACTGTCGAATATTGTGGATCAGGCGCAGGCTGCGATTTCTTTGTACACCCCGGCGGGTGCTCGTGGTGAGCTGTGGGATGCCCTGTATGCTGCGCTGTCTGAGGCTCTTGCTAGCGCGAAGGAGGGTAGCGATGAGCAGCTGATTCTGGTGCGGGCGCTACTGTCTGTGTCGGCGCATTCGCAGCTGGGTCTTGAGTTCGCTCAGGATCTGGCGCGGGGTGCGAGCGGGCAGGTTGAGGGCTTTATTTCTGATGCTCCTGGTATGAGCTATAACCAGACTCTGGGTTGGAAGGCTCTGGGGGCGCTTGCGGTTCAGGACGCGGTGACTCGGCAGGAGCTGGATGAGGCGCGGTCTTTCCGTCCTTCTGCCACAGCTGAGCGTGGCTATGCTTTTGCGACCGCTGCTCTGCCGGTGGCGGCTGCGAAACAGGCCGCCTGGAACCTGGTCACTGAAGATATGAGCCTCTCTAACGAGTTGCTGTCGGCGACCGCTGCTGGTTTCCAGCACGGGCCGGAGGAGCTGCGCACCGGTTACCGGGATGCTTTCTTTGAGCTTCTTGCCCCTACCTGGGCTGCCCGTACCGGCGGTATGGCTACTCGCGTTATTCGCGGCCTCTACCCGGCAGTAGAGCTGGCAGAGGGTACTGCGGCGGAACACCCGGTCGTCCGCGCCACCGAGCGCTGGCTAGCCGAGCATACGGACGCCCCCACCGCCCTGGTGCGACTGGTGCGGGAGCTACTCGATGATGCCGTCCGCATCCTCAACGCCCAGGCCTATAACGCATCTGCCACCGAAGAGGTGGCAGGTAACTAGGTCTTTACCTGGGAATCTACGCAGAAAGCCGGTTTTGGGACGCAGCATTGCAAACCAAAACCGGCTTTTTCGTGAGAAGCTATAGAGAGTAACTTTTTGGGATAAGGAGCCTACTGTGACCGACTACGTACTGGGCGATCGCGGCACCGTGCAGGTCATCACCGATGACTACTACGATGCAGAAATTCTTCAGGTTTTTGAAGAACTCTTGATTGACCGTGAACGGGTCTGGAACGGTGAGGTTCGCCTTGTACCAGAACCCGATAACCCCTACCAGCCCCAGGCCATTGCGGTCTATGCTGACGACCTTAAGCTGGGGCGTCTTTCTCCCGAGGACTCCGCTGCCTACTGGAGCCCGATTACCCGCGTTGTGGCCTCGGGCTACGATGCGGTGACCCGCATGCAGCTTTCTGCTGTTCTGCGCGGGGTCACCGGTGAAACCCACATCGAAAGCAGCGGCCAGCTCTCCCTGAGTGCCCCCGGTTCTCTCTTCCCCCTCAATAACGCCCCCACCCAGGCAACCCTGTTACCCCAGGGGGCCTCCATGAAGGTGCTCGATGAGAAGGACCATTCCGAGTACCTGCACTCCATCCTGCCTCCCTCCGGTGAGGGCCGGGTGATTCTCTCCCTGGAGAACAACCAGATTAAGCACGCGGACGGGCGCGTGGTTGACTCGGTCGACGTCCTGCACGACCGCAAGGTGGTAGGCCGTCTCTCCACCCAGATCTCCGAGCAGCTAGCCCCCGTTATCCGCTACGCCTATGAGCACGATAAGCTCACCAGCGCCTGGGGCACGATTCGCGGTAACTCCTTTGAGCTGTCCCTGACGGTGCAGGCCGTCCGCCCCTCTGAAATTCCCGCCGAATGGTACCAGGAACTCCCCAACTACCTACCCGAGCTTCTACCGGCAGCACCCTCCTACGAGGTGCCCCCCGCCTACGTGCCGACCGAGGGTGAAGCGACCCGCAGCAACGCCCCCAAGAAGAAGCGCTCACTCATGCCCAGCCGTCCGGCCGCAAGCGAGCCCACTACCGTTGAAGCCAACGGCGTAGAAGCCGCAGAACCCACTACAGCGAACTCCCTGGGCCTACAGCGCATCTCTGTTCTCCTTGGGCTTGTCGGCGGGCTAATCCTGGTCACGGGTTTAGTCCTTGTCTTCTTCAAGCCCTTGCTCGGCATTTTAGGTATAGTGCTCGGCGCATCCGTAGCCTTCCTGGCTCTCTTCGTCGGTCGCGATAACAGCTATACCGAAGAAGAAGTATCTGCCGACCCGCTCGAACACTAGCCTCAAGGTAAAAAGAAAATATAAGGGGAGCCCCACCAAACTGGTGGGGCTCCCCTTATATCCTCTGGCGAGGGGCTACCTAGGTTTAGTCAGACCCGTAGGTAGCAATGTAGTTAGGCATGGTATCGGTCTGCAAGGCATATGATAGGGCGCTGGTTGCAGCGGCATCGAGGACCACGATGGACTGGCCGTCCCAGGACCATCCGGTACCGGCATTCGGCAGGGTCATGGAGACCAGCTGGGTATTACCGTTGGAAAGCACAGGCTGGGCAATACCCACGATGGCTGAAGGGGATAGACCCTGATCTACGGTCATGTAGGGAGATACAGACTCGATGACCTGCAGCAGCTTGCTAGCTGATGACAGAGCGCCATCGGCCTTCAGTTCGTTGTAGACGCCGCGCAGGAAGGCACGCTGGTTACGGACGCGCTGGTAGTCACCGTCTGAGAACTTGTACCGTTCACGTACAAAGACCAGTGCCTCGCCACCGGTCATAGTTTGGGGGCCAGCGGTAAAGGAGTAGCCGGGCACAGAAGCGGTGAAGGACAGAGGAACATCAACAGTCACTCCTCCGAGAGTATCAACCAGAGCCTTAAAGCCCTGGAAATCAACTTCAGCAACGTGATCCATCTGAATACCAAGGAGCTGCTCAATGGTAGCAACCTGCAAGTCAACACCACCGTAGTTCAGACCGGCATTAACCTTGTGGGAGCCGTACCCGGGGATATTAACCCAGGTATCGCGCATTACCGAGATCAGGTAGGCGGCTGAGCCGTCCTCAGGGATGTGCAGCACCATGATGGTATCGGCACGGGCACCGGTCACATACTGGGCTTCGGCACCGGAGCGCTGATCAGAGCCCAGCAGCAGAATATCGGTGGAGGCGGCGTTGACCGGGCGGTCGGTGACAGCACCACCGGCTACAGCATCCAAAATGCCGTCGCCGTTAGCATCACCCTCAGAGACGTTGCTTTCTAGGGTAGCGCCCGACTCATTGGTAATCGTAGCGTTAGCTGCCTGATCAACCAGGGCCTGCAGCTCGTCATTATGGGGGGTGGTGACGGTGCCGTCCTCATTGGGCATGGCGTTATCAAAGGTCTCGGACTTATTCCAGGCCTTATTGATCATGAACAGGTAGCCGCCCACAGCGATAATCGGAATCAGCAGCAGAATGAGCAGGGTAATCCAGAGGGCTTTTTTGCTTTTCTTCTTTTTAGGTTCTTCGTGAGCCTCGACGGACACGGTACCTCCCTAACTAATCTCAAAAGGGGCGCACCTACCCGGCAAAAGGGTGCGGTACGCGGAGTGAATCGAACCCAATTCTACGCAGTGAACCTACAAAAACACCCCGTAACGCGTGATAAATCACGGTCACGGGGTGTGATATTAAGCCTGAATAGACTGGCTGTAAACTTAGGCCTTCTTGCCGAAGTTTGCGAAGCGAGCGTTGAAGCGCTCAACACGGCCAGCGGCGTCCATGATGCGCTGCTTGCCGGTGTAGAAGGGGTGTGAAGCTGATGAGATTTCAACTTCTACGAGGGGGTACTCGTTGCCGTCTTCCCACTTTTCGGTCTTCTGAGAAGTCATAGTTGACTTGGTCAGGAAGGTCTCGCCTGATGCGAGGTCGCGGAAGAGAACGTAGTTGTATTCAGGGTGGATGCCAGCCTGCATGATATTTACCTTCTTCGTGCCCTGGATTTTGCCAGTGCATATCTTGTTGCTACCGGGGCGGGTGCCTACCGGTGGTTGCGGTTTACAACCGAGGAACTACTCTACCATCTTTGGGCGGGTTTCCCAGAAGGCAACGGCTGAGGCGGCCGCTACATTCAAGGAATCGACCCCGTGGCTCATGGGAATCATGACGGTGTGCTGGGTGGCTGCCAGGGTGGATGTGGCCAGTCCGTGCCCCTCGGTGCCCAAAATCAGAGCTAGCTTCTCGTCTTTGCGGTCTGCCAGTTCGGTCAGGCTCAAAGAATCCTCTTCCAGGGCGAGCGCGGCGGTGGTGAAGCCCGCTGCGTGCAGGGTGTCGAGGGCGCCGGGCCAGGAGTCCAGTCGGGCCCAGGGTACCTGGAAGACGGTTCCCATGGAGACGCGGATTGAGCGCCGGTAGAGCGGGTCGGCGCAGCGCGGGGTTACCAGCACCAGGTCGACGTCGAGGGCGGCTGCTGAGCGGAAGATGGCGCCCACGTTGGTGTGGTCCACGATGTCTTCTAGAATTGCGATGCGCCGCACCCCCTCGAGCAGGGTCTGCAAGGGGGCGGGCTCGGGTCTGGCCATGGCGGCCAGGGCCCCACGGTGCAGGGCGAAGCCGGTAACCTGCTCCAGCTCGTCCTCGCTTCCCACAAAGGCGGGCACCTCGGGGTGTTCCTGCAGCACGTCAATGAGGTCATCGGCCCATTTTTCGCTCATGAGAAACGAGAGAGGCCGGTGCCCGGCGGCGAGCGCCCGGCGGATCACCTTGGAGGACTCTGCGATGTAGATTCCCCATTCGGGTTCTTTGATGGAGCGCAGTTTGACGTCGGTGAGGTGCGTGTAGAAGCGGGTGGCCTCGCTCGGGGCTGTGCTGAGCGCGCGTGTGTTGGGCAGGGCGGTCACGCGGGCTGAGCGTTCTGCCAGCTGCTCGGGGGTGAGTTGTTTGGGTTTCATGCTTGGGAGCTAGCGGGCGAAGGCTGAGTAGCGGCCGGACTCGTGAATGGTCAGGTCGAGGTCGAGGCCGTAGGTGGCTGAGACGTTGGCCTGGGTGAGGGTTTCTTCGATGGGGCCTGCTGCTACGATTTCGCCTTCGCGCAGGAGCAGGGCGTGGGTGAAGCCTGCGGGGATTTCTTCGAGGTGGTGGGTGACCAGGATGGTGGCGGGGGCGTAGGGGTCGAGGGCCAGGTGGGTGAGGCGCTTGACCAGGTCTTCGCGGCCTGCGATGTCCATGCCGGCGCCGGGTTCATCGAGAATCAGCATTTCGGGGTCGGTCATGAGGGCGCGGGCGATGAGCACGCGCTTTTTTTCGCCCTCAGACAGGGTGCCGAAGGGGCGGTCAGCTAGGTGGGCTACCCCCCAGTCGTCGAGCAGGGCCTTGCCCTGGTTGTCGTCGAAGGAGTCGTATTCTTCGTTCCAGCGGCCTGCTACACCGTAGGCTGCGGTGATGACGACATCGAGCACGGTTTCGTTGCCGGGGATTTGGGCGGCCATGGGGGCTGAGGAAAGACCGATGCGGGGGCGCAGTTCAAAAACGTCAACAGCACCGAGAATTTCATCGAGAATATCAACTTCACCGCGGGTAGGGTGCAGGCGGGCGGCGGCAATGGAGAGCAGAGTGGTTTTGCCCGCGCCGTTGGGGCCAAGGACGACCCAGCGTTCGCCTTCTTCGACAGACCAGGTGATGTTGTGGATGAGGTTCTTACCGCTTCGTGAGACAGTAACCTTATTAAGTTCAAGAACTGATGCCATGGTTCACAACTTTAGTAGATAATGGTGCCTATGAGTACTTCTGTGAATATTGTTGCTATTTCTCGTGCGGACGCCCCCCTGATTGCTACCGAGGAGCAGTTGGTTGCTGCGCTGCAGGCGGTTGAGGGCCTGGAGCTTGAGTCGGGTCTTTTGATGGAGGTTCCTGCCTCTCGCGTAGAGCGCGAGGCTGAGGGCCCGGCCTACTCGGTTTATATTGCTGCGGCTTCGTGGGAGCGCGGTGGTGTTGAGGACGCCCGCGGCGCCCTGGGGCTGCTCGATGGGGCACGCTCACTGGGCTTTGACCTGAATGTGGTGCCCGCTGAGTTGGCCAACGATGAGAAGAAGCTGCTCATTATGGATGTTGACTCTACCCTGATCCGTCAGGAGGTCATTGACGAGCTAGCAGCTGCGGCAGGACGCGGCGCTGAGGTCGCTGAGGTGACCGAGCGGGCGATGCGCGGGGAGCTCGATTTTGAGGCGTCCTTGCGTGAGCGGGTTGCCACCCTAGCCGGTCTCGAGGAGTCGGTGATTGATGAGGTGGCTTCCAAGGTGCTGTACTCCCCCGGCGCTACCAAGCTGGTTGAGGTTTTCCTGGCAGCCGGACACGAGGTCTGCGTGGTCTCGGGCGGGTTTGTGCAGGTGCTCTCCCCGCTGGCGGGCTACCTGAACCTTTCCAAGGCGCGCGCCAACGTCCTTGAGATCATCGAGGGTAAGCTGACCGGCAAGGTCACCGGCGAGGTCATTACCGGTGAGGTCAAGAAGGAGTCGCTGAAGGAGTGGGCTAAGGAGTTCGATATTAAGTCCTCCCAGACCATTGCTGTGGGCGATGGTGCCAACGATGTGCTCATGATCCTTGAGGCAGAGCTGGGTGTTGCTTTCAACGCCAAGACTGCCCTGCTGGAGGTCGCCGACGCCCAGATCAACACCCTGCGCCTGGACGCGGTACGCCACTTCGCTGGGCTCTAAAGATTTGCGGGCGCTGCCCTCACACTATAGGTAAAGGACGCTGGTAGGTGGCTACCAGCGTCCTTTTACGTGCTGAAATCATCGGGTTTGTACCATGCCCTGCCCACTTTTAACCTTAAAAATGGGCAGGGTGCGGTACAAAGTTCGACAGGAAACTACTTGATGAAGCCGCCTGCGCCGCCGACCAGCTCGATGTGGCCGGTTTCAACGTCGGCAGTTACCATCTTGGCAACTTCCTGGGCGAACTCGTTGACGGTGTAAAGTTTGCCGGCTTCTTCGCGGCGGGCCTCAATGGCGCCGGGGTGCAGGCGGTTGAGTAGGGCCGCGGTGACAGTGCCTTCAATCATGTCGGCGGAGATAACCACCAGGGAGATGCCCTTTTCAGTGAGGGCGGGGATTTCTGCTAGCAGGGCGTCCTCGCCGGCGCGCTTGGACTCAGCAACCGGCTTGTACTCGGGCATGGTCTCTACTTCGCGGATGAAGTGGGCCTGGTGGCTGGTCACAAAGACGATGCGGCCGCCCTCAGGCATCTTTTCGGCTGCCAGGCGGGCCAGGCGTAGCTGGGAGTCGCGGTTGAGCACCATGGCGTAGTCGTCGGGCATGCCGGCTTCCATGCCGCCAGAGGCGTTGAGAATGAGGTAGTCCAGGGAGCCGAAGTTCTCGATGGCAGCCTCTATCAGGGCGGTGGCGTCCTCAGCCTTGGTCACGTCGCCCTGTACAGCAACGGCCTTGCCGCCGGCTTCTTCAATGGAGGCAACAACCTTGGTGGCACGGGGTGCCTTGGAGCGGTAGTTGACGATGATGTTGGCTCCCTGGGCGGCAAGAATCTGGGCGGTATCTGCGCCCACGCCGCGGGAGGAACCGGTAATGATAATGGTCTTGTTCTGAAGTGACATTCTTAGTCCTTATAAGCGTTGTACAAATGATTTGTTTAAGGAGCGATAGGCGGTAGCTCCCCTCTGCCGGCTAACCTTCTCGCCGGTTCGCTAGCGCTCACATGCGATTCATGCCAGCCCCAGCCAGCCGGCTGCCGGGGAGCTACCGCCCCTGCTCTGGCGTACACAGCAGCCTGGGAGGGGTGAGAGGGTCGCGGACGGGCACACACCGGCCAGGCTGCTGTATTAGTGCCCCATACCCAGGCCACCATCGACGGGAATCACGGCACCTGAGATGTACCCTGCGGCGTCGGAGGCGAGGAAGAGGGCTACGTCGGCGATTTCTTTGGGTTTGGCGAAGCGGCGGGCGGGGATGGAGTCGGTGTACTGCTTTTTGAGGTCGTCGGAGAGTTCCTCGGTCATGTCGGTTTTGATGAAGCCGGGGGCGATGACGTTGGCGGTGATGTTGCGGGCGCCGAGTTCGCGGGTGATGGAGCGGGCCATACCGACGAGGCCTGCTTTGGAGGCGGAGTAGTTGACCTGGCCGGGGTTGCCGTAGAGACCGACGACGGAAGATATGAAGATGATGCGGCCGCCCTTGTTTTTGAGTAGGCCCTTGGTGGCGCGCTGGGCGACGCGGAAGGCGCCGGTGAGGTTGGTGTCGATGACGGAGGTGAAGTCGTCTTCTTTCATGCGCATGAGCAGGGTGTCTTTGGTGATGCCTGCGTTGGCGATGACGACGCCGACGGGGCCAAATTCTGCTTCGACGGCGGTGAAGGCTGCGTCGATGGAGGCTGAGTCGGTGACGTCAGCTTTGACAGCGAAGAAGTCGGCGGGGGGTTCGCCGCTGCGGTAGGTGATGGCGACGTTGTAGCCGGCTTTTTTGAATTCGGTGGCGATGGCGTGGCCGATGCCGCGGTTGCCGCCGGTGATGAGTACGGTGGGGTTGGTCATTGTTTCACCTTGTTGTGGGGTTTTGTTTCTGCCCCTATCTTACGCTCTTGAGAAAAAAGTGGTGGTTTGTTCAAGTAGGCGCGTGTTATTTGGCCTGGCGGGTTTGGTTAGGGGGTCGGGCGGGGTGTGGGTGCGAGGGGTAGACTGGTGGGGTGAGTTTGAGCCTGTGTGAGGAGGGTGCCGGTGGCGCAGAAGTATTGGACTGCTGAGGATTTGAAGGCTGCCGGGTATTCTTCGGGCGATTCTGAGGTTTTTGAGATTACGGACGCTGCTGAGCGGCAGTCGGTGGGGGTTAGTTCGCGGGCTAAGGTGTATGCCTTCAAGATGTTTTTGCGCATTGTTTTTATTATTGCTGCGGTGATGGTGGACGGTGTGTGGCAGTGGGTGTGCCTGGCGGCGGCTGCGATTATTCCTTGGACGGCTGTGGTGGTGGCTAACGGTGAGGCTAAGCAGGGTGGTGGCGGTTTTTCTGCCATGCTGCCGCCGGAGCAGCAGGCTGCTATTGAGGCGGCTCAGGCTGATCGGGCGGCTCGTGCCGCTGCAGCTGAGGGGGCGGACGCCGGTGGGCCAGCTGGTAGCCGCACCCAGGCGAGCGCTCACCCGGCAGATTCTGCGGCTGAGGGTTCTGGTGATCCGGTGATTATTGATGGTGAAGTGGTTTTTGATGAGGACGGTAAGGAGTAGCGGGTGGATATTTTAGGTTCTTTGAATCAGGGGCAGGCCGATGGTAGTGGCCAGGGGCCTGAGTTTGTGAAGTGTAGCCGTAAGGGCTGCCAGGAGCAGGCTCGTTTTGAGGTGCTGTGGAATAACCCGAAGGTGCATGCCCCGGAGCGGCTCAAGAGCTGGGCGGCCTGTGAGGAGCACGTGCAGTATTTGCAGGATTTTTTGGTGGCGCGTAGTTTTTGGAAGCAGACTGTCCCTCTGGGATAGGGTGGTTGCTTGTGAAGAAATACGGTTTTTTGCTCTCTGGTAAGTGGGTTGGCCTGTTTGTGCTGACGGTGGTCGCCTCGCTGGTGTGCCTGTATTTGGCGAGCTGGCAGATGAGCCGCAAGGAGGCGCTTGATTTTTCGAATGAGCGTATTTCGCAGAACTATGATGCCGCTCCCCTGGATTTTGCGGACGATTCTAGCCTGTTTGCGTCCGCTCATTCTGAGCTGCGCTGGCAGCCGGTGACCATGACCGGCCAGTACCTGAGTGAGCACCAGTTGCTGGTGCGCAATCGGCCCTATAACGGGTTGAACGGGTATGAGGTGCTGGTACCTTTCCAGACCGATCAGGGCCATATTGTGGTGGTCAACCGCGGCTGGATGGAGGCTGCGTTTGGGGATGCCGGTTCGACGGCTTCTCCGGTGCCTGCTCCCCCGGCTGGGCAGGTGACGATTACGGTTCGCCTGGTGGAGGGTGAGATTGATACGGGTGCTTCATCGGTGGATGGGCAGATTAGCAGTATTGACCTTCCCGAGGTTGCTGAGGTGACCGGTCTTGATGTTGACACGGTCAATTACGGTGTGCTGGCTTCTGAGAGCCCGGCCCCGGCGAGCGCCCCGGTTGCTAAGGATAAGCCGGAGGAAGATTACGGGCCGAACCTGTCGTATTCGGTGCAGTGGTACTGTTTTGCGGCCATGTTCTATATTGCCTATTTCTGGTCTGCCCGCCAGAAGGTACGTAACGATGAGCTCGATGCGCAGGTTGCCGCTGAGCTTGAGGCCTATTTTGGTCAGTTCTACGATGCTGATGGCACCTATATCGGCGATGAGGACGAAGAGGTGGTGCGCCGCCGCATGGAGTTTGTGGATGATATGCCCGCGCATATGAAGTCCATTGTGCGCCCTAAGGCCCCTAAGCGCAGTAAGAAGATTACCGATGAAGAGGTGGAGGACGCCCTGCTCGATGAGCAGCTCTACCGCTAGGCTTTGTGGGTGATTGAGAAAAGAAAATGCTCCCCTCCACCGCTTCAGGTGGAGGGGAGCATTTTCTTGAGCTGCTTGCTGTGCTACTGGGTTTTTTCTACCTCGTGGGTAAAGACCACCCCGTCGTCGGTGAAGTGGTCGATCATGGCCAGGGAGTAGACGTCGTAGCCGCGGTCGCGGAATTCTTTGCCGCCGCCCTGGAAGACCTTTTCGATGGCGATACCGATGCCGGCTACCTGGGCCCCGCCCTGTTCGCAGAGGTGGGTTAGGCCGTGCAGGGCCTGGCCGTTGGCGAGGAAGTCATCGATAATCAGGATGCGGTCTTCGGGGGTGACAAAACGCTTGTCGATGCGGATGTCGTACTCAATTTTCTTGGTGTACGAGAAGACCTTGGAGTGGTAGGTGTCGGTGGAGAGGGTTTTGGAGGAAATCTTCTTGGCAAAGACCATGGGCACACCCAGGTGCAGGGCGGCGGTCATGGCCATAGAGATGCCGGAGACTTCGAGGGTGAGGACGCGGGTGATTCCGGCGTCCTTGAAGTGCTCGGCGAAGTCGCGGCCCATGTCCATCATGAGCTGGGGGTCGACCTGGTGGTTGACGAACTGGTCGACTTTGAGGATGTTGCCGGGCAGGATGCGGCCGTCGCGGCGGATGCGGTCTTCGAGGAGTTTCATGCGGTTTTCTTCTTTCGGTCAACCAGGATGATGTTGAGCAGCAGGGCTGCCAGGGTTCCGGTGGAGATGCCGGAGGAGAGAATCATCTGCAGGGCGGTGGGCAGGTTGGCGAGCATGTCGGGGCGCACAGTCACGCCAATACCCAGGGCGAAGGCCACCGAGACGATGAGCAGTTCGCGGTCACCCAGTTCGATGGTGGTGAGGGTTTTGATGCCCTGAGCAGCGACCAGACCGAACATGATGACGCCTGCACCACCGAGGACGGGCTGGGGCATCACGGAAATCAGGGCTGAGAGCTTGGGGAAGACGCCAAGGATAGCCAGGATAATGCCTGCGGTAATCATGACGCGGCGGGAGGCTACCTTGGTGAGGGTAATCAGGCCGACGTTCTGGGAGAAGGCGGTGTTGGGGCCCGCGCCGAAAGCGCCTGCTAAAGCTGAGCCGACGCCGTCCGCAAGTACGCCGTTAGAGACGCGCTTGCTGTCGAGTGTGGCGCCGGAGGCCTGGCCGATAGCCATCATGATGCCGACCGTTCCGATGGTGGAGACGATGTAGGCGGGGACGAAGGCCAGGGTGGAGGCCAGGTCAAAGTGCAGGCCGTAGGCGAAGATGTTGGGCAGGGCGAACCAGGCGGCGTCTGAGACGACAGAAAGGTCAACTAGGCCCAGGGGAATGCAGACCAGGTAGCCGGCGACCATGCCGATAAAGACGGCAGCAGCGCGCAGAATACCGCGGCCAAAGTGGGCGATTGCGAGGGTGAGGGCCATGACGCCGAAGGCGATGGTGAGGTTCTGCAAGGAGCCGTAGTCTTCGGAGCCCGCACCGCCTGCTGCCCAGTCCATGGAGACCGGTAGCAGGGTGATGCCGATGAGGGCCACCACGGTACCGGTAATCAGCGGCGGGAAGAAGCGCATCAGGGGCTTAATGAAGCGGGAGAGCACAATCTCAACCAGTGAGGCGCTGATGGTGGCGGCCACGATTCCGGCCATGCCGAACTGGGAGCCAACCGCGATGGTGGGGTTGACGAAGGTGAAGTCGGTGCCCATCATGCCGGGCACGCGAGCGCCCACGGGGCCGATGCCGCGGGACTGGATGAAGGTGGTGAGGCCCGCGACGAAGATGGAGGCGCTGACCATCAGTGAGGTTTGGGCGACGTTAAAGCCGAGGGCGGTACAGACGACCAGGGGTACTGCGATGATTCCAGCGAAGGCTGCCAGGATGTGTTGGAGCGCTAGCAGGATAGAGACACCGAGGGGTGGGGTGTCGTCGATCTGGTAGAGCATGTCGGTTGAAGTTTCAGCAGGGGTCTGGGGGTCTGACCCTTGGGTATGTTCGTTCAACGAAGGACTTTCGGTATGTAGTTGTGGTGGGTGTAAGGACGCTCGCCCCCGGCAGGGCTGCCGGGGCGGGGTGGTCCTAGTTTCAGTCTACGCTTCTTGCTCGCTCTGGGCGAACACCCCCCAGCTATGCTCACTCCGTGACCACCGGCGTCCTTTTAGAACAAATATTCGAAACTGTGTTAAAGTGGTGCTTTCACTTCCAGAGGATTATTCATAAGGATCGCACCATCATGATGGGTTATTCCCACTCCATTAGCGCAGCAGCAGCCTGGCTAGCCCTCAACGAGGCGGGAGTCTTGGGCATTGATGACCCCACCACTCTGGCCGTCACTACCCTAGCGGCTGCCGGTGCGGGCATGCTCCCCGATATTGATCACCATAACGGCACCATCGCCCACTCGATTCCGCCGGTCAGTCGCTGGGTTGCCCTGTTGGTGGGGCGGCTCTCGGGCGGCCACCGCAAGGGAACCCATTCTCTGGTTGGCCTAGCAGCCTTTTGGGCCCTGGCCTTTTTTGCCGACCGCCTGACCTACGCGGGTATCCCCGTCCTAGCTCTGGCTCTAGCCGGTTTTGCTGGCGGCCTGGCCCTGCGCACCTTCAAGGCACCGGGGGGCTGGCTGGGGGCGCTCGCGGTTATTGCCGGAACCATCTATACCGATTCACTGGCTCTGATGCCCTGGGCGGTTCTTACCGGGGCGACCGCCCACATTCTGGGTGATGCCCTGACCACCCGCGGGGTTAACCCCTTCTGGCCCGTCACCATCAAGCCCGTTGTGCCCAGCAAGCTCTGGCGCAAGAGCGGCTACATGGCCCTACCTATCCTGGGTGATGCTGGCTCAGCCCGCGAGAACTTCCTCACCGCAGCCCTAACCGTCTATATCGGGGCCTACACCCTGGCCTTTTTCGGTTTCCTCACCAGCTACCCCACCCAGCTGATCAGCGGCTTCTTCACAGGAGCCTAAGACTTCAGGCAACAACAGGGGCCCGGCACCATATGGTGCCGGGCCCCTGTCTTTCACCCGTGTATCACTTCTATGTAGTCACTCATGAGGTGGGGTGGGAAGGAAAACAAAAATATATCTGTGCCGCTGAGGCGAACGATGTTTAGTCTTCGGTCCAGAAAACGTCGACCTCTACGCCCTCTTCAGCGATTTCGGGGTAACGTACGTCGTGTGATTCCAGCATTGAATCATCCTTTCAAGGTTCGGCCCAACGTCGGTGTTGGATTTGTGTGCCGCCTCATCGGTGAGGCGGTGTTCTTGAGGTGCAGCTGGGGAAGATTGGCTTCCGAAGCTGGTATTTACTCTACGCCGCCCGGCCCGCCCTGCACTAGCGAAATAGGCCCGTTATCATTTCGTGACCTTTGTTTGGCGAAGAAAAACCCACGAAACACACAGGTCTTTTTCGTAGAGTGTGGTGGCCCCAACAGTGGGCTTGTGTAAGAAACAGACACACAAGCCTATTTGTACGGACCAAAGAAGGGGGCTGATACAAGACCGCCCCGCCCGGTCAGCTACCGGGCGGGGCGGGCGTCCGCTCGTTCCTGCCTAAGCCAGGGAGATGAGGTCCTGGTATTCCTTGCTCCACAAATCTTCTACCGCATCGGGCAGCAGTAGCACGCGCTCGGGGTCAAGGGCCTCAACTGCCCCCTCATCGTGAGAGACCATTACAATGGCCCCCCGATAGTTTTTCAGGGCGTTCAAAATCTCTTCGCGCGAGGCCGGGTCGAGGTTGTTAGTGGGCTCATCGAGCAGCAGAACATTGGCGGACGAGGCCACCAAGGTTGCCAGCGACAGGCGGGTCTTCTCACCGCCGGAGAGCACACCGGCGGGCTTATCGACATCATCCCCCGAGAAGAGGAAGGAGCCGAGAATAGTGCGGACGCGGGTGTCATCGAGGTCGGGGGCCGCCGACTTCATGTTCTCAAAGACGGTGCGGTCGTGATCCAGAATTTCGTGTTCCTGGGCAAAGTAGCCCACCTTGGCCCCGTGGCCGTAGATGACCTCGCCGGTATCGGGCTGGGTGCTCTTAGCCAGCATGCGCAGCAGGGTGGTCTTACCGGCGCCGTTAAAGCCCAGCACCACCACGCGCGAGCCTCGGTCAATCGCCAAGTCGACATCGGTGAAAATTTCGAGGGAGCCGTAGCTCTTGGACAGCCCCGTCGCCGACAGGGGCGTCTTGCCACAGGGGGCAGGGTCGGGGAAGCGAATCGCGGCCACCTTATCAACCTGGCGCTCTTCTTCCAGCCCGCGCATGAGCTTTTCGGCGCGCTTGATCATCTGCTGGGCTGCAACCGCCTTGGTTGCCTTGGCGCGCATCTTGTTGGCCTGCTCCATCAGGGCCGAGGCCTTTTTCTGGGCGTTGGCGCGCTCGCGCTTGCGGCGGGCCTCGTCCTGCTCGCGCTGCAGCAGGTAGTTCTTCCAGCCCATGTTGTAGATATCGATGACGCAGCGGTTGGCATCCAGGTAGAAGACCTTGTTGACCACCAGTTCCATCAGTTCCACGTCGTGGGAGATGACCAGGATGCCGCCCTGGTAGTTCTTCAAAAACTCGCGCAGCCAGACTACCGAGTCGGCGTCCAGGTGGTTGGTGGGCTCATCGAGCAGCATGGTGTCTGCGTTGGCAAAGAGAATGCGGGCCAGTTCGACGCGGCGGCGCTGACCACCGGAGAGGGTGGAGAGGGGCTGGTTGAGGACGCGCTCGGGCAGGTCAAGATTGGCGGTGATGGTAGCTGCCTCAGACTCGGCCGCATAGCCGCCACCGGCAATGAACTCAGCTTCGAGCCGGTCGTAGCGGCGCATGCCCTTGGCGTGCTCTGCGGGGTCTTCGCTAGCCATCATTTCCTGGGCCTGGCGCATTTTGCGGGCAACCCCATCCAGGCCGCGGGCCGAGAAGATGCGGTCCTTGGCGAGCTGGGTCATGTCATCGACCTTGGGGTCCTGGGGCAGGTAGCCGATGGTGCCGCCGCGGGTGACGGTACCGTCAGCGGGCAGGGTCAGCCCGGCCAGCACCTTGGTCATGGTGGTTTTACCGGCGCCGTTTCGACCCACGAGGCCAACCTTATCGCCCTTATCGATGCGGAAGGTGACGTCCTCCATGAGCAGGCGAGCGCCAGCTCGCAGTTCGAGGTTGTTGACTGACAGCACGGGTCTGCTCCTTGGGTGGGGGGGGTGGGTTGGCCAGCTATCTATCTTACCGCCCCGGTGTGGTGCTGGTCGATGTTGGAAGGGCCACCGGGGCGTTGGTTCGGGCTGGCGTCACAGAAGTGAAAGAAAGGCAGAGTTTTTGAACGGTGTTCAAAACCTGTTTATAGTAGTGGGCATGACATCATCACAGACTTCCGCGCGCCCGGCGCGCGCCGCTGCCAATCCCGGTCGCGATCTGGCTCTTATCGCTGTTTTTGCCGCTTTTATTACCGTATGTGCCCTGTTGCCCGCTATTCCGGTGGGCCCGGCCGCTGTTCCGATTACCCTCCAGACCCTGGCGATTTACATCGCAGCCCTGACCTTAGGTGGCACCCGCGCTGCCCTTGCCGTTACCCTGTATGTCGTCGCTGGCCTGATTGGCCTTCCGGTTTTCTCGGGCGGACGCGGCGGCTTCGGCACCATTGTCTCTCCCTCCTTTGGCTACCTGCTGGGCTTTATTCCCGGTGCCCTGGTTACCGGTGGGCTTGCCTACGCAGCCCTGCGCCGCCGTATGAGCGGGGCCGGCCTGTTTGGAGCCTTTGTGGTGGCTGTGCTCGCAGGTTTTGCCATCATCCAGGTCTTTGGTGTTGCCGGCATGATGATCAACGCCGACCTTGAGCTGGGTGCTGCCGTTGCCGCTGCCCTGATTTACATCCCCGGCGATCTCATTAAGTGCCTGGTAGCCGTGCTGGTTACCCTGGCTGTGCACCGGGCCTTCCCCACCCTGGCCCGCCGCTAGGTACGATAGAGCCCGTGTTTTTTTCTCGCTCTTCACGCGCAAGCGCTACAAGCCCGTCGGCTCGGTTTTCGGACGACGGGCTGCTTGCCACCCACTCAGCCACCGTTACCGTTGATACCGGCACCAGCGACCGCACTCTCTTACACAACATCACCGTGGAGCTCTCTGCCCCACGCACCGCAGTGCTCGGCCTCAACGGCTCGGGCAAGTCAACCTTCCTACGACTCTTCAACGGGCTCTCCCAGCTCACCTCGGGCGAGGTCACCGTACACGGGGTGAGCGTGAGCGAGCATCTACCTGCGGTGCGCTCGCGGGTGGGTATGCTCTTTTCAGACCCCGGCGCCCAGCTGGTGATGCCGACGGGGGTTGAGGATGTCGAGCTCTCCCTTCAGCACATCAAGGGCAAGGACGCCCGCCGCGCCGCTGCTCTGGAGGCCCTTGCTGAGCGCGGGGTTGAGCACCGCGCTTTTGACTCTGTCTATAACCTCTCAGGCGGTGAAAAGCAGTTGACCGCCCTAGCTGCTGTACTTGCAGTGAACCCTAAGGTTCTACTTTTAGATGAACCCACAACGCTTTTAGACCTCAAGAATAGGTTGAGGCTATTTGACCTGCTCGACTCGCTTCCCCAGCAGCAGGTCATCTCCACCCACGACCTTGACCTGGCAGCTACCTGCGATGAGGCAATCGTCATCCACGAGGGCCGCCTGCTGGCGCAGGGGCCGGCGGCAGACGTCCTGGCAGATTACCAGCGCTGGTGTGCCACGGACTTCCCTGCCCCACCTGAATCTGCTGAGCCCCAACGTCCCGGGGGGCATGTGTGAACATTGCCAACCAGCTCTTTGGCACCTACCAGCCCCTCGGCACCCCGGTGCACCGTGCACCCCTGTGGGTCAAAGGTGTCTTCATTCTTCTGCTGGGCATCTACCTGGCAGCTACCAGCCACTGGGGGTTTGGCCTTGCAGCCCTCGTGCTGGTGCTGACTCTTGGGGCCCTGGCAAAAATTCCCTGGCGCACCTGGGTGCAGTCCCTGGTTTCTCTTTCCTGGTTGCTGGCGATTCTGTTGGTCTACTACCTGGTGAGCGTCAAGATTGAGTCGGGGGCGGACGTCCTTCTGACCCTGCTCACCATGATTGCAGCTTCAAAGGTGCTGCTGTGGTCGACCCCTATGCCGGTGTTGATTGACGGGTTTATCTGGCTGTGCACCCCCCTGAAGTGGGTAGGCGGCTCCCCTGAGCGGGTGGGGCTGGCTCTGGCCCTGATGGTGCGTTCTATTCCGGTGATTATGGATAGCTGGCAGCTGATTCAGGCGGCGGTGGCCGCCCGCGGGATCAAGGTCGCCCAGTTCCGGCTTTTCATTCCCCTAGTGATTGCCACAGTGGCCTACGCCCAAGAAACCGGCGACGCCCTGGCCGCCCGGGGCCTTGACCGATAAAGATGATTTACTGTGAGGCTTATTCATAAGGGGTGCCCAGCAGCCAAAAACACCAACCCCCTCACCACCGAAAACACCCGCCCATAAACACCCAACGGCCGACGAAAAACCGAATGCAAAACACGCCAGGTCTTAATCTGCGCAATCACACGCTCCACCACCGCCCGCAACTTATTGATGACACGATTGTTATCTTTAACAACCTTGGGCATTTTCAGCCCAGGCTTACGCTTGGTCGGGGTCAGTAGCCCCAAACCGACGTAGCCCTTATCCGCCAGAGTGGTCTCACCTAGATACTTCTCAAGACCGTGTTCCTTAAAGGCAAAAGCATCATGCCTGGCACCAGGCAGTTGATCCGTGATGACAAGGAGTTTCCCATCAACGGTGCAGATAACCTGATGATTGAAACCTGCACGTTTGTGTTTACCGGAGAAGTTTATTTTCCCTAGCGAACGCCAGTTCCGGGACTGTCAGGAAAACGGTGTAAACCCTCCCAACCCCAACAGGAGAAAATAACACCATGACAACAGAACACCAACTCGCCC